>NZ_JAKUKD010000030.1:0-329668 GCF_024197625.1 Shewanella sp. KJ2020 | reverse complement strand
ACCTGTTGATGAGTGATTCGTGTTCCCGGCACAGTGAACTCCTCCGTTCTGCTGTACCGAACCTTATCAGATCAACCGGCCAAGATAATTGTCGCTAGACCGGCCACCGTAATTGTCGCTTAATAGGACGGGACAGCTAGGAGAAAAAAGGCAAAAAAAAAAGCCTGCTCAATGAGCAGGCAAAGACATATTTCAAGCGTCCCTTTCGGGGAAGTACATTACCGCGCTAGCGGGAAAAACCTGGCATACCCATGCAAAAACACCGATATGCTACTTGAGTCTAAACACGCCAAAAAAGGCGATACAAAGGTTGATGGATGATGGAAACTCAAACTTTAAGGAGGGTTAGGCCTTAAAGCTCATGGCGAATAAACCGCCACGCAAAACATCAGTGTTAAACCAAGTGTTCTGCCAATAAAAATGGTTGTTGCCTGTATAAGACATAGTCAATACTCCTAAATTAGTTGTGATTAAGTGCTCTAGTGAAGCTTGGCTCGGTTCCTTGGAACTAGAGATTCTCAAATCCGTTGAGACGACTTGTCACTCGGGTCCTTGGAGAAAAATATCCATCCTGGATAGACTAGAGAGGAAAGGCATAGTGCCTAATCCACGAAAGCAATTATATGGTTTTGTAGTTTTATTACAACCTTTATTTGTGTTTTTTTTGATTAAGGCTTTTTAATGTAATTAAATTACGCAATTATAGTGGGGTTAATGGCGATCTGCTTCACATAAAAACAGAAATAACCCTGCAAACATCTAATAAATAAGATATTACAGAATTATTTCTATTTGTTGCGATCCGTTAGCGATTGATCAGGTATTGATACAAGCCCACCAGTGGGCTGGCCGTAGGTTTGCCATACAGCGGATCACCTTCAGTCGCACTGCCGGCAATATCTAAGTGGGTATAAGCTAAGGGAATGGGGGCATTGAGCCCATGGTCAAATAGCCCTGACGCCTTCAGTAAAAACGCCGCAGGATATTGATGCCCACGGGCAGTCACCGATGACGGCGCATTATTTGAGGATAATATTTCAGCAGCGCCAGACACATCGCGGATCTTGGCAAAATCTTCACGGCGCAGGCTCGACACTTCAAAGGGTTCGCCCCATTGGCTCGCCTGCTGTTGTAAAGTGACAGCGCATTGCTGTGCACTCGCGACCGAGTTTTCCACCGCCGCAGGATAACCGCCATAGCAGCGCACAACATGCCCAGTCAGTGTTGCCACCGAAAATAGTTCTGGCTTCACCGCCGACACGGCTTTAATGCGTAAATGACTCAGTAAATCCGCTAGCACTAAGCGCCCTTCGGCATCCGTATTACCAATGCGAACCCGCACACCCGCATGGCTAGTGATAATTTCATCGGTGACGAAGGCTTCGCTGCCTATGCTATTACGCACTAAGCCTAATTCGGCAATCACGCGAATTCCCTTAGGTTTGAGCATGGATAGGGTTTTAAATAACCCCGCCACGGCAGAAGCGCCGCCCTTATCGCGGCTCATACCCGCCATAGCACCGCCCACTTTTAGATCGGCGCCGCCGGTGTCGTAAATCACGCCCTTACCCGCAAACAGGAAAGTGCGAGTCACCTCTCCCTCTGGCAGATACTCTAATTTCACCACGCGGGGCTGATGACGGCCGACGGCAAAAGACGAACGCGCCACGGCGCTGAGCAGCGGATAATCTCGCTCTAAAATATCTCTGTCTTCCACCACAGCGGTTTTGATCACGCTGCCCTTAAAGGATTGCAGACAATAATCGGTAAAAGCTTTAGCCGACATGCGCTCGGGTTCAGTACCACATAAATCCCGCGCTAGTACCCGCCCCGCTTCTAAGGCATTGAGTAAATTGCTGTTATGGGTTGCTAAAGATAATAACCCTATGGCTTCAAATGCAGGTGCGAGATCCGTCGCTTCACGCAGCTCTAAGGTTTGCCACAGTTCTTGACCGCAGGCTAACGCCGCGACTTCAGAGGCAAAACCAAAACGCGCGTCCTTCGATGGCACTACATATAGGAGTGGGCGTTTTGCGCCCGCCTCTTTGGCAATGGCAATCGCCGCCCTTGCGGCATCGGCGTACACTCGCACGTCTACATACTCATCGTTCACTTGGGTGACAGGCGCGATAATCAAGCGCCCTCCCGCAAGACCCGGAGCAAATAGTAATGTCGGGCTCTTACCGACACGCTTATCTACGTGGGCACCGTGCTTGGCCAATAAGCCTATCTCATCAAAACCGATGGCATCCAGATCGGGCGTCACCACCACAATCGCATCCCAACCTTCACCATCAAAAATGGCATTTTCTGCTTTTACATCAACGAAGTTAACTTGAAACATGACCCATCCTTTTTCATTATTGTGTCTGCATTATTCCCGCTCTATCGCCTAATTACCAATCTAAAATCGGCATGAGTTCCATCGAAAACAATCGAACTGGAAACTTTGGCTGCCAGCTCAGCAAAAGCCTGTGACGCTGTGATTATTTGGCTGCCCAGAATGTGCTAGAATGACCGCAAATTTGCCCTATACCCACAAGACCTTATGAGGGACACATCCGTGACAGCGTTAAGTCAGTTATACCCACAGCCTTTATGGCAATGGTTTGAACAAATTTGTGCTATTCCCCACCCTTCCAAACACGAGCAAGCCTTAAGCCAGCACATCCAAGCATGGGCCAAAGATAAGCAACTCGCCGTAGTCGAAGATGCCGTTGGCAACTTAATCATCCGTAAACCTGCTACGCCGGGAATGGAAGATCGTAAAACTGTGGTGATCCAAGCTCACATCGATATGGTGCCACAGAAGAATGCCGATAAAGTCCATGATTTTACGAAAGATCCTATCGAAGCCTATGTAGATGGCGATTGGGTTAAAGCCAAAGGTACAACCTTAGGTTCTGATAACGGTATCGGCATGGCATCGGCGCTGGCCATTTTAGGCTCAGATGATATCAAGCACGGCCCATTAGAAGTGCTGCTGACCATAGATGAAGAAGCGGGCATGACAGGCGCCTTCGGTTTACAGGCGGGCATGTTAGATGCAGAGATCCTCATCAATACCGACTCAGAGCAAGAAGGTGAAATTTACATGGGCTGCGCCGGTGGCGTCGATGCCCAAATCACCCTGCCTATGGTGTGGCAAGCCTCTGAGCAAAGTTACTCGGCCTTTAGTCTGCATTTATCTGGCTTAAAGGGCGGTCACTCTGGGGTAAATATTCACTTAGGTCGCGGCAATGCCAATAAACTATTGGCGCGTTTCCTGTTTGAAAATGCCGATGAGTTAGCGTTAGAGCTGACCCAATTTACTGGCGGTTCACTGCGTAATGCGATCCCACGGGAAGCCAATATCAGCTTTATGTTGCCCGCCGAAAATGTCGATGCGCTTAATGAAAAAGTCAGCGCCTTCGAAGCCTTAGTACGCACAGAACTTGCTATTGTCGATCCCGATATGCGTTTAGTGTTGAGTGAAATCCCAACGCCAAAACGGGTGATGAGTGAGAACAGCCAAAATACCCTGATCGATTTGCTGCATGTGTGCCCAAATGGCGTTATTCGCATGAGCGATGAAGTCGAAGGGGTCACTGAAACCTCACTCAACGTAGGCGTTATCAGCACAGACGATGAGCAAGTCACTATCCTATGCCTTATCCGTTCGCTAATTGATTCTGGTCGCAGTCAAGTCGAAGGCATGTTAACTGCGTTAACTAACTTAGCCGGAGCCGAAATTGATTTAAGCGGCGCTTATCCGGGCTGGAAACCCGATAACAGCTCGCCCGTGATGGCGATAGTGCGTGAAACCTATCAAGACATTTACCACAAAGAGCCAGTGATCATGGTGATCCATGCGGGTCTCGAATGTGGTCTATTCAAGAAACCCTATCCAGAGATGGATATGGTCTCGATTGGCCCCACCATCCGCTATCCCCACGGTCCAGATGAAATGGTCAATATCACCACTGTTGGCCAATACTGGGATCTACTATTAGCCGTGCTAGAACGCATTCCCGCTAAAGGTGAATAGTCGCTAAGCCGACTTAGATTAAAAGGCCGCAGAGGATATACCAATGCGGCTTTTTTATTTCTTCTATTTACGTAATGCGTAAGGCTTGTTATCGCGTCAACTACGTCAGGTTCGATTGGCACTAAAACACAAAATCCAGTTGCTTATTTTCGCGTGCCATTAACGGCTTAAGAGTGTCTTTGCTCTCGGCGAGTCCGACGGAAACCCCTAATAGCCGAATTCCCCGCCCTTCTTGCCTTACCATGGCTTGACTGAGTAATTCATAAAACATCACCACGGAAACCTCATCACTGCGATGCTCGATTGTGGTCTGTTTAAAATCATTAAATTTAAGTTTGATCACCTGCTTATGGATCTGTCTGCCCTTAGCGCTGCGGCTTAAACGTAGGGCTAATTCTTGGATCAATCCCGGCATCACCTGTTGGCACTGCTCTAGGGTATAAATATCCTTCGCCAGCGTGGTTTCAACCCCGACGGATTTACGCTCTTGACCGATAGAAATACCCCGTTCATCGATTCCTTGGGCACGTTCAATCAAGACAGCACCAAACTTACCGAATCGCGCCAATAACTCGGGTTTAGAATAGGCTTGCACATCGCCGCAGGTATTGAGCCCGAGCAAGGAGAGCTTTTCGGCGGTGACTTTGCCGACACCGGGAATTTTACGTAGCGATAGTGTTTTAACAAACTCGGGAAGCGTCTCTGGGGTAATCACATATTGGCCGTTTGGTTTATTCAGATCCGAGGCGACCTTAGCTAAAAACTTCACTGGGGCTATGCCCGCCGAAGCGGTTAACCCTGTTTCGGCTAAAATATCGCGGCGAATGGCCTTAGCAATCAAAGTCGCAGAGCCCTTATATTGTTGGCACTCACTCACATCTAAATAGGCTTCATCTAAGGAAAGCGGTTCAATCAATGGGGTATAGCGGGAGAAAATTTCACGAATTTGCAGGGACACTTCTTTGTAAACCTGCATCCGCCCTGGCACCAAAATAAGATCGGGACACAACTTCAAGGCATAGGCGGTCGCCATCGCCGAACGTACACCGAATTTACGCGCCTCGTAGCTGCAAGTGCTGATCACTCCACGGCGATCGCTGCTGCCACCCACGGCTAACGGCTTGCCACGGTACTCGGGAAAGTCGCGCATTTCCACTGCGGCAAAATAGCAGTCCATATCGATGTGAATAATTTTTCGCACGTTGAATTCCTCCAACGCCAAAATACTGTATATAAAAACAGTAATCAAGTACCCACTAACCGATTTACATGGAATAAGGCGAAAAATAAAAGGAGCCTAGGCTCCTTTTATGGGGGAATAATACGTTAATGCATGGGCGATGTTAGCAAGCCGTCAGCATATTGGTGAACACGCTACCTCACTCAGGTTTAGATCTTGAATTGGCCGATATTGCGGCTGAGTTCACGGGTCATATGTTCAAAACCCTGCAGGCTTAGGGACAAATCCTGGCTCGATAACAGAGACTGATCCGACAGCCCGCGCACATTCTCGACATTTTGCGCCACTTCCTCGGCCACCACAGCTTGCTGACCGATAGCAACGGTAATTTCTACCGTCTGCTGCTGGATAGACATGATCGCCGTGGCAATGTCATTCAACGCCGCTTCAACCTGAGTCGTTAACACTTGACCCGCTTTCGCCTGCTCGACGCCCGACTCCATCACTTGCTCCGCTTGCAGGGCGCTCTGTTGCAGCGTTTGGATAATCCCTTGAATATTGGCGGTAGAATCTTGGGTACGGGACGCCAAAGTACGCACTTCATCGGCCACTACGGCAAAGCCACGGCCCTGCTCCCCCGCCCGCGCCGCTTCAATCGCCGCATTCAATGCGAGTAGATTGGTTTGCTCGGCAATATTACGGATAACACTCAGGACCTCACCGATTTGCTCTGAGCTGCTGCGTAGGTGTTTAATCACTTTCGCCGCTTCAATCACCTGCTGGGATAGGGCCTTCATGCCTTCGGTCGCGCGGGAAACGATTTGCGTACCATCGCTGGCCTGAGTTTGCGCCTTTTCGGCAAAATCATTCGCCCGCTGGGCACTTACCGCCATTTCTTGGCTGGTTTGCGCCATTTGAGTTGCGGCAGTGGCAACCGAATCTATTTGTTGCTTCTGCGATGAGACCGAAGATACGGCTAAGTCACAGATCTGCCGCGCATCGACAACACCCGTCCCCACCTCTTGGGTTAAACTTCGGGTATCCAACAGCATGTGCTGCACTTTCTCAGCGAAGCGATTAAAAGCATCACCCAGCTTACCTAACTCATCTTCCCGCTGCATAAGAATACGTTGGGATAAATCGCTATCTCCTTCGGCAATGTCTTCCATCGCATCGAGCAGCTTAGACAGCTGACGCCTAAAGGGCAGTAACATCAACCAAACCGTCATCCCCACTAAAATCATAATGCCGATGGCAACAAAACAGGCATTCCAAAATGCCGCCGTAACGGGTGCTTCAATCACTTCGTGGGGCAACATAAAGGCTAAGTGCCATTTTTGTTTTGGATAATCGCCACCGACGGACACAAATACTACCCGCTGGGAAATGCCATTGAAGGTGACTTCAGCAAACCCCTCGGGCTCACGCTGCATCTGCTGTCTTAGGGCGGTAAAACCAGTTGTGTCCTTAAATTGACTATCAATTTGATTGGCTAAGGACCCCGGAGGAAAACGCTCGGAGAAACCAGGAAAATACACCAACTTACCTTCATCCGTCATCAAGAAAGCTTGACCGAAATTACGGTATTTGATGGGTGCCAAAAGGTTTTTGCCTATGGTGTCGATCAAGATATCCATACCACCAATACCGATAAGCTCACCATTGGCCCCATAGACAGGGGTTTTAACCGTAGCAGAAATAGAACCATCGTTGGCATCGACTGCGGGATCACCAACAAACAAGCCGCGCTGGTCAATCGCCTCCTGCCACCAAGGGCGTTTATTGGTGTAATAGTTAGCATCGCCATCGAAACGGCCATTTAAATCAAAATATTCAAAGGTATTGGCCGAGCCAAAGAACACCGATTTCACATCGCTATCACGCTCAGAGAACGATTTAAAATAACGAATAATATCTTGGTACTGCGCATCCGTAGCGAGGTTACTGCCGCGGGCATGGTACTGACTAAACTAACTAACTAACCCGGGCTCGGCAAACACTGAATGGATCACTTGCCCCTTGGCAATAAAGTAACCACTGATCTCGTTGGCTTTTAAGGCTACCAGCGCCGAAATATCCGCATCCACTTGCTTACGGGTATTGTTACTTTCTTTATTAACAAGCAAAGCAGCAACTAAAGTGAGGAGTACAGCAAGTGCACCAACGATAGTCACCACCAACTGTAAACTGAGAGAGCGTTTTATATATTCCATTAATCTTCCCGTCTGGCTGAGCTATAACTGACAAAAGGCGTACAAAAACAGTTTCACACGGTAACAATTTTTACCGACTAACAACAGATGAAATGCTCAGAAAATACGTAAACAAGTATTTGTAAAGACACAAGAATAGTCATTTAACACTATTTGCTAAATTTGACATAGATCACAGAGGATGAGTTGGTGAAATACCTATTTGGCAGTCAATTAGGCTATATACTCTAATTAAGCGGGAGCCGTACTCGGCCAAACCTGCTCAAGGCAAGCTTTATCTCTTAAGTGGGCTTGATAACATAAGGCCAGTTAAATGACTTAACTGGCCTTAATTTGAGGTACGACTTTAACTACATTTTCGTTTGCAGATAATTTTGTAAACCAATTCGGTCAATCAGTCCGAGTTGTTTTTCAAGCCAATACATATGGTCAGACTCAGTATCGTCGAGTAATACTTCGAGAATTTCACGGGTCTGGTAATCTTGCTTCTGCTCACACAGGGCGATGACTTTACGCAAATCATCGGCAACCTTGTATTCGTAGGCGAGATCGTTACGCAGCATCTGTTCCACATTTGAGCCGATATTTAATGCCTCACGGGCCGCCACATTAGGCACGCCTTCGAGGAATAAAATACGTTGTACCAGTTTTGCCGCATGACCTTTTTCATCATCCGACTCATGGGCGATCCGCTCATAGAGTTCGTTTAGTCCCCAATCTTCGTACATATGGGCATGGACAAAATACTGATCCATCGCCGAGAGTTCTCCCGTTAGGAGCCGATTTAATGCATCGATAACGTCTTTATCGCCTTTCATATTTCGCTCCTATGACTCACTCATTTGTGATTGCAGATAATTTTGAATGCCCGTTAATGTGATGAGCTCCTGCTGTGACTCGAGCCAATCTAAGTGCTCTTCTTCATCTTCAAGAATATCTTCTAGCAGATCGCGGCTGACATAATCCTGCTCGGCTTCACACAGGCTGATCGCATCGCGCAGCAGTGTTAGCTGCTCTTGCACCATGGCCAGATCGCAGTCGAGCATTTCTTGGCTATGTTCACCAATGCGTAACTTTTCAAGTTGTTGCAGATTCGGCAGTCCTTCCAAAAACAGCACCCGCTCGATAAGCTTATCGGCGTGTTTCATATCTTGAATGGATTTTTTGTATTCGACGTGATTGAGCTTTTCTAGGCCCCAATGTTTAAACATCCGAGCATGGAGAAAATATTGATTGATGGCCGTCAACTCACAGGTAAGCACCCGATTCAGTTGCCCAACCACTTTTGGATGACCTTTCATAAGTTACGATCCTTGTTAAAGGGAAAAAGATTGATCTAAATCAAGCTTCTAGCCTAGTACAATTTATCGACTAACTCAAATTTTCTTTATTTTTCACAAACTTAAACATAAAAAGCATTCTCATTTTCACTTAGATTAGCGCGCTATCTACCTCATATCCCAAGGATAAATTTAAGTGAATCGTCTAGGCTGGTAAGTTTCAGGCAAAAAATAGCCTCCTAGGTAGGAGGCTATTGTCGATTAAGCTGATTTAAATAATTCTGTCTTTGGTTAGCTTCTCACGGCGCGCTTCTTCTGCGGCCATACGACGCTTACGCTTGTCGCAGGGATCATCACAATCGCAGGCTTTTTCAATCCCTAGTACACCCAAACCGCCACAGCTTCCTTCAACGGCTTTGCGCTTAATGAGATAACCTATCGACATCAGCAAAAAGAACAATAACAAAATCACAAATGCCGCGATAAAAGTGCTCATGTTTACTCCAACTACTTAAGGAAAGGCTTGAAGGCGTCACTGTAATAGACTTTAAATCCTTCACCTTGCTTTTCTATTAGCATTATCGCCAAGTGTTCCTTCTTGGCAAGCTCCAATGATGCTTCTGTGCCTAAAACCATCATCGCCGTCGCAAAACCGTCGGCCGTCATGCACTCTTTATGCAGCACGGTCACAGAGGCTAGCTTATGGTTTACAGGTAAACCAGTACGCGGATCGATTATATGGGTAAAACGTTGGCCGTCTTCTTCATAATAATTGCGATAATCCCCTGACGTGGCCATAGCCATAGTGCCCGGCTCAATCACCTGTTGCACCGCCATACCATCATCGGTCGGTTTTTCTATCGCCACGCGCCAGGAACTGCCATCGCCCTTAGTACCTTTAATGCTTAGCTCGCCGCCAATTTCCACTAAGTAACCCGTTGCCTGGTACTTATCTAAAATAGAGGCCACCTTATCGACACCAAAGCCCTTGGCAATTGATGATAAATCCACATACAAATGGGCGTTATGCTTACTTAAACGATTGCCTTCGATAGAAAGTTCGTGGATACCGGTTTTCGCTTTAGCCGCATCAATATCGGCCTGTGACGGCACTTGAGTTGGACGCTTATCAGGCCCAAATCCCCATAGATTCACTAATGGCCCAAGGGTGATATCCAACGCTTTATCGGTAACGTCATAGAGACGTATGCCTTCCTGCACCACTTTTATGGTATCGGCTGAGACTTCAACACTCTGCTCTAATGGCAGTTGGTTAAAACGGGATAATTCTGAATGAGGGCGATACGTCGACATTTGATCATTGACCAGCTCAAGGGCTAAATCAATTTCTGCCTGTAGTAACTGCGCCGTCGGCATCTGTTTATTTGAAACGACTTTGATATGGTAAGTCGTGCCCATAGTGCTACCGGCTAAGGAAATCACTTCATCCGGTTTTGTACAGCCCGAAATAAAAAAGGCCAGCCCAAGGAGGACTAGCCAGTTCACTGAATGCTTTAACATTGAGGTTTTTAACATTGCGGTTTTTAACGCTAAGGTCTTAGACATAATGACCAACAACTCTTTATTGTGCCCTTAAATGCAAAAGTTGCAGATGAGAGATGGTCCTCAACATCTGCAACTTTTTTCATCTCAGGCTAATGAACATTAGCCGCCGAAGTCATCCAGTAGGATGTTTTCATCTTCGACACCAAGATTTTTCAACATACCAATTACGGCAGCGTTCATCATTGGAGGTCCACACATGTAGAACTCGCAATCTTCTGGAGCATCGTGGTTTTTCAGGTAGTTTTCATACAATACGTTATGAATAAAACCTGTGTAACCGTCCCAGTTGTCCTCTGGTTGAGGATCGGACAGCGCCACATGCCATACGAAGTTCTCATTCTCAGCCGCTAAGCCGTCGAAGTCTTCCACGTAGAACATTTCACGCTTAGAACGCGCACCGTACCAGAAACTCATCTTACGCTTAGACTTAAGGCGCTTGAGTTGGTCGAAAATGTGCGAACGCATTGGTGCCATACCCGCACCGCCGCCAATAAATACCATTTCTGCATCGGTATCCTTCGCGAAGAACTCACCGAATGGACCAGAAATCGTCACTTTATCGCCAGCTTTTAAACTCCAAATGTAAGATGACATCTTACCGCAAGGCAGTGTCAAATTACGTGGTGGAGGCGTAGCAATACGCACGTTTAGCATGATGATGCCAAACTCTTCTGGGTAGTTAGCCATGGAGTAGGCACGAATCGTTTCTTCATCAACCTTTGACTCAAGATTGAAGAAACCAAAGTGTTCCCAGTCACCGCGGTATTTTGCAGGCACATCGAAGTCTGCATATTTAACATGGTGAGCTGGCGCTTCAATTTGGATATAACCGCCTGCGCGGAATGGAACTGATTCGCCATCAGGAATTTGTAGCTTCAGTTCTTTAATGAAAGTGGCTTTGTTATCGTTAGAGATAACAGTACATTCCCATTTTTTGATACCGAAGATTTCTTCGTCAAGCTCGATTTCCATATCGTTCTTAACGTTAACCTGACAAGAAAGACGACAACCTTTACGGGCATCACCTTTGCTGATGTGGTCAAGTTCAGTTGGCAGAATATCACCACCACCAGACTTAATCACCACGCGACATTGGCCACATGAGCCACCGCCACCACAGGCACTCGATACGAAGATACCGCTATTGGCTAAAACGCCTAACAGCTTACCGCCCGCACCGGTTGTAATCGCTTTTTCAGGATCGTCGTTGATGCCGATCGTGATGTCACCGCTAGACACTAGCTTAGATTTAGCGAATAAAATCACTAACACTAAGACGAGGACGATAGCAGTAAACATACTCACACCGAGGTAAACCTCGAGCGGAGTAGATTTAAAAATACCAAGAATATCCATTAACTTATCCTTAGAAGGTCCAATTCAAGAAGCCGTTTGGTGTCCCTTACAGCGACACGCCAGAAAACGACATGAAACCTAAGGCCATTAAACCAGCGGTAATAAAGGTAATACCTAAACCACGCAGGCCGTTCGGCACGTCGGCATACTTCAGCTTCTCACGGATACCGGCCATCAATACGATAGCTAATGCCCAACCTACTCCAGAGCCGAAACCAAACACCACACTCTCACCGAGCTTGTAGTCACGCTCAACCATGAATGATACCGCACCGAAAATCGCGCAGTTCACAGTGATCAAAGGTAAGAAGATACCTAAGGCGTTGTACAAAGGTGGAAAGTACTTGTCTAATGCCATTTCCAGAATTTGAACTAAAGCCGCAATCACACCGATAAAGGTAATGAATTTCAAGAAGCTTAAATCGGCTTCAGGTGCGCCAGCCCAAGCGAGAGCACCAGGAGCGAGCAGCCCTTGATAGATAACTTGGTTAGCAGGAACAGAGATAGTTAACACTACAACTACCGCAATCCCTAGGCCCATGGCGGTGGTCACTTTCTTAGACACAGCCAAGAAAGTACACATACCAAGGAAGAAGGCCAGTGCCATGTTTTCAATGAAAACAGAGCGAATTAACAGGCTAATATAATGTTCCATCGCACTTACCCTTTTGCTTCAACTTGCTCTGGCTTATAGGTACGAATAATCCAAATCAGAACACCGATCAGGAAGAACGCACTCGGAGGCAGTAGTAGCAGACCGTTTGGTTGATACCAGCCACCATCAGAGATCTTGTGCAGGATTTCAACACCGAACAGAGAACCGTTACCAAACAGTTCACGTACGAAGCCAACGGCTAACAGAATTGCACCGTAACCTAAACCGTTACCGATACCATCCATAAAGCTCATCATTGGCGGTGTTTTCATCGCGTAGGCTTCGGCGCGTCCCATTACGATACAGTTCGTAATAATAAGGCCGACGAATACCGATAATTGCTTAGAAATCTGATAAGCATAAGCCTGCAGCAATTGGTCAACCACGATTACCAAAGAGGCAATAATGGTCATCTGTACGATAATACGCACACTGCTTGGAATATGATTACGGATCATTGAGATAAACAGGTTCGAAAACGCAGTTACCGCAGTTAATGCCAACGCCATGACCAATGCAGTTTCGAGTTTACTCGTTACCGCTAACGCACTACATACACCAAGAACTTGTAATGCAATCGGGTTGTTGTTGACTATAGGTCCTGTCAGAACCTGTTTCAGTTCTTTAGCGTCAGACATTAGCTGAGACCTCCATTGCGTGCTTTTTCAATGAAACTCGCAAAACCTTCTTTACCTAACCAGAATGTCAGTGAATGTTGTACACCGTTACTGGTCAGTGTCGCACCAGATAATGCGTCTACACCGTATTCAGAGCTAGCCACAGCAGGGTTTTTAGTTACGCTGATAGCAATATTACCTTGCTCATCAAATAACTTTTTGCCATGCCATTTTGCTTTCCACTGGGCATTTTGTACTTCACCACCTAAGCCTGGGGTTTCACCATGCTCGTAGTAAACTAGGCTTTGAATCGTGTTGAGATCAGCATCTAACGCGAGGAAGGCATACATAGTCGACCACAAACCATAACCATGAACGGGCAGGATCACGCTAGTCAATTTACCTTGTTCATCACGAACCAAATAAACCACTGCATCCTCTGCAACACGCTTCACCGAAGCAATGTCGTTCTCAGGGATAAATGAGGTTTTCACATCGCGAGAGGCTTTGCGTTGATCGAAAGTATCAGCATTCACACCCTCAACCCAATCACCGGTTTTCAAGTTAACCAGTTTAGCTTCGATGTGTTTGCCGTAAGTTTCCAAAATTTGCGCTTTGGTCACTTTGCCCGCTTTAGTATCGATAAGACCAGCGGCTTCCAGAATGTACTTTTGCTTATCAAGCAGTTTATTTTCCGCTTGAGTTGGGCGCAGTAACACTGCTGCAGTAGACACAAATATCGCACAAATTAGACATAAGCCAACGACGATAAATAACGTTCTGCCGAACGAATCTTTATTACTAGCCACGGGCAATCCTCCGCTTGATATTTGCCTGAACCACGAAGTGGTCGAACAATGGCGCGAACAGGTTAGCAAACAGAATCGCTAACATCATGCCTTCTGGGAATGCAGGGTTAATCACGCGGATAAACACAGCCATTGCACCGATCAAGATACCGTATGCCCATTTAGCTTGATTCGTAAATGACGCTGACACTGGATCTGTCGCCATAAACATCATGCCAAACGCAAAACCACCTAACACTAAGTGCCAGTACCAAGGCATTGCAAACATTGGGTTAGTGTCACTACCGACAAAGTTAAGCAGCGTAGAAATGGCAATCATACCCACCATCACACCACCAACAATGCGCCATGAAGCAATACGGGTATAGATGATGACCAAACCACCTAACAGAATCGCTAATGTAGACACTTCACCGACTGAACCAGGAATGAAACCGAAGAAGGCATCCCACCAGTTTTGGTTGAACGCATAATCTAAGGTGCCAGATGCCGCTTGGCTCAGTGCAGTAGCACCTGAGTAACCGTCTGCCACAACCCATGAGGTATCACCTGACATGTTCAGCGGATAAGCGAAGAACAGGAAGGCACGACCCGCGAGTGCTGGGTTTAAGAAGTTACGCCCAGTACCACCAAACACTTCTTTCGCCACGACCACACCGAAGGTGATACCCAGCGCCACCATCCATAATGGGATAGTTGCTGGCAGTGTTAAAGCGAACAGGATAGAGGTAACGAAGAAACCTTCGTTGACTTCATGACCGCGGATAGAGGCAAACAGCACTTCCCAGATACCACCGACGGCAAACGTCACCGCGTAGATAGGTAGGAAGAAACAGGCGCCATACCACATTAGCGCTGGCCAGCCGGAGTTTGCCGTCAGTTCGGTACCGAACAGGCTAAACAAGCTCACTTGCCATACGTCAGGGGTAGCAAAACCAGCCACGAGCGCTAATTG
The DNA here is from genome assembly GCF_024197625.1 of Shewanella sp. KJ2020. NCBI lineage: Bacteria > Pseudomonadati > Pseudomonadota > Gammaproteobacteria > Alteromonadales > Shewanellaceae > Shewanella > Shewanella sp. KJ2020. The sequence continues at coordinate 315,010 of NZ_JAKUKD010000030.1, read as the reverse complement.
AGCTTGTAAACCTACGTTGTACATACCCACGAACATCGCGGGGAAAGCACAGGCCCAAACCGTAATCATCATACGTTTTAGGTCGAGGTTATCGCGAACATGGGTTTTGCCCTTGTTCACTTTACCCGGGGTATAAAAAATGGTGTATGCCGCTTCGAATAGGGCATAAAACTTTTCGTATTTACCGCCTTTTTCAAAGTCGGGTTCAATACGTTCGAAAAAATCTTTCAAGCTCATTAGCCTTCCCTCTCGATCGTATCTAGACAGTCACGCAGGTATGAACCGTAGTCATACTTGCCTGGGCATACGAACGTACACAGTGCGAGATCTTCTTCATCTAACTCTAATGCGCCCAAGGTAGCAGCACCGTCGAAATCACCTGAAATCAGGTCACGCAACAACATAGTAGGAAGAATGTCCAGAGGCATAACACGCTCATAGTTACCAATTGGCACCATAGCGCGGTCTGAACCACCTGTACTGGTCGTCATACTGAACAAACGAGAAGGAGCAAGATGTCCTAAGAATGCACGAGTAATTGAATATTTATTTGAGCCTGGTAATACCCAGCCTAAAAATTCTTTTTCTGTGCCTTCTTCTAACAGACTCACTTGAACATGGTAACGACCTAAATACCCCTGCGGGCCAACGGCGGTACGACCGTTCAGAACAGAACCTGAAACAACACGTACATTACCATCTAAGGCTTCGCCAGCAGTCAATTCAGCCATGCTTGCACCCAATACTGTACGAACCAGTCTTGGTTTCGCCGCTTTAGGGCCGGCAATCGCAACCACACGTTCGGTATTGAGCTCACCCGTCGTAAATAGCTGACCAATGGCTATTACATCTTGGTAACCAATATGCCAAACAGTACGTTTTGCAGAGGCAGACAATAAGAAGTGAATGTGAGTACCGACTAATCCTGCAGGGTGCACACCGGCAAATTCTTCAACTTGGGCGTTTGCGGCAGGGATATCGGCGCCAGGCGCTTTACAAAGGTAGACTTTACCTTCAGTGAGTCTTGCTAAGACTTTAAGACCATTAGCAAAATCTTCTTTATGCTCGCGGATCACCACAACGGGATCGGCAGCATGGGGTTGAGTATCAATCGCGGTTACAAAAATACCAGCGGCAGATGAATCTACAGCAGGAACTTTGCTGAAAGGACGTGTACGCAATGCAGTCCATAAACCTGATTCGATCAGATTGTCACGGACCAGTTGCGAGTCGAGCGTATCGAGTGCAGTGGCGTCATACTTAGCAAAGGTAACGCTTTCGTTGCCTTCCACTTGAATAACGACAGACTGCAGCACACGCTGGGCGCCCCGGTTAATGTCTAATATAGTACCACTGGCTAAAGCCGTATATTTAACGCCTAAATTCTTCTTATCTTCAAAAAGAACCTGACCTTTTTGTACTTTATCGCCCACTTTGATCTTCATCGTAGGACGTAAGCCAATATACTCTTCACCCAAAGTAGCTACATGTTTAATGGCTGGGCCATTATGGATAACTTGCTCTGGTCCGCCTGCTATAGGCAGTTCCAATCCTTTCTTAATTGTAATCATATCCACAAGCACTACGTTTTGAAGGAAAGACAATGCGCCGCGTTCCTGCTAAATACTGAGGTTTTAAACAAAACCTACTGCATTGAGCTAGCGCAGATTTATCACAGAAATGCGATCGCAATCACGCTGGTCGCGCGCATTTTACCCCAATTGACTTGGCATCGCCACGAAAATTATAGGTGTTTTCAAACCTAAAATACGGATTTAAAAGAATCATGCGCTACGGCGTTCACCTTCCAACCTAGTGACGGATCAGAAAGAGAGAATATTACGGTCAGCAAATACTATAACATTAATTTCTAAAGATTTAATTTAGCAAAAAGTAGAGTGTCCCCATAAAACTCCCCAATAGTATTTTTCTTATCGATCACCGAATAAAATTCAAACAATATTTACACTAAGCTTAGAAACGCCATTGGTAACCTAAATAGCTGATCCGTCCATTTTCTGATCGAATTCCGCTATTTGATGCTGTTGTGACCAGTGACTCATCTAAGAGATTTTCGATACGAAAATACAGTTCATGGTGACGGTCAAATTGATAACTGGCCGCTAAATCGACCCGCCATTGACTCGAAACCGTTTGCAGCTCAGAGCCAAATTGCGTTAATTCCCGCTCAGACTGATAAAAGGCATTTAAATTAACACCATATTCGGCATAGTTAACCCCGGCACTGAATTGCAATTGCTGCTCGGGTAACCAAGCCAATTTATCCCCCGCTGAGACACAACCTTGAATAGCTGTACAGGTATTGGTTTGATATTCAGAACTCAGATATTGATAATTCAGCCCCAAAGGTAACTGCACTTCACCGAGTTCCCAGCGATAACCTAGGCTGAGTTCGATACCATAAGTGAGCACATCTGGCACATTTTCTTGGGTTAACAAGCGTGCATCTGAGCACATTGAATAGGCATCACAGCCCACATGCAGATTATCAAACTCTTGAACATAGGCTTTAATATCGGCGCTCATGCCTTCACTGGCGTATTGGGCACTGACCTGATAATGGAGCGAAACCTGCGCTTCTTGTTCACTATTGCCCGCACTTGCCGCACTCCAGGCTCGGCGTATATCAGTGCTAAAACGCCAATCTCCCGCATCGTATAACACCCCTAATTGGGGCATCCAATCACTATCGGAAAACTCCACCGCCTCGAGCCCAGCATAATCTAGGTTAACTTCGCGGCTCACATCCACATGCTCATAAGTAAGTGCTAACTTGATTTGCAGCCCCTGCCAGTTGAACAATGAATCAATGGCGGAAGTGAGAGCGGTCGCATCATCGGTGTAAGCCAAGATATCCGTAGTGGCGCCACCTACAATGCTTCTGTCTGCCAGCCATTGTTCCTGCTGCTCAGCAAAACGCATTTCGGCTTTGTCGGTATGATAACGGGCACTATAAATCACTTGATGCTCACCGTACTGAGTGATCGATTGGGTTTGAGTGCCAAAAGAGCTGTATTCATTATCCTGCATTAGGGCGGTGAGCTCTGCGCCATCGGCTGTAGGCTGTCGATCAAATGCGGCAATAGCTGTAAGGCTCTGGGTATCAATGTCCTGACCATTGAATTGGCTTAATTGATTTAATTGCTGTGAATAGGATTGGTAATAAAAGTCGGTAACCACTTTACTGCTACCTAGGGACACTTGATGTGAAAGCTGGTATTTATGGTGTCGCCCTTGGTGCTTATCCTCTGCGCTCGCAGAGTAAAGCATTAGAGGATCCTTGAGCCAGTCGGTCTCGGTCAATCCCAATTGTGAGCGGTAACTATCATCATCGATAAATTGATAGGTAAATTCTGTCACCTGTGGGCTGCGGGCACCGAGCAGACTAGAGGCATTTATTTTGAAGAGAATATCTGTGGTTCGCCTGTCGGCATCACTGTCATTGAGAAAGTATCCATCACCTTGATTTTGGCTGTAATTTGCCGCCAGAACCATACCATATTCTTTTTGTTTAACGCCCCAGTTCATACCCGCATTAAAATCCGAGTCGGTCGTGCCTTCGACCATTAGACTGGCATTCTGCGCGTTATCAGCAATGGCTAGACTCTGGTAGTTCACCACCCCAAACGCACCTTGTCCGCCAACGGCCATATCCGCAAGAGGGGTAACGGTAACACTCTGTTGCTGCAAAAGATGCGGCAGTAGCTGTAACTGTGGTGCACTGTAGGGTGCAGGAGAGAAATACACCCTGTCTTGCATCACCGCCACGCCTTGGCTGGCCGAACGCATACCGACATTGGCCGTATTACCACTGTGATCGGCGGGCAGTAAGGTTAATGAGTTTAAGTGACTGAGCGTCATCACATCATCACTGCTGTGATAGTTATCATGGAGTTCGCTGAGTTCTAGAGTTTGATAATAAAGCGGGTTAGCAGAGAGAACATTTGAGCAAACGAGCGAAACCGCAGCCGCGGTAAGCGATACTGCAAAATAGCGACTAGACATACCAAGCTCCCAAAAGTGTTTGTTAGCGTACGGTGTTTTTGTTATTAAGTTGTAAAATAGCTGAATTTATTCCAAAAAAAAAGCGACATTGTCGCTTTCTTCTATCTGTAGCTATAACGCTAAACTGCCACTTTCAGTATTAAGAGTGGCGAAGACTTAGAGTTTGCCGAGGATCTCATCGCTTAATTTCAGATCATCGTTGCGATTCACACTCACGCCCGCCGCAATAATATTACGCGCGATATCCTGCGCCTGCTCTAATGAATGCATTTCATAGGTACCACACTGGTATTCGTTCAGCTCAGGGATCTCTGATTGCTCAACGACTTTGAGTACATCTTCCATCGAAGCCAACCATGCATCGGCCACTTGGCGCTCAGTCGGCTCACCAATCAAACTCATATAAAAACCAGTGCGACAACCCATGGGTGAAATATCAATAATTTCAACGTCATTGCCATTTAAGTGATCACGCATAAAGCCTGCAAATAAATGCTCCAGAGTGTGAATACCACGCTCGCTGAGGATCTCTTTATTCGGCGCACAAAAACGCAGATCAAATACCGTAATCGCATCGCCCTTTGGCGTGCTCATATGCTTAGCGACTCGGACTGCGGGTGCATTCATTCGAGTATGGTCAACGGTAAAGCTATCAAGTAATGGCATAGGGATCTCCAAATTCTCAGGGCGACATCAACGCCACTGTCACTGTCTATATAGATTGCCAGCATATCATCAAATGAATTAGGTCGATAACAAGATAAGGTAAGATGAAATCATCTCATATAAATCCGCCGCTAATATGACCATTTAATAACAACGCTGGCGATTATTGTTGCCTTTGTTGGCTGTAGGCATCCTCGGCTATTTTATGATACTGACGTACACCCTGTTCGTAGACGTGGTATGCATCGTAAACTTTACGCATTAAAGGGTCTTGATTAGCTTGTTCTTCAATCACTCTCAAGGAAATCTGCTCAAGTTCTGTTAGCACTTTGGCGGGAAACTCCCTTAACTCAACCCCCTCATCTTTGACTAAGATATCAAGGGCTGTCACATTACGGGTCGTATATTCATCGAGCATATCTTGATTGATCGCCCTAGCCGCGACCTTCACAATGGCCTGCAAATCCTTAGGAAGTGCCTCGAAGGCGGCTTTATTAATTAAAAACTCCATATTAGAACCCGGCTCATGCCAACCGGGGTAATAGTAGTACTTAGCCACCTTATGCAAACCAAAGGCAAGATCGTTTAATGGCCCGACCCATTCAGCCGCATCAATCGACCCCGTTTGCAGCGCGCCATAGAGTTCACGACCCGCCATATTCACGGGGACGGCACCGACTCGTTTTAACACTTCGCCGCCTAAACCCGGCATACGGATCTTCAAACCTTTAAAATCGGCAATAGTGTTTATGGGCTTATTGAACCAGCCGCCCATCTGCATCCCAGTATTACCGCCCGCCAGCGGTATAACCCCAAAGGGGCGATATACTTCTTCCCAAAGCGCCATGCCACCGCCGTAGTGCAGCCAACCATTCATTTCTTGGGCCGTCATACCAAAGGGAATAGAGGAAAAGAACTGCGCCGCGGGTGTCTTACCCTTCCAGTAATAAGAAGCGGCATGGGCCATCTGAATTTTGCCTTGACTGACACCATCAAATACCGCAAAAGCGGGCATTAATTCACCCGCGCCATGGACCTGGATCTTTAAGCGGCCATTGGACATCTCATCGACAAGGCGGGCAAAACGCTCGGGGGCCATACCTAAACCGGGGAAGTTTTTAGGCCAAGAAGTAGCAAGATGCCATTCGATAATTTGAGGGCTAGATGAGAGAGTACTGCCAGGCTCTCCTGATGCATTTCCCGCATTGCCTGCCGGCGGCTTGCAACCGCTAAGCACCACAAGCAACAGAGTCAAAAGCAGGGGCCCAAACCTATACATCTTATACACTCCCTAGTTTCAATCGCCCCTCTTTGTTAAACCTGAGTCAGCGTTCTGTACGAGAAGTATTAAGCACCTTGATACGCGCTAAATACCCACAAAATAGAACATATTGTTAACACATAAAATTCAGCAGGGAAACTAAAGAATGCCCCTATGCGACCTAATACCAATCGTATTAAATATCTGTTCATTCAGCGGGAGTTCAACGCGCTTTAGACAAGGCGAAGGCTTGAAGGCATAGTGGTGCTCTGTCGAAAGCCTTGAACGCAGTATAAAGCGCGTTGAAACCCGCCCTTCGGGAGCCACACAGGCACCCCACTCCCGTGTTGCATTGACTTAAAAGGGAATGACCATTTCTGCGTCAATGCGCCTTGGATTGAGATGCCTGTGAGGCTCTGAACTGATTAGATATTTAATGTGATTGGTATAATAACAAAAAGCCACTTCCGAGGAAGTGGCTTAGTCGTAAATACCCGTTAACGCTTAACCGCGGCAATTGGGGGTACGGGGAACTTCCACAGTCGCATCCCACTCACTTGGGGTAAAAGTATGAATAGAAAGCGCATGCACACCTGTGGCTAACTCATGGGCTAAACAGTTATTGATTAAACGATGACGTGCCAATAGGCGCAGCCCATCGAACTCTTCACTCACTAATACGACTTTAAAATGAGTCTCTGAATTAGGCGGAACATGGTGACGATGGCTTTCGTTGAGAACCTCTAAGTGAATTGGCGAGAAGCTATCCGTTAACTTCTGTGTAATGGTCTCGGTCACTGTAACCTGCGTGTGCATATTGGACATATTCGAATCTCAGAATGGGAAAATCCAGTGGCCGCAGAGTACTGCTTCAAGTTAAAAAGATCAAATTCACTGGGCTAATTTTGTTAATGATGACTCACTCTATTGCAACATTAATCGCAATATCAACGCCATATATTAAGGTAATAATTAACCGTGAAAATTTACTATCAGTTGCCTAAAAGTGTAGTTCCAACGGGGGTCTTTCACCTTTAATCGCTTAGGCACACTGTGCAGCCAATCGCGCTGCATCGGCCAATGCATGATCAGCAAATCACCACTGTGCAAACTGATGCTGTATTTTACTTGGCTATGTTTATGTTTAATCACAAAATCCCGGGTAGCACCAAGGTTGATAGAGGCAATATCACTGCCATGGGCGATTTCTGGCTCATCATCGCTGTGGGCGCCCATACACTCGTGACCATCGGCGTAACGATTCACTAATACACCATTGCTCGCTAAGCCAAAATCCCGGGCAAGTTTTTCCCTCAATTTATAGGCATACTTAGGCCAAGGTAAGGCGCGGATAAAAAGGCCTGAATATAAATAGTCACAGCCCAAATCACCAAACCACACTTGTTGGCGAGGGATAGGATGAAACTGACCGAAGACTTGGATTTCGGGGCGACTCAAGGGATAAGTTTGCGCTTCTTGCAATAAAGCTGCTTGCTGCTCAGCATTAAGATAACTGCGTACTAAGGTAATGGGCGGCTTAATTTCAGCCTCACCCTCTGTATCAAACCCTAACTTACCTTGCTGCATTGACGTCCTCCATGCGAGCCGTCGCACTGAGCCATGAAATCTGCGATAATCTGCGCCTTAAATTTATTGGCGCAGTGTGGCACATGACAACACAATTTTCAGTAGCGGGTGTTGAACTCGAACTTTTACGGTATCCAGCACAGCAGGAATCTAATCTTCAAGCTTGGGATGCCGCCGACGAGCACTTACTCAAGAGCCTTGTTGAGTCAGGACAAGCCGCAGTGCCGACCGCCATTATTAACGACAGCTTTGGCGCCTTAAGCTGTGCGCTATCGAAACGAAATCCAAGTTGGCCGCTATTTGTTGAAACCGATGCCAGAACCAGCTTTTTAGGCACAGAGCAAAATCATGGCCGCAATCAGTTGCCGATGGATAATCTGCAATGGTTTACCAGCCGCGATACTTTGCCAGAAAACTTAGCCTTAGTATTGATGAAGTTGCCTAAGAACTTAAGCTACTTTGCCCACCAGCTAATACGCTTATCGCACGTGTTACCCGCTGGCACTCGTGTATTAGTGGCCGCCAAAGCCAAATCGATCAATAGCGCCCTGCTCGATATCTTTGCAAAACATTTAGGCCCAGCAAGCGCCAGTTTAGCCTGGAAAAACACCCGAGTGATCACCTGTCTTTGCGATGGTAAACCAAGAGCCTTACCTAAAGAGGTGACTTGGGCCGTACCTGAATATCAACTTGAGATCAGCAATTTAAGTAATGTATTCGCCGCCAATAAACTCGATATTGGCGCACGTATCATGCTAGATAATCTGCCCAAAGGGGATTTTAAAACCATTGTCGACCTCGGCTGTGGCAATGGCGTGTTAGGGTTACGCACGGCTCAGTTATTCCCAGAGGCCGATATCCATTTTATCGATGATTCTGAAATGGCAGTCGCTTCGGCCAAGGCAAACTGGGCACGCAATCAGTTGCCCAGAGATAAAGGCCACTTCTATTGGGACGATTGCATGACACATCTACCCGATGATGTGCAGCCGGATCTAGTACTGTGTAATCCGCCGTTCCATCAAGGTGAAGCCATTACCGATCATATAGCCTGGCAGATGTTTTTAGATGCTCGCCGCCGCTTAAAAGACGGTGGGATCTTACATATCGTCGGCAACCGCCATCTGGCTTACCATGTAAAATTACAGCGCTTATTTAAAAACTGCACCACAGCGGCTTCTAACGGTAAATTTGTGATCCTGCAGGCGAAAAAGTAATCCTGCAGGATTAATATGCCTTTGCGCACTAAAAAGCCGCCATCGAATAATCTATGGCGGCTTTTAGGTTTTCACTATGAATGATGGACTAAATACTATTGGCTCACTAATGCCTTATCGAGCGCCTGGGCCACGTCGGCAATAATGTCATCGATATGCTCAATCCCAACTGAGATACGAATAAGATCCTCAGACACGCCCGCCCTCGCCAGTTCATCGGCATCGAGCTGTCTGTGCGTAGTGCTCGCAGGGTGGCAGGCCAAGGATTTCGCATCGCCAATGTTCACTAAACGCAGGATCATCTGCAGTGCATCGATAAAACGTCCACCGGCAAGCTTACCTTCTTCAGGGGTTGCCGCTTTAATCCCAAAGCTGATGATCCCAGAGGCTTTTCCGCCAGTGATCTTGTGGCAATTATCCTGATAAGGGCTGCTCGGCAAGGCGCCGTAGTTCACCCAACTCACCGCCGGATGCAGCACCAGATATTCCGCTAATGCCAAGGCGTTCGAGCAATGGCGCTCCATTCTAAGGCTTAAGGTTTCAAGGCCTTGCAACAGTAAAAATGCACTGTGCGGTGAAAGCGCGGCGCCGGTATTACGCAGCGGTACCACACGGCAACGACCAATAAATGCAGCAGGGCCAAAGGCTTCGGTGTAAACCACGCCGTGGTAGGAAGGATCTGCTTGGTTGAGTAAGGCAAATCTTTCCTTATTCGCCACCCAATCGAACTTGCCAGAATCGATAATCACCCCACCGATTGTCGTGCCGTGGCCACCAATGTATTTAGTTAAAGAATGAATAACGATATCGGCGCCATGCTCAAAGGGGCGGCATAGCACTGGAGTCGCGACCGTATTATCGACAATTAAAGGCACGCCATGCCTATGGGCAATCTCGGCTAAACGCTGTAAATCGACAATATTGCCCGCAGGATTACCAATAGATTCGCAGAACAAGGCCTTGGTTTTATCGTCGATCAGCTCATTTAAGCCTTCAAAATCATCGAAGGCCGCCATGCGCACTTCAACGCCTTGGCGCGGCAGCGTATGAGCAAACAGATTATAGGTGCCGCCATAGAGCTGGCTGGTGCTGACAATATTATCGCCAACTTGAGTCAGGGCTTGAATTGCATAGGTAATCGCCGCCATACCCGATGCTACGGCCAGCGCACCTATGCCACCTTCAATGGCCGCGAGGCGCTGCTCTAGCACGCTAGTGGTAGGATTCATTATCCGCGTATAAATATTGCCAGCGACTTTTAAATCAAATAAATCAGCACCATGCTGGGTATCATCGAAGGTATAAGAGGTCGTTTGATAGATAGGTACCGCGGCCGCCTTAGTGGTCGCCTCTGACTCATAACCGTGGTGTAATGCCAGTGATTCAAGCTTCATTTTGCCTTCCTTATCCGTAGCAGCCCAGTATTCAATCGACATTGAAAATTGCACAGGATTTGTGCATGTTCAACAAAGCTAACAGATAGACATCTAGAAGTCTAAAAAATTTTAATCCCGAATTAAAAACTGCGACCGAGGGCGAAAATGGGCTTTTCCGAAATAATTTTTTGGACTATTCGATATCAGAGGTTAATAAATATCACAAAACTATTTTTCAAAGGATTCAATTATTCAAAGGATTCAATATTTTCAGACTTGCTTTATTTTTTTACTTGGCCTATGGTATGGACAACTTATTTAAAATTGATCATCTAGATATTTAATGATTAATTTTACCTTAATTAAAAATGGAGATGTAACACTATGTTTAGCACTGCATTTTCATCACTATTTTCCCATGTAATAGCTAGCGTATCTAGTGTCATAAGCTTAATTCGCCTCTCGCTCAAATTCCCAGTCTAAGCCGAGCGTCACTCGCGCTCGGCAGAATTATAACTTTTTTGAAATAAGCGCAGATTAAAACTAATACTCTTTTAAACTTCTATGCTTATATTTTAACTTTGTTATTTCAGAGGCGGCAATGGCATATTCATTTTTTAGCGGTCTTTTCCAGAATTTTATTCTAAAAACTGAAATCTATTATTTACAAAACAGTTTTAATGCCTCACTGCGCCCAATGGCATTGGCAGGCGTAATTAGTAAGCTTGAACAGCTAAAGCATGATACTACTAGTGATAAAGTGACTGTGGGACGGGAAATTCACTTAGTTAATCTACAGGATCAGCAAGAGTACCAAATTGAGTTAGTGTATCCACCAAGGCATAAACCCAGTGCAGGACGTTTCTCTGTTATCTCCGATTTGGGCGTCAGCTTACTTGGGCTGTCAAAGGGTGAAATGGCAAAAGTGAGCATTTTAGGTAAACCAGTGCTGTTTATGATTAAAGATGTCCGTTTAGCCCAAAAACAACCGAAGAAAACGAAGTAGTTTAAAAAACAAGCATGTTCAATTCAGTGGCAACATGCTTTTTACTCGCTATTTGCGGCGGCATTTAGCACAGGCAAACCAATATATTGGAGGAAGATATTTTGAAGTTATTTACTGGCCGCGAAATACATTGAAGCAAGTGAACCTAAATTTAACCTTCTTAAAAATTGACTAAAGTATGGCAGCGCTTAACCATAAACTAAGAAGGTTATTTAAAGGACTCGCTCTTCCTATGTAATATCTCAAGATTATTAACTGAAAACTTGAGCTTAGCTATCAGTGAGATCCGCGGCGCTACACTCGATAGCCTCACTTCACTTGGGAGTATTTTCCATGAGTAAAGAAAAAGCGAAAAAAACGCCGATGAAAACCTTAAAAGAGAAACGTCAGGATAAACGGAACCGCCAAAAAGCTTCCGATTAACTCCTGTTATTAAAATCCCTTAAATCCTCTCTTTTACTCACAAATAGGGTACAGCAATTGCTGTACCCTATTTTATGCCAGCTGGCGCCGGTATTGTTCTGGGGAATATTGAGCATATTTTTTAAACATCACTATATAGGGCGATGTCTGGTTGTAGCCTAAGGTCAGCGCAACTTCCTTAATAGATAAGCCTTCACGTAAAAGTTGTAGCGAATAAATAAACTTATATCGCTGTCGTAATTCAGTAAAACTCATTCCAAGGCTATCCTGGCAGCGCCGAGCAAGGGTACGTTCTGTGGTATGCAGTTCACTCGCCCAAATGTTAAGACTCTTGTGGCTGGCGGGATCGAGTTCAAGCTGCTGTAAAATCGGCTGTAACAACTTATCGCGACTCGAAGGTAAAAATTGCGGCTGCGCCTGCCCCAAAACTAACTGGTCGATTAACACCTCCACCAAACGTTTATCCGCATCGCTCTCGGCGACGCTTATCTGCCGCGCCCAGAGATCATTCACTATCGTCTTTGCAATTGGGGTTACTGTGAGTAAACAAGTCTCACGGGGAAAGACAAGCGAGCGACTTGCGGCGATATTCATCGAATAATAATGAATACTGCGGCGGGTGTAGCTCTCATGTTCTATACCTGCGGGTACCCAGATCGCATATTGAGACGGCGCTAACAATCGCTGCCCCGCTGCATGCAACTCCATAATGCCGCCGCTGCTCAACTGCACTTGCCCCCAAGTATGTTGATGCTTAGGCGTAATGGTATTAGGCAGAAAGGCTTCATAGTAAAAGAAAATATCTGCAACTGGCGCTTGTTCAGCCCCTAGAGGATGGTAAACAGGGCGCATCTGTACTCCTATGAATGTATTTCCAAACAATTCTAGGCATAGACATAAGAATTTATTGTCCGCCGGGGAACTGACATTGTCTTTTAAGCGATATTTATATCACAAAAGACCATGGATAATAGCACTTAACCTTTGACACCTGTTTATGCCGCCCGGTATAAGCCCGTCTTCACCTGAATAAAGACTTACCTATGCTGTATTTATTTCCCTTGCTCGCCGTAGTGATCTGGGCGGGCAACGCCATTGTAAACAAGCTTTCTTTCGGGATTATCGCCCCCGAAGCCATTGCCTTTTATCGCTGGTTTTTTGCCATGCTAGTGTTAACGCCTTTTATGCTAAAACCCGTATGGAAAAATCGCCGCACTATCATTCCTCTACTGCCGAAACTCGCCACCTTAGCCGCCTTAGGCATGGTGCTAAACCAAAGCCTTGCCTACTTTGCCGCGGCAACAACAACCGCCACCAATATGGCATTGATCAACTCGCTGGTGCCTATGGTCAGTCTGTTTTTGGCTGTGCCTCTACTCAAACAAAAACTTACGCCCTTAGTCTTTGGCGGCACCTTAATTTCGCTGCTGGGTTTAGTGTTTATGTTAAGTCATGGGGATATGGCCAATTTGGCCATTGGCGTAACCGAGGGTGATTTACTATTACTGATTAGCGCCTTTGTGTACGCGCTTTATGGGGTACTGCTCAAACGCTGGCAGCTACCGATATCGACTTGGGAATCGGTTTATATTCAAGGAATTATTGCCGTGTTGATGTTAACCCCACTACTTTTTAGTGCATCGAGTGTCACCATCAGCACTCAAGCAGCGCCGCTCATTTTGTATGCAGCCGTTGGCGCTTCACTCATCGCCCCTTGGGCTTGGATCAACGGCATAAGCAAACTAGGGGCCGAACGCACTAGCGTCTTTTTTAATCTCATGCCAATTCTTGCGGCGATACTGGCGGCGATTATCCTAGATGAAACCTTAGCGATTTATCATTATCTTGGTGGCTCTATGGTGATTATGGGCGTGATGCTAGTACAGATAAAACCTAAGCCTAAAGCCATCACAACCTTAGCTTGTACCGAATAAATGGCAAAATTGACTCGCCTCATGGGTGAAATAGAGGCGGGTCAAATCTCTTCAATCTGTTAATGTGGCTTCGCAAGCTCCGGGCAAATTCCTAAATAACTACTAAGCTATTTAGTAAGTTATTAATGGAGATGCCCCTATGTTCAGTAGTATTCGAGTTAAATTTTCGCTGATGCTTATCGTTATGGCGATGGCCCTTATTGTGATGGCAATAACCGATGCCATGCAAAGTCGCGCGACGATTAAGCAAATGCAGGAATTTAGTCAGCTCTTTAACCCGGCAATTTCGGCGATACTCAATGCTGATCGCGATCTTTATCAAGCACAGCTTAGTGAAACAGTGCTACTCAGGGAAGGATTGAACAGCGATGAGCGCAATAGCGAGATAAATGATTGGCAGGAAAATGCCGACCAAGCCCGTGATCGTATGGCGGAATTTAAAAAAATTCTCAAGGATCATCTACAAGTGCTGCAATCCACCAACGGCTTTGAAGCCCAATTCTCCCTCTGGTATCAAGCCTCATCCGAGGTGATTAACGCGGTTAAAAATAATGATTTTGAACGAGCTAGACAACTGCATGAAAGTAAATCAAAAAAAGAGTTTAAAGCCTTAAGAAACATCTACAATGCTGCGGGCGAAGCCGCCGATAACCGCGTCAAGGAGCTGGATTTACAGGCATCGGAACAGGCCACCACCCAAACCCAAATATCGGTTAGCATCGCCAGCTTAGTGGCGATTGTCGCCCTGTTGATCGCCTATTTTGGCCCCAAAATCATAGTCGATGCCATTCAAGATATTACTCATAGGATCAATGATATTGTCGATGGTGATGGCAACTTAACCCAGCGGATCCCCATCACCCGTCAGGATGAAATTGGCGAACTCGCCAACGCCTTTAACTTGTTTGTGGCGCAGCTACAACAGATGATTATCGCAATTATTAGTCAAACCAAAGATGTGAGCCAAACCGTTGAAAGTCTTGCGACTAAGTCTGCTACCACAATCAGCATCAGCCATGAACAGGAGCAGTTCGTCGACACCATTGTCACCGCAGTCAATCAAATGAGCGCGGCTGTAAGGGAAGTCGCCAGCAATGCCCTGCACACGGCGAGCGAAATTACTAAGGTGAATGATCAAACTGTGGAAGGTAAAAAAATCCTTACCCAGTCGGTTAATCATATTCAGCAACTATCTGAATCGGTTAAAAATGCCGTCACTGTGATTGAAAAGCTCTCAGTCAACTCGGCCAATATTGCCTCAGTACTCGATGTGATCCGCTCTATTGCTGAACAAACCAACCTGCTCGCACTTAACGCGGCTATTGAAGCGGCGCGGGCGGGCGAACAGGGCCGCGGTTTTGCTGTGGTCGCCGATGAAGTGCGTACGCTGGCGAGCCGCACCGAAACCTCGACCCAAGATATTCAGCGCATGATTGAAGAGTTGCAGCGCGGTGTAAATGATGCGGTAAAGAGTATTGAATCCGGTGCTAGCCTGACTACCTCGACGGTCACCCTCGCCAGTCAGACCCAAGATGCATTAGATGAAATTCTTAACTCCACCTCTAAGGTCAGCGAGATGTCCACGCAAACGGCAACGGCGACCGAAGAACAAACCCATGTAACCGAAGAAATCAATCGTAACTTGACTGAACTGTCTGATAAAACAAGATATTGTAATATGGTTATCCAAGAAACCCAGCAAGTCGTCGTCAACACTAAAGCCATTTGCAGCAATCTACAAAAAGAAGTGGCCCGATTTAAAGTCGCTTAAGCCTGCCCCTATCACAGTCCAAGGGAAACCTTGGACTGTTTTCAATGCAACCACATATAACCCACTCCAATTTCGGCGCGTTGGGAATATATGCATTAATCGTTTGATTTAAAATAATAATGCTAAAAATTGACGGTCAAACTAGGTGCTTTATTACTCACCTGAGCAAATGGAAGTAAAAACATCTAGACGTCTAAATTGACAGAAGAGAGGGGATCAAATATGCTTCGCCACACGTTGCTAGGATATGATGCCGAAGCAGCATGAAATTTAAGCGAGTTTGACTGCCAAGGATCCCGCGGATAAAACTCTAAGTAAAAGAGAGACAACATTGAGTCATTCAGCACAAACATCTTCACAGAGCAGTCCGGCATCCTTCATTGCCCTGTTGCCATTATTGGTTTTTCTAGGTCTATTTATTGGCGCGGGCGTGTATTTCCAAAGCCAGGGCGTCGACTTTGCCTTCTATCAATTACCCAGTGTTATCGCCATTTTACCTGCGATTATTCTGGCGCTGATACTATCAAAACAGAAATTAAATCAATCGATTGATACTTTTATTGGCGGTATCGGTCACAGCAATATTATTGCTATGTGTTTGATTTACTTACTTGCAGGCGCCTTCGCTGCGGTCGCTAAAGCCACTGGAGGTGTCGATGCCACCGTGGCCTTAGGTTTATCCTTGATCCCATCAAACCTGCTGTTGCCCGGCTTCTTCGTGATTGCCGCTTTTATCGCCACGGCCATGGGAACCTCAATGGGCACTATCGCCGCCGTTGCGCCCATTGCTCTAGGTGTTGCCGACCAAGCGCAAATCGATTACGCCCTGATGGCGGGCGCTGTAATGTCGGGCGCCCTCTTTGGTGACAACCTGTCGATTATTTCCGATACCACCATTGCAGCCACTCGTACTCAAGGCTGTGATATGAAAGATAAATTCCGTGAAAACTTAATATTTGCGATTCCCGCTTCTGTACTCACCTTTATCGCCTTTGTCGTTGCTGGCCAAGGTCAAGCCGAGCTAGCACCGCAGAATATCGATCTGATTAAGGTTATTCCTTACCTGACCATTTTGGTTTTAGCGGTTGCTGGTTTAAACGTATTTGTCGTCTTAACCTTAGGCATCTTACTAGCGGGCGCAACAGGCTTGTTGACTATGGATTACGGCGTGATCCAGTTTGGTAAGGATATCTACGCCGGTTTTAGCAATATGCAGGAGATTTTTATCCTGTCTATGTTGGTGGGTGGTTTAGCCGCCCTGATGCAGCAACAAGGTGGTTTAGCCTTTGTGAGTAAGCAGATTGAAAAGCTGATCACTCGCTTCTCAAAGGCCCAAGGTGAAGCCTCATGCCGCGCCGCCGAATTAGGGATGGCGGGGATTGTGGCTGTGACCAATAGCTGCGTTGCTAACAACACAGTTTCTATCGTAGTGACGGGGGAGATTGCGAAGGATTTAGCTGAAAAGCACGGCGTAAGCCCAAAACGTGCGGCCAGCATACTCGATATTTTCGCTTGTATTATCCAAGGGTTAATTCCCTATGGCGCCCAGGCGTTGCTCATCGCATCAACCTTTAGCATCACACCGCTAGCCGCAGTGTCCTATGCTTGGTACTGCATGATCCTCGCTGCCGTGGCGATTGCGATTGTGATTTTCCGCAAGCGTCACTGATTTCTGTAAGCGTCACTAGGTTTTATCGCTATTATTCACAACACTAATATTATTCACATCACTAAGGGAGCAATTAGCTCCCTTAGTTTTTAATCGCTTTTCAGCATATGCCACTATCCTAGACTTGCCATCATTCAGGGATTGAGGCAAGTTACACCCGATTATTCGACCTTGATTCACCCGATAACACTATGAACCCAAGACACCAAGAACCCAGTTATTATGATTTACATCGCCTGATCACTTGGTTGATTGTGGGTGCAGCCTTTCTCAGTGCTGCGGGGGTTAGTATTGCCATATATGCTGAATATCAAACCATTGGCATTCAAGCCCTATCTATGCGGGCAGACTTTTTGGGTGACTATATCAACTCCCCCCTTGCCTATGTTTTTAACCTAGGTTTATTGGCGGCGGGGATTTGTATGTTGATCTCAATGGCAGGGCTTTACTTACTCAAGCTCGATACTTTTAGCCAATATATTGCCCTTACAGGCGTTTGGGTGGGTACTTCGGTGATTTTGATGGGCATTTTCCCGATTAACTTTTTAAGCATGCACAGACTGGTTTCAACAAGTTACCTATTGAGTACATTAAGCTTGCATTTTTTAGTGATTATTGCGGGCATAGTACCTAAACTAATTTGTCCAAGACCGTTGTTTTACCTGAGTTTAATTAGTTTTATAAGCGCTGTTAGCTTAAGCCTACAGTTAGATTGGACTCTATTAGATTTTCCCCCTGCGAGCCCCAAACACACTTTTGCAGTGTTTCAGTCAATATGTGGCTGCAAACCAATCTCAACATTATTTGGTGTTTAAGCCTCGCATTTGCCATGCGCCGCTTATCCAAAATCCTGTATTATCGCGCTCAAATCCATCATTTGTCTTAACTTAATCTATGCGCTTAGCCAAATACCTCGCCCAATGTGGAATTGGCTCACGCCGTGAAGCCTGCCGTTTGATTGAAGCTAGGCGTATTACACTTAATGGCAAGATTGCCAAGCACACAGATCCTATTCGTTTGGACGGCTCATTAAACTGTCTCGACCATATTGAGCTTGATGGCGCACCTATCACTCAAACCGAAACGCTCGCCTATTGGATCTTCAATAAAGCCGCAGGTACGGATTGCCGTTTACTTGAGCAGGATGAAACGAGCCTTATACACCTACTTCCCAAAGCACCAAGACTCTATCCCGTCGGCAGGCTCGATAAGGACTCCCGCGGCCTGTTGCTGTTAACTAACGATGGTGAGTTGACCCATAAACTCATGCACCCCAGTTTTGCCCACAGCAAAACCTACCATGTGCTCCTCGATAGGCCATTCACTGATGATTTTGTTGAACAAATGGCCAGTGGAGTGAATTATAAAGATGTGCAAACCCTGCCCTGCCAAGCCCGCCGTCTCAGTCCGGACAGCTTTGAAATCGTACTGACTCAAGGGCTGAATCGACAAATTCGGCGGATGTCCAGCGCCTTAGGCTATAAGGTGATTGACTTACAGCGCGTCGCATTAATGACATTAACGCTAGAATCCTTAGCCGAAGGAGCGATGCGGCCACTCACCCCACAGGAAGTTGTAGTGCTTAAAGCCGCAGTAACGATTTAGTGGAAGACAAATCGCGAATGCCCTCAAGCAGCTAGCCTCAATTTGAGACAAATGCCTGCGCGAACAATATCTGCCAATAAACTCCAATGAAGATAGAAACGTCTGAGACAAACAATGAGGACAGCCACATCTTTTTGTGTTTTTCAGCACCTTCAACTAGGCTTTAAATTACCCTGATTTTGTCTGTGTGGAGTTTGCTATGACTTCGGCCAGAAGACAGTTAATTGATGCCAATGCGACGCCTTTCTATCATGTGATAAATCGCTGTGTTCGTAGGGCTTTTTTATGTGGTGAAGATAAACTCACAGGTCGCAGTTACGAGCATAGACGTGGCTGGATTGTGGATAAAATCAAAGCATTATCTGCGATTTTCTGTATTGATATCTGTGCCTATGCGGTGATGAACAATCACTATCATCTAGTGCTTAAAATTGATCTCGACAAGGCAAAATCCTTAAGTCAAAAAGATATTATTAGCCGCTGGTGTCAAATCACTAAGGGCCATGCTGTCGCGACTAAGTATATGAATGGTGATGCTTTAATCGACGGTGAAATGATGTTGCTTGATAACTTACTTGCCGAGTGGCATGAGCGCTTATCCAGCATATCTTGGTTTATGCGCTGTTTAAATGAAGAAATTGCCCGTAAGGCTAATCGTGAAGATGAGTGTAAAGGTGCCTTTTGGGAAGGTCGTTTTAAGTCGCAAGCGCTGTTAGATGAACAAGCACTACTGGCCTGCATGATGTATGTGGATTTAAATCCTATTCGAGCAGGTATTGCCGACTCTTTGCAATCCTCTGATTTTACATCGATTCAGGAGCGAATTAACTCGCTATCTCCGCAAGATAACGCTTTCCCCTCAGTTAACACACTGGCTCAATCCGCAAATAAACGACCGCAAACAACACACCAATCCCTCGCTAAATTTGATGGTTCAACACATCTGAATCAGCAAATGGACATTCCGTTTCATTTTGCTGATTATCTTGAGTTGATAGATTGGACTGGCCGAGCGATTCGCCTTGATAAGAAAGGTTATATCGATAATCAGCAACCAAAGCTGCTCAATGAATTAGGCATTGCGCCCGATGCTTGGCTTACTTCTGCTAAAGAGTTTCGCCGTCAATACAGTGGTATAAGTGGTCGATGGGATAGCATGTGCGAGTTTAAGAAGCAGCACAACAGCGGCAAATGGTGTAAAGGTAAAGTCTCAAGCCAAGCGTTACATCCTTAAGCTCATCACTGCTCACAGTCCAGCTACTAGGATTATTTTTGTTTATCCGAAATGCAGATAATGCCGCGCAAAACGCAGCGAGCCTTTGTCCCAAAGCGCGCAGCGTAAGGCTATTAAATCCACAGGTTACGCTAATGCTCAAAAGGTGAGTAATGCCTTGGCACACCTATCAAGACTGCTATCTCAACAGCTATCAACAGCCATTACTTTCACACAAAAAAAGCGATAAACCCAGTGAGTTTATCGCTATTTTATTATCTTGTTATGGCAGCATTCAAAGAGCACTAAGTCACACTTGAATGCTGATAATCCAAATTCACTATGCCACTATAGGCCGCACCATTGCTGGTGCGGCAATAGATTACTTAACGATTTCCATCTCAGCTAATAGGTTGTCGGCATGATCTAAATACTTCATTACCCACAGCATATAACGGCTGTCGACATGAATAGAACGGTTAATCTCGTTATCAAATGCCCAACCGCCGATAATGCTTTCATACACACCGTCGAACAAAAGGCCCACTAATTCAGCGCGGCCGTTTAAGGTCGGTGAGCCAGAATTTCCGCCAGTAGTATCTAAGGTTGATAAAAAGTTTACTGGTACAGAGTCTATTGATTTCATGTAGAAATCACCGTATTGCTTCTGCTTGATCAGCTCTAACTCTTTCTTCGGCGCATCGAATGGATCAACACCCGTGTCCTTTTGCACTATGCCTTCAAGGCGAGTAAATGGCACGGCCACTAAACCGTCTTTTGGCGAATAGCCTTTCACATGGCCGACCGTAACACGCAGGCTAGAGTTCGCATCGGCGTAAACCGGCTTACCTTGCTCTAGGTTGTAGGCAATGATGGCATCCATATACTGTGGGCGCACCTTCATTAGCTCCCCCGCTAATTGTTTTTCTTTCTTTTCTTCTGCCATATCTGTGTCATACATAGCGACGGCGAATTGAATGAAAGGATCTTTAGAGGCTTTGAAATCGGCTACGGATTTATCCATCCATGCCAGGCGTACGTCTTTATTACCTAACTCAGTATTGGCGTACATTTTATCTAAGGTTTTCGAAAGCTTAGCTTCACTAAACTTTTTATCGATCCCAAAGGCTTTATCCAATGCAGGCAGGCGCTGCTCAGCTGGCAATGCGGCGTAGCGTTTTAGCATGTCGAACAACACCGCTTTATCAACGCTTGGTGCATAACGACGATCGATACGCTCCATGCTGGCTTTTAGACGTGTCATATCACGCTCTTGAAAGCCCGGTTCACGCTGCATATCTGGCAGTTGCTTCTCGTTCGCGAGGCGATACAAGCTGCGCGCCGTCGGCAACATAGTCGTACTACCAATGTAGCTTAGGATCATGTCACGCTCTTGATGCGCTTTAGCTTTAGCAATCAAAGCATCTAATTCCGCTAAGGTTTTGCCGTATTTCGCTTCACGGCTGCTGTCTTTGGCGATCCACTCAGCAAGTTTAGCTTCGAGGACTTTACGGTCGGCCAACATAGTGGATTTGCCGTAAAACTCGATCATCGAAGTGAAGTTTTTCGCGTAATTTGCAAGGCCAGCAATTTGGCTCTCATATTTAATACGCTCATCACTGCCCTCGGGCGCGGTTTCTTTAATGATTTCAATAAAGCGCTCACGTAGCATTTTGCCTTCGGGATAAGCCCACTCAAACTCATTTTGAACTTCAGTGGCGGTGCGATATCTGTTGGTGCGACCTGGGTAGCCAGCCACCATCACAAAATCGCCCTCGCTCACACCTTTAGCCGATACTTTTAAGAAGCTCTTTGGCTCATATGGCACGTTATCGCTGCTAAAATCGGCAGGCTTGCCCGCTTTAGAGACATAGGCGCGATAGAAAGAAAAGTCGCCGGTGTGACGCGGCCACATCCAGTTATCGATATCGCCGCCGTATTTACCGACGCTGCCCGCTGGGTTATAGACTAAGCGCACGTCGCGGATTTCCAGTTGTTTGACCAGGTAGTATTCGAGGCCACCGTGGAAGCTATACACTTGACAGCGGTAACCTTCGTCTTTTTCACATTCGGCTACTAGGGCTTTTTCTTGTGCTTCAATGCCTTGATAGAAGTCGCTACCCACTTTTCCGTCGAGCCCAGCTTTAACGCGCTCGGTCACATTGGTCACATCTTCGGTCACATACACTCGTGAGCCCGGTGTCGCTGGCAATTCATCGGCGAAGGTCTTAGCTAAAAAACCATCCTGTAACAGGTTTTTCTCTGGGGTGGAGTTGTATTGAATCGCCCCATAGGCACAGTGATGGTTAGTCACGACTAGGCCCTTTGGCGATACGAATGATGCGGTACAACCGCCGAGGCTTATTACGGCATTCATGGGGAATTCAGTGAGTTTTGAAATCGATTTAGCATCAATTTCTAACCCTTTTGCCTTTAACTCATCGGCCATAGACGGCAGCTGATGGGGCTGCCACATACCTTCGTCAGCCTGAGCACCAAAGCTGGCGGCCACGGCAACTGCGAGTAACCATTTTTTCATTGTGTTAAGTCCATTTGATGTGAATAAAGCCATGCGCAAGCTGGGCTATGTTCTTGTTTTAATCGTTAAGCTTAAATAACAGTGCTAAACCTAGTGCCCACTCGCTTTAAACCCTAAAAAGCAAAAAGTCAGGCACAGGGCCTGACTTTATCACATGGGACACACTCTATAACAGGTTCAGAAAAATTCGCTTACAAAGCAAATACATTTCCCAGAGACTACCCTGCTTCGTTCGCTAAAATAGCGCCATGCAATTACGCATTACAGCGCTACCGCAAGCTGGGCTCCAATAATAATGACACCTAAAACACCCGCGGCAAGTAACGCAATAGAACCGCCAGAGACTTGATATCCTTCCGCTTGTGGTTGTCGTTGGCGCAGAGCCATTGCAATCGGCAAAAATATAATCATCACCACCAAAGGCACAGCCGCGAATCCAAGCACAGCGACAAAGCCTTCCGGCAGATACAAGGCACATAGCAAGGGCGGCACAAAGGTGAGTGCCCAGGTCTGAATGCGGCCAATAACGGTATTTTTCGCGCGAGTGAGTTCGGCAACAAAATCATATAGGCTTAAGGTCACCCCTAGAAATGAAGTCACTAGCGCTAGGTCTGCAAATAACGAGATACATTTGCTGATCCAAGGCGTATGTGCAATCTCCTGCAATGCGGTCACCAGTAATGGTAAAGAACCGTTAAAGCCATTGATCTCAGCCCCACCAACTGTCCCTAAGGTCACCAATAGCCAAAAAATGTAGCACGCCAAAGGAATTGTCGAACCAATCAACAACACCTTACGCAGGGATACCGCATCACCATCGAGGTAACGCACTAAAGTCGCGATACAAACATGGAAACCAAAGGAGGTAAACACCACGGGAATCGCCGCCATCCAACTGCTAGTCATAGACTCGGCAATCGCCCCCGTTGCCATGCTAGCAAGACTGACTTCGGGCAGTAAAAAGAGCACGACAACCACTAACAGTAGGATCATTAACGAAAACAAAAAGCGGGAGACTTTGTCGACCCAAGCCACACCAAGCGCCGCAAACCCGCCGAGCACTAAGGTAAATAACACGACAGCGAGTTGATTATCCAGCACTATATCGAACATGTTCTTGGCTTTAAGCACTAATAATGAAGAGCCGCCGGTAAGATAAGCTGCGGTCAAGGCAAATAATAAACTCAAGAAGGAAGCCCCTTGAATTATTTGGCCTTTTTTACCTAGAAGCTTGCCTGTGATGGCGTGCACATTATCACCCACCCCTGAGCGTAAATTAATTTCGAGCATCAATAGCGAGGTATAGGCAGAAACACCCCAAATGACCACCAGCAGTAAAATTGCCGGGATAATCCCCAAAGCGGCTGTCGCTAAAGGTAAGGCCAACATCCCGGCACCAATTGCAGTTCCGGCAACGATAGCAATCGAGCCTAACATTTTTGAATTCACACAATAGTCCTGTTCAATAATTATTATTTTATTTGAGTAAGATCTGAACCGATAAAGCCTTGCGTCTTAAATAGAAATAAGCGATATCTCACTTAAAGCAGCTTCAAAAAGCATCCAATCGGATCTCCACCTAGCAGATCAATTGGCCCCAATAGCTTTTGAATATTTCAACCCAGTAGCCATTGAGGCTAACTAAATCGACGACTTAAAAACGGCATGACTTTCAATTGTGATTGCCCAAATTAACGTACTGGCTAAATAGATAGTTTGGGACATTAACAGAGCCAAACCCAGTGGGCAAGCCAGTTGTGAACAAAGATGAGTTGCGGGTTGTACGGTAACAACTTAATAGCGCTGTGGTAAACGAAAATACACAAGCGAACAAAGTCACTACCTTAGTCAAAAATACACGGGATGCGGTATTAGACTTGAATCGAAGTAACCGAGGTCTTTTCACCATAGTGAGCGAACAGAATATGGGCTTAAATACCGCCAACATATTTAAGCCCAAACGGCCTTAGGATGCAGGATTCACATCTTCAGGTAGCTTAGCTATACCAATCACAACATATTGAGGATCGGTTAACTCAGCATGTTAATTTACAGCTCAGTCCAGGCCATTGCCCAAGCAGCGCCGACACCCGGCTCAAAACCATTGGCTGAAGCCGACCACTGAATGCAATAGCCACTATAGGGGAATGGCTTACATTGATACACTTTGCCATTTTTAGGCTGTAATACTGTGGTGCCCGCAACATAACCTTTAAGCCCTTCAGGGAATACAAAGTCCGCCTCCGGTGCAGGAGCTTGATCCTTTAAGAAGACGTCAAAGTTCTGCTGAATAACATCACCTTGTTTTGGCTCACCTTTAACCTGCAAGTGATAATGCCCAACTTTAGGGTCAACCACGTCTAACACTAAACTGGCGCTAGTCTTGTTTACCGCTTGGCTAACAAAGCCTGCAGCCGTGCCATTGTGACTAAACAAATAGGCTGACACTAACATATCAGTGTTACTCGTCACATCGAAACGAACCTGAGCTGCACCGTCAATGATTTGATAATCATCGGCAAGTGAGGTGACTTCTAAACTATTACCCGGCGCAGGTGCGAGATCGAATCCCACTTCGACACGTTCAATGCCTGAGTTTTCCGCAGTAAAAATATCGTTCTTACCGTAGACCGGCACTATCTCAGCAGCATTTTTTTGCCCAGCTTTAAGATCTGAGTGTTGTGCATTAATCGCACTCGCTAACAGGAAAGGCCAATTTTGTTTATCGCCTTGAGTCGCATCGCTAATGGTAATGACGGTTTGCTTAGCCGTATGCTCACCATTGGCATCGAACACTCGGGTCAACACTTTATCGCCAGCTTTTAGATCGAGTGACGGATTGATATCCCCCACATCTTGCCATTCACCCGGCACAACAGGACCCGAGCCTAAGTTCACATCGATAGCATTGTAGAAACTATTGGTGGTATCGCCCACTTCCCACACGGCTAGAATCACTTGATAACCGCTACGACCTTCTGGCACATAGCAGTCATGGGTCACTAACTTAGGCGGCTGCACCATACCACCATCAACTACGCAAAAGGGTGCTAAATCAAAGCTCGCTCGGCTTAAAGCTTGGTTTTGATTCCAATCTGGGCGGGTTAAATAATAACGCCAATTGCGGGTGACATGGTTGGCAGTGAACTGCCAACTGAACTTATTCCAGCCCGCTTTAATATCCGTTTTTGACCAACGGCTGGGGCTCTGCTCATCTAAAGGTGAAAATGCACCATTGCTTGCACTCGCCAGTTTGCCATCGGCAGGACCGGATTCAGGAAAACCCGATGGCCCCTCTACGCTTTGCGGCTCCCATTGCACTGCGCCACAATTGGCATTTTTGCCGGTTTTACAGGCATAGGAACGTGACTCAGGCGCTACCACATAGCCGTGTGCCTGTGCAGAGATACTCACAAACGTATTCGCCGCCATCACTGCAACGGCTAATAAACTCAATTTAGAAACAGGGGAAAAAACAGTAGGATTTGCCACTTTAATGCACTCCATTGGCAGCCATATTCACCAGTACTGGCTTAGGCTTAGATATAAAAGTGGTATTTGGGCAAACAACGGCATTA
This sequence comes from Shewanella sp. KJ2020, assembly GCF_024197625.1. Classification (NCBI taxonomy): domain Bacteria; kingdom Pseudomonadati; phylum Pseudomonadota; class Gammaproteobacteria; order Alteromonadales; family Shewanellaceae; genus Shewanella; species Shewanella sp. KJ2020. The sequence goes on along the minus strand of NZ_JAKUKD010000030.1, from coordinate 289,139 downwards.
AACAGCAGTCATTTATCTTTCACAGAAATCGCGTTCTGCGGCAACTCCGCTATCTTAGTTCACTAAAAAATCCCTTTACAACCTTAGACCGGAAGCTTTACGTCCTAACTTTTCAATTAGTTTGCCAAATACGGTAGGTGCCATCGAATCACCACAAGTTAACAATATGTAATCGTGCAGCAATGACCGTGCTAAATTAACAACAAAAGACAACGCTGTCAAAAAATATCTTATTTAAATTCAATTGATTATAGAACGATGGGCGGTATTTCTTTGACACCTGTCAAATATTATTCAGCGCCTGCTGCCATAAACTCACGCTTGAAAGCTCGTTGTACTTAGGTATAATGCCCACCTCGCTTCGGGGGAGTAGCTAACGGAATTTCGAGCCATCGTCATTCTGGGTGAATATCAACATACTTGGCCGCATGCCATGGTGTTCACAGCAAATCATCGATTTGCCCGGCAAGACCTGAGCACAATAACCGCACCTAGGGGTGGACGGTATATTGTGCTTATGTCTTAACCACCCCTAAAGGATCACACTTGGAAGCCCTACTAGCCTCAACCTTTACGGTTGCAATTGCCGAAATTGGCGATAAAACTCAATTACTTGCACTGATTCTCGCCGCAAGATTTAAAAATAAAACCGCCATTATTCTCGGTATTTTACTGTCGACGTTATTCAACCATTTTGCCGCTGCTTGGATTGGCCAATGGGCGATTAACTGGGTCAGCCCAGATCTTGCCCGCTATTTAGTTGCCGCGTCCTTCTTCGCGATTGCCCTGTGGGTGTTAATCCCCGATAAAGTCGATGCCGAGGAGAGCCGTTTCTACAAAATGGGCCCCTTTCTCGCCACCTTTATCCTGTTCTTTATTGCCGAAATGGGGGATAAAACCCAGATAGCAACAGTGGTACTCGCCGCAAAATACGATTCGTTGACTATGGTGGTTGCGGGTACGACCTTAGGTATGCTGCTTGCTAACGTGCCCGTGGTAATCGCCGGTCATTTCAGCGCAGACAAACTCCCCATGCACTGGATCCACCGAGGCTGCGCCGTACTGTTCGCTCTGTTAGGTGTGGCAACGCTATTGTTCTAGGGGATTCGATTAATCAATTAGGCCAGCAAATGCATTACTGGCCTTTTATGCTGCCAATGCTTGGCACAAATGTGCCCAGGTTTTAGCGCGATAACCCGCCTTAAAATTAAACGGTTATTTAGTTAGGTTTGGAGAGCAGACTTAGATAGTCAGTATGTGATAGCCAGAGCGAGATCGTAAGAATGAGAGCATCTTGCACTAATTAGCGGGTAGCTCAGGTTCGCGATATAGCTTAACCAGATAATAAGCATCTATGAGTACAATAAAAAAGTTAACTAAGGCAACAGGATAAGCACCAATAGCCATTCCATAGGCCACAAATAAAGCGGCACCGATAAGATTCCACCAGCGCAGTTTTTTGATGTTTGACATCATCAGTGATATTGCGACGACCACAGAGGCTAAATAACCAACCCATTCCCACATTATTGCGCTATCCATATCTAATCCTTGTTAATATATTATTTAAATCAACCAATTGATACGCTTTACACAACAGAAAATCGTTTGGGCTGGTCCGTCACATTTAGCATTTAGCGTTTAGCGTTTAACGACAGCCGCCGTCATCCGTGAAATACAAGTCAGTTCACCGGCGCTGTTATGGATTAAAATTTCCCATACCGAGCTACGTTTTCCTAAATGGATAGGTTTAGCCGTGGCGATTAATACCCCATTACGGGAAGCCCTTAAGTGGTTGGCATTAATCTCTTGCCCTACACAATAGTACTGCTCAAAATCCACCGCAAAATTTGCCGCATAACTGGCAACGGTCTCGGCAAGGGCAACATTCGCACCGCCATGAACTATGCCCAATGGGTTATGCACCGCAGGGCTGGCGGGCATAGTGGCCTTCATATAATCGTCGCCAATCTCACTAATCTCTATCCCTAAGGTCTGCATTAATGTGCCTTTGCAACCCATTCCGGCATCTAAACGTGCACAATCTTCTAAGGTTACAGGTCTAAACCAAATACTCATTTCAACATCCTAGTAATTAAAACCAATAAGCAGTTTACTGGGAACTGGATGAAGTTCAATAGATTAACCAGCACTAAATAAGCTCAAATCCATTTAAGTTAACCACTGTTTGGTGATACTAAAATGACTAAACCAGACGAGAAAAATCCCCCACAGGCTCACGGCACTCGGTAAAATAAGACTGCCAGCTCCTAGGGCAACGGCGGCATTTTGGATACCAAACACATAACCCATTTGCACTAACACTGCGACAAGCGATACCAATAACACTTTATAAGATATGGCTTTTTTCAATATCAACAACAAACAACCTAGCACCCCTGATACCACAGCAAAGCCAAAGACAAATTCGACCCATACTGGCGTAGATTCATAGAGCTTGACTTGCTCAGGACTCATATGAGTCATCGCTTCCGGCGTTATTGTCATTTCCATAACAAACGACAAGAATCCCATGATATTCCACAATAAACTAAAGGTTGCGACAAAATAAAACCACATGGGTGCTTTCACACCCTGAATGGGATAAGCAGCCGTAGCGATCATATATTCCCCCGTCCCCGTTAAGCACAAAGCATAAAAAAGGGATGGTTAACCATCCCTTTGCTCTCAGTTTAGTTCACAAATTTTCTTTGTGATGATCAAACTGCTGAATTAACGGCGACGACGTTGTAAACCAAACAAGGACATCAGTGCTAAGCCTAAATAGCCCAAGGCACCACCATCATCTTTAGGCTTTGGCTCAGGTTTTGGAGGCTCGACTGGCGCTGGGTAGCTTAAAGCGACAATCACAGGATCATGATCTGATGCAGAAAACGCATTTTCAGATTTAGCTAGATCACCAGAGAATTTCTTACCGTATTCAAACAGGTTCGATTCCACTGAGTTGATATGCCAATCTTCAATATCCACTAAGCGTTTAGCTAGGCTAGCATTGGCTAAAGCGTGGTCTAAATTACCTAACTCGCCGTTATAGCTGTAAGAATAAGTACCTGCACCGTGGGCCTTAGTGTTCAAGTTGATCAGGCCATAACCCTTCTCAATCTTGCTGCCTTGGCGTTCAAACACTTTGCCATCGAGTGTCGTCCAAGAGGCGGTCATGATGTCACGATCTGATTTGCTTGCATCGAAGTCGGTTAATACACGGATAGGATCTTCCATACCATAGGCATTCATATCACCGATAACCAGTAAATCACCCTTCACATCTTTTAGCGTTTCACCTAAGACTTTGGCTGCAGATACACGGAAAGCATTACACTTGCCCTGTTGATCGGCTGGATCGACCGACTCTTCGAAGTTAGCCCAATCCTCTAAACAGCCTGAGCCCTTAGATTTCAGATGGTTAACAACAACAGTCAGGGATTCGTCATGGATCTTAAAGGTTTGTGCGAGACTGTGACGTTGGTAAGCATCATTACCTGGGTTAGTTTCCGTCTTGCCATCTTTAGTCCGAGTCACACTACCAGCACTGGCGTGTTGCTCTGGTGTCTCAATCGTCTGAGCAGCGCCCGCTAAGGTCACTTTGCCGCCACGGTATAACATGCCCACAGTAATAGCATCGGAGCCAAAGTATTTGCCGTCATACTTGTCGGCATCGGCGATCTCAACAAAGCTATAGGCGTTTTCAGGGGTTTGCTTCTCGTTCAGTGCATCGACTAAGTTTTTAATCGCGCTCTTTTCACCAAAACCATTGTTAGCGATTTCCATTAAGCCCACGATATCGGCATTCATCGCGGTAATGGCACTGACAATTTTAGTGCGTTGTAACAGCATTTCCTCTTCGGTCAACGCACCACGGTTGCTGCCTGAAGGGTTAGTATCGCCACCAACGACATCGTTGAAGAAGTTCAATACGTTAAAGCTAGCGACCCGTAGATCGCCCTTAGTCGCTACGCTTGGCGCATCGGTTCTATCATCACCACGAATAAAATCACCGGCAGTAATAGTGTTAGTCGCCACTAAACGATAGGCACCGTAGCTATAACCAATCACACCTTGCAGGTTAGTTAGTTGATCGCCCACACGGATATAACCCGTTTCCACATTGAAATCAGGGAAGTATGGAATAACACCATCTGCTGGTTTGTAATCGGATTCGATAAAGAGTTGGTTTTCGAGGTTAAATTTAACTAACGCCATCGCTTCGGCAGAAAGCGCGGGATACAGCTGTGTCGACTTCATTAACGGTTCTTTGTAAGACACCAGCATGTTATTACGACGGCCAGCATAATCATAGCTGAAGGTACGGCTGATCTTAAGATCGCTGCCCGCATCTAAGGCGACATTCATACCTTCATAACGTTCTAACGCTTGGGCTAAGGTTTCGCCATCGGCGACATAGAAAGGCGCGGCAACTGGGACTTCTCCCTTAGTGCCAACATCAATTTTTTTGTCGGTTTTAATATCAATTTGGGTTAAGCCGAAGTATTCCTTCACCTTACCTTGTACGCAGACTTCAACCCCAGGTTGAATCGCTTCGGGCGCCGCTTCACCGAGGAAAACAAACACGCCATCTGAGGTGTAAGGAGAGTTATCCCCTTTAATTTCTTGTAGATAGAAACCTTTAAACAAACTTTCACCACGGGCAGTGACCACACCGCGCACTGTCACTTCGCTTTCAGACTCAAATGCACCTGCAGGAACGAAAGGACTAGACTCACCAGCGCCTTGTACTTGATAAATAGGGACTATTTTAGCGCCGCTGCAGCTAAAGACTGGTACTTCAGGCTCAGCAGGCGTGTCTAACGAACCTAAACCAGAAAAAGTATCCTTAGGCAGTTGTTCCCACTGGGCTGAATTGAAGACAGTGTTTGCCACTAATGAATCGAGTTTACGCTTGAGGGTTACGTCGAGCCCCCAACCCGCAGGAGTTGGCACATCACCGATAATATCGACAACGTTGCCATCTTTAACTAAAGCAACCGCATCGCCACCGTTAAAACTTAATGTGCCAGGGAAACTATCGACACCTTGGGCCAGAGTAATAGCACCACTGGAGTTTACAATAACCTTAGTGGATTTAGGCGCAATGGTTTGGCCATCTAAGACCTGCATATCTGCGGCTTCGGTTGCACCATCTTTATAACGAACCAGTTTATAACCAGCAAGATCAATTACCGTATCACCGCCGTTATATAGTTCAATCGCTTTATTATTTGAGCTACCTTCAACATATTCAGTAATCATCACATCAGCGCTTGCCATCATAGGTAAAGCTGCTGCAACCGCTAAAGAAATAGCCGTTAACTTATTAACATTATCCATATCATCAACCCCATTATTATAATATTGCCGCTAACTTCTATTAACGTGCGGGCGGATTATTTCAGAGTTGTAAGCGTAAAAAAAGAGGGCAAGATCTCACATTGACCATGTAACACATTGATGAGTATATGATTATATACATTTTATTGTTCACCAAGCAGAACAGGCATATAAAACAAAAGTATTAGCCAAATAAAAACAATCAGTAAGACTAATACACATAAACTAGATTAGCCTTCTTCAACGACCAAATAATCGACAATATTTAAATATGATATTTTAATGATATTATTCAGAACGAAGTACCAAATAAAATATAAAAAAAGAGCCCATACAAGGCCCAATTGATTTATTTAAAACTTAACTATGGATTCATTATTTTGCAATAAACAACCCACCCGACAAAATAAAATCTAAAGGTTAAACATATCCGTGTTATCTCAGCCTTGCTGCATCTGCCTTTGCCAAACACATTAAAACAATCGGTATTTTCAAGGCAAAAAAATACCGCTCACTTAGGAGCGGTATTTTCAATGACTGTGTATTACACGTCGCAGCTAACCACTTACTTTTTAGCAGCTTCAGCGGCTGGTGCTGCTGGGGCCTTCTCAACTGATTTCAGCTCAACTTCGAAAATCAATGTCGAGTTAGGTGGAATAGTGCCAGTATCGCGGTCACCGTAAGCTAAGTTTGCAGGAATAACAAACTTATACTTAGCGCCTACAGGCATTAATTGCACGCCTTCGGTCCAACCTGGAATAACACGATTCAGTGGGAACTTAGCAGTTTGACCACGTTTGTATGAACTGTCGAACTCAGTACCGTCGATTAAAGTCCCAACGTAATCCACTTCAACTGTGTCTTCAGCGGCAGGTTTTTCACCAGAACCCGGTGTTAACACTTCGTATTGCAGACCCGATTCAGTGGTGACTACGCCTGGTTTAGCCTTGTTGTCTTCGAGGAACTTTTTACCGTCCTCGATATTTTTCGCAGCAATGACTTTAGCTTGTTCTTGACGTTTGTCGTTTAACTTTTTATCTAAACCTTGAAGAATGGTTTGCATTTCTTCTTCGGTTAATTTCAGCTGATCATTCAGACCGTTAGTAAAGCCGGTAACGATCAGAGTGCGGTCAACTGGCAGGCCTAATTCTTCTTGCTCTTTGATATGGCCAGACATGTAACGACCGATTGAAGCGCCTACACTATATGCTTCTTTTTGAGCTTCTGTCGTTAATTCAACATTTGCGCTTGTGTTTGTTGCTTTTTCTTCTTGATTACAAGCAGATAGGCCAATAACAGCCAATGCAACTAACGATAATTTATAAATCGATTTCATTAAAGCTTCCTCAGCATCCTCAAGCGGTTACAATAACCTAAGCGCGACAACTTTATACTAGTTATCTCAGTTATACCAACTAGATTCTTTATGGGTTAACAGTGATTAATCTCACTCTCTCGAGACTAGAGACACCAACTTTAGGAGCAAGTTCATGAAGAAAAATCTACTGCTGGTAATTTGTACCATTTTTCTGACTGCTTGCCAGCCCAAAGCCGATGATATTAACGTCCTCACCACTGGGCCAAGTTATAGTGCTAGCCTCTCGAGTAATGCCGAATTTGCCTTAGTTGCGACACAAAATGAGGGCGTCCAGTATTGGGACTTAAGCACCCACACTCTTAAATACCAATGGATACATGGCGATATCAATACCGGAGTCACGAGCACCGCTATTTCCCCCAATGGGCTCTTTGCCGCCTCATTAAGCCGGGATTCAGTTGTACTGTGGACAATAACCGACGGTAAATCCATAGGTTGGTGGTCATTACCCTCATCGGGTGAGAGTGTCGCAGTTGCCGATACAGGCGCCCTCTTAATCGGGCTTAATGATGGTACTGTTATGTCGTTAAATGCGGCTAAAACAGCGTTGATCAAATTTCTGGGTCATAAAGAGCGGGTAAATAGCGTCGCCCTTTCAGCCGATGGTCGCATCGCCTTGACAGGATCGAACGATATGCAAGCCATTCTCTGGCAGGCACAAACTGGACAACCCCTGCACACTTGGACCTTAAGTAGTCGGATCACCAAAGTTGCCCTTAATGATAGTGGCAGCCTAAGTTTTACCAATGGTAGCACTAATGAAGCAAAAATCTGGGACAACACTAGCGGTAAGTTACTCAATCAATTAGAGATTAAACGGCGCCAAATGAACTTCTCTGCGGTGCGTTTTATTAAACAAGACAGCCAGTTATTGACCGGCACCCCCGCCAGAGAGGTGATACTCTGGCAACGAGATACGGGGAAACAAATCGGCAAATGGCAGGTAGCACTCACTAAAAACAGCCAAAACCGAGGAGCCGTTGTATACTCTGTGGCAATTCGAGATACCAATAAAGTCGTTAGTATCAGTAGCCAAGGCTTAGTAGAGACTTGGCAGCAATAGAGGTTAGTCATGCAAGGCGTACAAGCACAGATTGAAGAGCTACAAATGAAATTGGCTTTTCAGGAAATCACGGTCGAAGAGCTAAACCAAGAAGTGATAAAACTGAATCGGCTCGTAGCTCATCAGCAGCACCAGATCCAATTATTAGTCGGTAGATTACAGGCAATGGAGCCAAGTAATATGGCAACTCAAGCGGAAGAAACGCCGCCACCACATTACTAATTGCAATTGAATCCGTTAAGACTGTGACCACTAGAAACTAGGTAAATATCCAGGGAATGCGATGTTTAGAGATAAGATGTTAGAAGAAACGCCACTATCATTGACTATTGCCGCCATTGGCAATGCCATCTTAAGGCGCCCTCAAGCATGAAAATGACCTTCAGCAATTCTTTGATAAAATCGGCCATTAGCAGCAGCTTAATTATCGGTTTCGCGTTAAGCGCCAGTGGTTGCGCCTATAACAGTATTTTTATCAATTATCCCTCGCAAATAGCGCCTATTAAACAAGGGCTAAACACTGCAACACCCTTGGCGAGCATAGATAAACTGGCGAGCAATATCCAAGGCAACGATGGCCTACTCTATGCCCAAGAAGCCGGGAGAATTGCTCAAGTTGCCGGCGACTTTGCCAGCAGCAAACAATACTATCAGCAGGCCGTCGCGGCCTATACCGCCTTTGACGATAAAGCCAAAATTAGCGCAAGTGATGTGGGCGCCACCGCCAGTAGTTTAGTGCTAAACGATAATGCGATCCCCTACCGTGGGCCAGGGTATGAACGCATTATGTTACATCAATATCAAGCACTTAATTATTTATTCAGTGGGGATTATCAGGGCGCGCTTGTCGAAGTTCGCCGCAGTAACGAGCTGCAAGGCAGTGAGCAGGAACGCTATCAAAAGTCGCAAAAATCAGTACAAGCTATGGCAAATGGTACTGTCGATGCTGAAGTTAATAAACTCGGGCAAGCCGCCGGCACTGTGACCAGCTCTTTCTTAAATGCCTACAGCTATTACACTACTGGCGTACTGCATGAAGTGCTCGGCGAGCCAAACGATGCCTTTATTGATTACCGCAAAGCGGCACAAATTACCCCTGATAACACCTATCTACAACAGGATTTAGTCCGCCTTGCAAAACAGCTAGGCATGCCCCAATACGATGAATTTAAGCGGCGCTGGGGCGATGCTAAACTGCCCAAATCCGGTGAAGGTCAAGTGATCTTGATGGTCGAGCGTGGCTTTGTCCCAGAGAAGCAAGCGCTGACCGTGCCCTTTACCATACACGGTAACTGGCAGACCGTATCACTGGCGACCTATGGGCCAAATAATGCTTTTGTGCAGCCAGCCCAAGTGCAAGGTTTAGGTACAGTGCTCAAAACTGAACCTATTGCCAATATCGATGCCTTAGCCATCACGGCATTAAAAGAAGACTTGCCCGGCACTTTAGTGCGCCAAGTCGCTAGGGTATACGCCAAATCAGAAATGGCCTACCAGGTCGAAAAAAGCGGTAAGCCCGGCAACAATGCCGCCGATATAGGCAGTATTGCCATGCAGATTTTTAACGTAGTCTCTGAACAGGCGGATCGCCGCAGCTGGCTAACGCTCCCTAAACAGGCGCAGATCGGCAGACGTTATCTCAATCCGGGGGAATATACTCTACAGTTAGATAAAGCTCCGCCAGCCAAAATTGACGTTGCAGCAGGCAAAACCACCTTAGTCTGGGCAATTGATACTGGTAATTACACTCGAATTTATTCAATAATCATCTAGCGGTGAATGTTTGGATAAAACGTGTGTTATTAAGTTTATACAATCACAAAATGGAACTGACTATGAAACAATTTAAACTGATTTTTGTGCTGGCTGCCGTACTGGGTCTGGCTGCATGTCAATCTAAAGTCGAGTATGGTGATGCCACCGAAGTTGAAACCGTCAACGAAAACTTTGGCTCAACGGATCTGCAGGCCATCGCCGCTAAGATGGTGGATAGCATGATGACTTTCCCGCCAATCGTCGCTATGACTGCAAATAATCGTCCAATTTTATTTGTCGATAGCATTAAAAACAAAACCTCAGAGCATATTGATACAGAGTCAGTGACAGACTCTATCAGCAATAAGCTGTTACGTTCTGGCAAGTTCCGTTTTATCGATATGACCAAGGTTGATTCGGTGCGTAAGCAACTGGATTACCAAAATAATACCGGCATGATTGATCCATCAACCGCCATCAAGTTTGGTCGTCAAATTGGTGCCCAATATATGCTCTATGGCAACCTGTCTAGCATAGTAAAACAAGACGGTAGCACTAAGGATGTCTACTACAAGATGACCATGCGTCTAATGGATTTAGAAACCGGTTTGATTGAGTGGTCAGATGAAAAAGAAATCCGTAAGACTAAGTCTAAGTCTTTCTTAGGTATGTAATTATAGCGCTGGGCACCCACAGTGCCCTATCGCCCCGTAGAAGCCAGCATCATTGCTGGCTTTTTTTTACATTTTTAACATTGGTTATCCAAGGTAAATAAGGTAGTGTACTGCCCCAAAATACACTGCAATGATGCCACGATTGGGCGTTGCCCTCCCCTTGGGTAAAGCCAGCACGGTCAGCCAACGGCGAGACGAATGCCAACATCGGCGCAGAAAAGATAACAAATCGTTGAAGGATTTAAGTTGTGAACTTGTTTAAAGCTAGCCTGATCGCCCTAACCTGCTCCGCATTAATGTCATGTGCAACCCAAAGTACGCTCAATACTGGGCCACGGGATGCGAGCCCTTATATCAGCCAATATCAGGCGAGTCTGCGTTCCCAAGTCATTTCCGACGTCCACTATGCACTGGATTTTCAACTGACGGGTGAAGCAGAGTTCACCGCGAGCACTAAGGTGACCTTCAACTTAAGTGAAGTACCAAAACAACTGAGCTTAGATTTAAATAAAGCACAAATAAAACGTTTTATAATCAATGGCACCGCCGTTTACCCTAACTATAATGGCGCCTATATCAGCTTAAATACCCGCTTACTCACCTCGGGCGAGAACACGGTGGAAGTACAATTTACCCGCGCCCACAGCACCAATGGTGAAGGCTTACACCGTTTCCAAGATCCCGTAGATGGCAAAGTGTATCTCTATTCCCACTTCGAACCCGCCGCTGCGCAGCAGATGTTTGCCGTATTTGACCAACCTGATATTAAAGCCAACTACCAAATTACGGTAACGGCCCCAAAGGATTGGCAAGTGATCAGTGCGATGCGTGAAACCAATATCACCGCTGTTGGGGCCTTTAATCGCTGGGAGTTTCCACAAACGCCTAAATTGAGTCCCTATAACTTCTCAATGCATGCGGGGCCTTACCATATGTGGCAGGATAACTCCGGCCGCTATCCAATGCGCTTATTTGCGCGGGAGTCCGTCGCCAGCCAAGTGACACCCCAGGACTGGTTTACCTATACCAAACAAGGTTTAACCTTCTTTGATAACTATTTTGGTATCCCTTATCCCTTTAAAAAGTACGATCAAATTTTGGTGCCTGACTTCCTCTATGGCGCGATGGAAAATGCGGGCGCAGTGACCTTTGCTGAGGATCATTTCCTCCATAAAGCGGCCATGACGGCAGAGCAAAAACAAAGCCTCGCTGGTGTTATTATGCATGAAATGGCACATCAATGGTTTGGCGATCTCGTCACCATGAAATGGTGGAACGGCCTGTGGCTCAATGAAAGCTTTGCTTCTTTTATGGGAACGCTTGCAACCCAAGAAGCCACCGAATTTACCAATGCCTGGCGCAGTTTTTATGCCCAAGGCAAGCAAAGAGCCTATGAACAGGACAGTTTAGTCACCACACACCCGATTGAAGTCCCCGTCGCAACGACACAAAATGCCTTCGATAATATCGATGCTATTACCTATCAAAAGGGAGCCTCGACACTGAAACAACTCCGCCACTTGCTAGGCGATATGGTGTTCCGCCGCGGTGTCAGCAATTACTTAAAACAGTACAGCTATCAAAATGCCGAACTAGACGATTTTATCAATAGTTTGGGCCAAGCGGCTGGGCGCGACTTAAAGGTATGGACTCAGGAATGGCTCTACAGCGCAGGGGTTAATACCATCAAAGCAGAATATCGCTGTGAAGGTAATCGCATCAGCGAGTTTAGCCTATTGCAACTCCCCGCAAGTACAGATCTGCCGACACTGCGCGAACAAAAGGTACAGGTAGCCCTATTCACCCAGGGCCGTTTCGATTTAAGAAATGACATCACAGTCCCTGTGACCTATAAGGGCGAACGCACCGAAGTCAAACAATTAGTTGGCGAGCGTTGCCCGGATTTAGTGTATCCAAACTTTGATGACTGGGGTTTTGTAAAAGTAGAATTAGATGACAAGTCCTTTACGACTGCCAAGCAGCAACTCAGCAATGTGTCAGATCCACTGCTGCGTTCTATGCTGTGGCAAAGCCTGTGGGATAGCGTGCGCGAAGGTAACTTGAGCTTAGATCAATACCTGAGCACAGTGTTTGTCAACGCACCTGCGGAGACGGATTACACTATCGTCGGCCAAATTATCTCAAGCCTGCTGCGCTCAAAGGAATACTTAGCGCAAATTGCCCCTATCCAGCAAAACTATGCCGAGAATGCGGTGAAAGGGCTAGCGCAGATGAGCCTAAGAAAAACCATGGAAAGCAAAGATGATACTGACTTCCAACGTCGTTGGTTTAATGCCTATATACAACTCGCAAGTGATCGCGACAGTCTGCGTCACCTTGCACAGCTTTTAGATGGCACTTCAAAAATCAAAGGCCTAACGCTAGATCAAGACCTACGCTGGAGCATCATTACCCAACTCAACCGTTATGATTTCCCTAATGCGCAGCAACGTTTAACCAAAGAAGTGGCAAAGGATAACTCGGACTCGGGTGAAAAAGCGGCCCTCGCGGCTCAGGTTATTCGCCCAGAAGCCGCGGCTAAACGTCGCTGGTTGAGTAAGGTGCATTCAGACACCCTGCCATTTGCGAAGCAGCGTATTGTGATGGAGCATTTATACCCCGCCGAGCAAAAACTATTGAATGCCGCAACCGCAGAAGAGCGCTTAGCCAGCTTAGTGGATATGGATAAAAAGGGGCCAGTGTTTATGCGTAGCTATAGCAAAAACTTAATCCCAACTGACTGTAACTACACGAGTATTGCCGCACTGGATAAAGTGTTAGATAGTCAAACCGGGCTCTCTAATCTCGGACGCCGTGCCCTGCTCGAAACCCGCCAAGCGGAGCAGCGTTGCGTGTTGATCAAGAATAAAATGACCCATTGATTTTAATATCAAAATCACTTTAAGGGGCTCCTAGGAGCCTCTTTTTACATCCCTTGAAAAGCATCATGCTAAAAAATCACGCCTTTATGTAGCTCCTGCCTTTGTTAATCATTCGAATATAACTTAATGATATTTAGTTCCATTCTTTATGGATATCAAACCGTTATGCAAACGGTAAATAATGAGGTAAACCACTAAATTAATTAAAATAATGATGGCCTCACCCGGTTTTATCGCCAACAGCCGCTATACTAAAATAACTTTAGTGCGCTAACGGAATATAAAGGAATAGATATGCGATCCACTCTCAAAACACGCTTATTATTAAGCAGTCTCATGGCCGTACTTATTACCATTGCGGTTTTGGTCAGCATCTCCAGTTATTTCATCAGAAATAATGCATTAGAAAATACCCAGCATGAAATTGATCAGCTTGCTAATACCTTTGCTCAAGGTATTGGTCTATGGATGCAAGACCGAAAAACCGCCATCACTAGCCTCAAAAAAACCATAGAGGCAGATCCTTCAGTGCAAGTAACCCCGTATTTACTCCAAGCCCACAATACTATGGGCTTTGCTCTAACGTATTTCGGTGATGAACAAGGCAATATGTACCGCCAAGATCCATCCCTCAATACCGCGAACTATGACCCAAGGGTGCGCCCTTGGTATATGGATGCGAAGGCCGCCAATGCGATGATAATGACTGCCCCCTATGTCAGTGCGACCTTAAAAAAACAAGTCGTCACCATAGCAGAACCTGTGATGGTTTCAGGGCAACTCTTTGGGGTTGCTGCGGCAAACTTAACCATAGATCAACTAACCGATGCGGTGCAGCGCCTTCAGGTACCGGGTGAAGGTTATACGTTAATGGTTGATAGGGCGGGTCTTATCATCAGCCACCCCAATAGCCAACTTAATAACCAACAACTCAATAATATTGACAGCAATTTAACTACCAGCTGGCTATCCCAACGCGCTAACGCCAATACCATGGAGGAGCGAGATCTCGATGGTACGACAAAATTAGTCTATGTCGCTGCAGTCCCCTCCACTGACTGGGCGCTCATTTTCGTTATGGATAAACAGGAAATCATGTCCCAAGCGACTAATTTGGCTTGGTGGATGTCCGCCGTTGGTGCCGCGCTGTTGTTCCTCTTTGGTTTGATTCTGGTGGCCATTTTCAAAATCCAATTTAAAGATCTGGAACGCGTTGCCCAAGCGCTCAATGATATTGCCGAGGGAGATGGCGATTTAACAGTACGTATTCATACTGCCAATCAGCACGATGAAATAGGTATGCTGGCCTCTGGTTTTAACCGCTTTGTCGAACGTCTCCACGGTATGATTTCACGGATGCACAAAATTGCAGGCCAGCTCGAATACCAAGCAAAAGGTAGCAGTGCTTCTGCAACCGATAACAGCCAACGTATTGAGGTACAGCAGGATGAAGTGACTATGGTTGCCACTGCGGTTACCGAAATGGCAAGCGCAACTGAGGAAATTGCCAGCAATGCCGAGCACACGGCACAAACGGCACAGAATGCCGTAAGCCTATCAAATCACGGACAAAAGCAAGTTATGCAAAGCCAGCAATCCATTCGTAATTTAGCCAATGAAGTGGAAACCGCTGGCCGTATTATCGGTGAACTTAATGAACACTCGCAGAAGATCAACAGTATCCTGCTGACCATCAGCGGCATTGCCGAGCAAACTAATCTACTGGCCCTCAATGCAGCTATTGAAGCCGCTCGCGCTGGCGAACAGGGTCGAGGCTTTGCGGTCGTTGCCGACGAAGTGCGGGTATTGTCACAACGCACCCATTCATCGACCCAAGAAATTCAAGCCATGATTGAAACCCTACAACAAACGGCAGGCAAAGCGGTTAAATCTATGACCCAGAGTCACGCCATGGCAGAAACCAGTGTGTCCGATGCCAATTCGGCCAGTGAAAGCCTATTGCAAATCAGCAAAGCCATTAATGATATTTCAGATATGGCGAGCCAAATTGCTACCGCAGCTGAGGAGCAAACCTCAGTGACCAGCGAAATCAACCGTAACACTGAGTCCATCCGTGAGGTTTCTGAAAATCTCTCTATCGAAGCCCAAACATCCATGGTGCAGGCTCAAGAACTCGCCCATTTAGCGGCGTCGCTACAGCAAGAGGTCAACCGCTTTAAGCTGTAACTTGTCACACCATATACAGCTCATACGCCATCAATAAAAATGCCCGATAACCAAAGATTATCGGGCATTTTACTCATGCTGAAGTTACATCATTTTTTTAGCATCCATCAGTTGTACTTCGAGGTGAGGTAAAGATTGAACTTGCACGGTTCTTAAACCTTGGTAGCCCATCTCAATCCGATTGCCACCATTCTTTTTCGCCTTATACATAGCGGCATCGGCACAAGAGAGTAGTTGTTTCTCATCCAAGCCATGCTCTGGATACAAGGCAATACCTATGCTAGGTAAAATATGGATCTGTTGATCGGCAAGTTCAAATGGTTGATTTAGCATTTGCAGTATTTTCTGCGCCACTAATAGCGTATTTTGAGCCGAATCCACTCGCTCAAGCAACACCACAAACTCATCGCCACCAAAACGCGCCACAGTATCCGACTCCCGCACACAACTGAGGATACGTTGGGCGGTAATTTGCAATAATAGATCGCCCACACTGTGACCATAGGTATCGTTCACCCATTTGAACTTATCTAAGTCTAAGTAAAGCAAAGAGAAGTAACTTGACTCGCGGTGAGCTCGATTCAATGCTTTCTGAAATCTATCATAAAACAACTCACGATTTGGCAGATGGGTTAATTGATCATACAGAGCGATATGCTCTAAACGAGCCAACATCTGCCGACGCTCAATAGCAAAAGCAATTTGAGTTGAAACAAATTCGGCTAACTCACGATCTTGTTGGGTATAAGAGGCAAACCTAGGATCGCTATGCATCACCAGTGCGCCTATCACCCCTTTTTGTAACTTAAGGGGTACGCCAAGCCAGCTAATATTACAACTATTATGCTCACACTCTGCGGCGCTAGCCTCCCCACTTAACGTGAGAGGACATAACAGTAAAGACTCGGCACTGTGGATCACTTGTTCAGTGAAAACGCTAAAACTTGTGATGTCGACATCCGCATTCTTTTCGGAAAAGACACGGTAAGGGAAGCTTAATTCATTTAAATCTTGATCATAGAGTGCAATAGCAAAATTAGCCGCAGGTAGGAGTTTCGCCATAATTTGATGAATACGACTATAGAGCGCGAGTAAATCCTCGGTGACATGCACGGCCTCGGAGATCTCGTACAGGGCCGACTGCCTACGTTCCGCATTTTTACTCTTAGTGATATCACGGGCGACTGCAACTCGTTGCTGATAGGCCTCTGACCATCGCGCAGACCAGAGAATATCGACCACTGAACCATCTTTACGGACGTATCGATTCTCAAAATCCACTTTATAATGCCCGGCCATGATCTCCTGGGCGGTCGCTAGAGTGCGCTCCCTATCCTCCGGCAGCACGAGATCTAACATCTGCATGCCAATCATTTCTTCTGGGGTATAACCAAAAATTCGCTCGGCACCGGCGCTCACAAATTCAAATCGTCCCGTTTTATCGACGACACAAATCGCATCTAATAACAGCTCGATAAAATGACTTAGGGATGTGTAACCATCATTCTTCACGCGGTTCTCCACTCAAGTTCCATTTCAACAGAAGGTAATGCAAAGCGTACATTAACACACTATTAGAGTAGGATAATTTTCAGAGTCGATCCATCACCAACATTAATGAATAGACGTTTCGAAGCCGTTAATTTATCCATAATAATTGAGTATACAACCGCCCTAACTCAGACAATTGCAACGGATTTGACGCTTCTATAGTGACATAGGCACAATAACGGTCAATTTCTTATTGGGAAAATCATACTGGGATAAACCCACAGTATTGTGAAAGGAATGTTTATTTGAATCCACTCGTACCGCCTTCACACCGTCACGGAAGCCTACGTATTGGGTTAGCCATGTGGTCGCATCAGCATTGGCAAGACAGTGTTTATGGCCGAGAAACCAAGCAGGCCGATCGACTTGCCCGCTATGCCGATATTTTTAATACCGTTGAAGGCAACACCAGTTTCTATGCGACACCGAGCCAACAAACCGTATTGAATTGGCACAGTGCTACCCCAGAGAGTTTTCGATTTACCTTTAAGCTGCCACAGACCATTACCCACCAAAAGCAGCTTTTACTTTGCGGACAAGAACTCAATGATTTTTTTCGGGTAATGACGCCACTGATAGAGAAAACGGGAGTGTGGAAAATACAGTTACCCGCTCACTTTGGGCCGGAACAATTACCTGTACTAAAACAATTTTTAGCGCAAGTCCCCCAAGGGCTCAACTACGGCGTCGAAGTGAGGCACCCCGCTTTTTTTGCTAAGGGTGATGCAGAACGAGCACTCAATCGATTACTCATAGATAAAGGGATCAATCGCATCATTATGGATAGTCGTCCATTATTTGCCCTGCCGCCCAGTAACGCTGCCATCATCGACGCCCAAAAGAAAAAGCCTCGGCTGCCTGTACATCCTATTGCCACAGCAAATACCCCAGTTGTGCGTTTTATTGGACAAACTGATGTAACAGAGCCTGGGTTCACACAGGCAGAAACCGTGGGACTGCCCAAAAATAATGATGCCTTCTTTAACAATTGGCAGAAGCAACTGCCGATTTGGCTAAACGAAGGCCGCGAGCCCTATTTTTTTATCCATACTCCCGATAATCAAACCGCCCCCGAACTCGCTATCCGTCTCTATCAAACGCTGCGAGAGCAGATTGCAGCGCACATTGATCTCCCAGAGCTAAGTCTGCTTGAAAAGAAACCAGAGGAGACAAGTACACAGATGGGACTTTCTTGGTAAAACGGCGCGAATAGCTTTAATTTTTGCCACCATCTCAGCAACACCAGCACCGCTATCCTCAATATTAATCCCTGCTACACCAAGCTCAGCGAGCTGCGCAACACAAGAGCAACCTCATCGGGAGCTTGGCTATGCGAGCATTTCGCTTGAGTATTCTCAGCTAACCCCAAAGTGCATTGGCAAGGATAAACACGCACGCAGAGAGCAACATAGTGATAGGAAGCGTCAGCAGCCAAGCGAGCATGATTTGCTTGATCGTTTGGATCTGAAGCCCTGAACGATTCGCCACCATAGTGCCCGCAACAGCTGAAGATAGAATATGAGTCGTCGATACAGGCATGCCCGTCACACTAGCAATACCAATCGATACGGCCGCAGTGACCTGTGCGGCAATGCCTTGGCTATAAGTCATACTCGATGAACCAATTTTTTCCCCAACGGTATACACAATCCGTCGCCAGCCCACTAACGTACCGCAGCCCAGTGCAGTCGCAATGGCAATAATGACCCAAAGAGGCGCATATTCAGTAGTTAGAGTGAGATCCTTACGCCATTGAGCCAATGAAGTCAGATCTTTCGCGGGAAGGCCTAACTTAGCCACTTGCCGGGCAGTATCATCGATACACAGGAGTAACCGACGCACCTCCCGTCGCTCTTGTACATCCATGTCTTGATAAGTCGAGGCTTTTGCCAAACGGCGATCGAGCAGCGACATCGCCGGTAATACATTCGCGGGTGAACAATGGGCCAGCATATATTCAGGGACGTTTGCCGAAGCATTAAAATCGATGACATCCGCGATAACGGTTTGATTGCGGTCATAAATCGCCATAATGCGCCGATTGGCATCTTGAGTTCGTTCTAAATCATAGGGTTGGCTGCTCATATCCAAGGCAAAATACGCCGGAGCCATACAAATCAGCACTAACATCACTAGGCCGATGCCCTTCTGACCATCGTTCGAACCATGGGCAAAGCTCACCCCCATAGCAGAGACAATTAAACTCGCCCTTGCCCAAAATGGCGGATGTTTTTTGCCATTAATCTGCATCTGTTCATCGGGAGTACGGTGAATTTTATGCTTCTGCCAGACGTATTTCATGATGAGTAAAAAAATCCCTGCCATCACAAAACCTAAGGTTGGCGAAATGATTAAGGACAACATGATCTGCGAGGCTTTGGAGACATTAATGCCCTGCAAGATAGGCTGATGGTTCATCCAAGCGAACGCGCCGCCAACGCCCATTATTGAACCAATCAAGGTATGGGAACTCGATGCAGGAATACCAAAATACCAAGTGCCTAAGTTCCAAATAATTGCCGAAAACAGCAAGGAAAAGACCATCAATAAACCTTGGGTCGAATCCATACTGAGCAAGGAGTCTACAGGCAACAAATGCACTATCGCATAGGCCACACCTAAGCCACCTAATAGCACACCTGCAAAATTAAAGAGCGCAGAGGTAACAACGGCAAAATTGGCTGGCATTGCCTTGGTATAAATGACCGTAGCCACCGCATTGGCAGTGTCGTGGAAACCATTGATGAACTCGTATGCCAATACAAACAGTATCGCAAGCACTAAACCCACAGACCAAGCAAAGCCTAACGTGGTGAACATTTCAAACATAACATACTGACCCATGGCGAGAACGCCCACAGATTACGCCTATATTTAACCTCTTTTACAGTGAAAAATTATTTAGATTGTCAAAAAGTGAATTAGCCCTCAATAACTCAGTAGCATGCTTGCAATTAACACGGGCTTCATTTTGTTCAACTATATGAACAACAGTGCACGGAAAACACCCAAAATATTGATTATACATGTAAAAATATATTTAAAGAGAGTGCTCGTTATCATAAGTCGTAACAGCGCTATACCCCATGATCGCCTAAGCGAAATCGCTGTGGCGTCATCCCAAAACGCTCCTTGAAGGCTTTGATATAGGATGAATCATTTTGATAACCAATTTGGTGGGCCACATTCTGTATTGATAGGTCAGTGGCCAATAATGACAGCGAATAGATCAGCCGCAAATGTTGACGCCATAATACGAATGAAGAACCAAACTCTCTCACAAATAACCTCGACAATGTTCGTTCCGATGCCCCAACCATCTCCCCCCATTTCGCTAAAGAGAAATCTAAAGCTGGCGTTTGGGTTAAATGCTCAAAAATCAATTTTAGACGCCTATCTTGCGGTATCAGTAACTTAAACGTCTGTCCTTCCGCACTATTAATTTGATCGTATAACACCTCAAGCAAACGCAGTATTGGCGCCAGAACCATTGGCTCAACATTCATTGGGATATTAAAAGCACATTGTTTTCTGAGCGTTAGCACTAACTCCCTTAGAAAAGCACTCATAGCGACGGGTTTAATTGTGGCGCCATAATCTCGCCCATACATAGGATTCAAATAGACACCAATAAAGCAGGTATCTGTAATCGCAACAGACTCATGTATCACACCAGCTGGCACAAAAAGCGCTGTGGTATGGGGGACTAAAAACAGTGTCCCATTTGCCTCTGTCTGTAACAGACCTTGGAGCGGAAAAATAAGCTGATGCCAGCAGTGCTGGTGTAAAACATCCACATAACCCTTCTGCATCTCAATCGTTTTTACAAAAGAAGGCATATTAGGCGCTTGCTCAATAATGGCGTTAATCGAATCGAGTTGGCGATTTAGCATCATTACTTGTCCATATGACGTTATTCAGCCAAATACAAAGGATTGTAGCATAGCGTTATCCCATAAAAGACACAGGAAAAATCGATGCGCATTCATTGCATTATCCATGAAAGCTATGAAGGTCCAGGCTATTTTAGCGATTGGGCCGCAAGCAAAAACTACAGTATGAGCTTTAGCAGAGTCTATCTAGGTGAAGCCCTACCCGACAATAGTGATGGTTTTGATCTATTAATTATCCTCGGCGGCCCCCAGTCTCCCGCGACGTGCCAAAGCGATTGCCCATATTTTGATAGCCAAGCAGAACAAAGACTTATCAGACAAGCTATCCAAACAAATAAAGCCGTTGTGGGGGTTTGTCTTGGGGCACAGTTAATCGGTGAGGCATTAGGTGCCCGTTATCAAAAGAGTCCACATGCCGAGATTGGTTACTTCCCCATTGAACTGACAGCGGCAGGAAAAAGTGATATTAACCTTAAGGCATTTTCGACCACTGAAGTGGTCGGCCACTGGCATAATGATATGCCAGGCCTCACTCCCGATTGCGAAGTGCTCGCCACGAGTGAAGCTTGCCCACGGCAAATTGTACGTTACACAAATTTAGTCTTTGGATTCCAATGCCATCTTGAATTTATCAGTAGCCAATTAACACCACTCATTGCCCAAGAAAATGCTTTTTCCAGCCGGCCTAAAATGCCATATATTCAAAGCCCTGAGTTTATCCTGGAGCAATCAACGACTCGAATGAATCAGTTGCTGGGGCATTTTTTAGATAATCTAGTCTTAACCTATCAAGCTGTATAAGAATAGAGCCAAAACAAAAACGCCAGCTAAGTTAGCTGGCGTTTTAGGTTAATGACTCACAAATAGCTTATTGCAGATGACCCGCGTTGTGCAATTCACGATCATCCTTAGCAGGTGGAGTCCACTGATACATCCAAGTCTCAGACAATGGCTGACCATCGACCTCCAAATAGACTCTCAGGTTAATAGGCTCTGTACCGTCTCCGGGTGGCACTACGTCAAACATAGCGCGATAACCATTAATCGACGCTAACGGACGCGCTGATTCAATTTCGACTTTACCTTCAGATGCAGTGATCACCGCTTTAACTTGGGTGTCTTTGCCTATCATAGGCAAAGTGCCGCCCGCGAAATCCACCACAAAACGCTTACTGTAGTATTTGCGTTTTTGGCCAACTACGCCGCCAATCCCGGTGAAGGTATCAACAACCCGAGCACGGGGTGACTGAACCGGTGGAATGCCGCCCCAGTACATGTTGTAGCTGTATAGCAATTCTTGACCTGGCAGGATAGGCTCAGCAGGATTCCAGAAGGCCACTATGTTATCGAAGGTTTCATCTAGGGTTGGAATTTCCACTAGCTGTACCGAACCTTTACCCCAGTTCCCCGTTGGTTCGATCCACAGGCTCGGACGTTTTTCATAGAAAACACCATCATCCTGATAATGATCGAAGTTACGATCCCGCTGCAATAAACCAAAACCCTTTGGATTTTCATCGCTATAGGCGTTGAATCGCAGATTTTCTGGGTTAGCTAGCGGACGCCAAATCCATTCACCGTTGCCCGTGTGCATGGCTAAGCCATCGGTATCATGGATTTCTGGACGCCAGTCGTAACCGGTGCGGCGATCATTTTCACCGACCATATACATACTCGTTAGCGGTGCAACCCCTAAACGCTCTATGGCTTTACGTGGATAAATCGCCACATCCACCTTCATCTTTAAACGCTCACCCGGCTCGATATCGAAGCGATAAGCTCCAGTCACGCTCGGTGAATCAAGCAAGGCATAAACAGTTGCGATGTTAGAACCGGGTTGTGGTTTCTCTAACCAGAAGTGAGTAAACATCGGAAACTCTTCAGGTTTTGGCAATGCCGTATCTACAGCTAAACCACGGGCTGACAGGCCGTACTGCATTTCTTGGCCTACCGCACGGAAATAGCTAGCCCCTAAGAAGGCGACCACGTCCCGTTGCCAATCGGTATTAAACTGCATTCTAAAGCCAGCAAAACCTAGGTCCTTTGGCAACTGACTACCCTTCACTTTAGATTTGCCATAGTCAAACATCGAGGGTGAGTATTCGATAAGCTCCGCCTTTCCCCCATCAAGCTCATAGATGTGGACTGGCGTATCAAAATAGAGGCCTAAGTGAAACAGTTCGGCGCGAAACTCCGAATCATCCTCACGCCACATGGCGGCCTTTTTCTTATAATGGAATTGCTGGTAATCATCCCAGCTCATGCCCTGTAAGCTCTTAGGCAATTCGCCCTTATGGCTGACATAGGGCCCTGATGCTAGCGTATGGGCATAGCCTTTTAGCCAAGCATAGCTAAATGCTTCACCCTCTTGCGGTGTGCTAACCTTACTAGCCGCACAGGCCGAGAGACTCAGTAATACGCTGCAGGTCAGCAATACACTGCCAACCATACGTTGTAGGCGACCGCGGTGAGATTTAGCTTCAACCGATGAGGGTATTAGCCTAGTTCCACGGTTAACATTTCTTTGTTTGGGAAATAAATTGGGTTGCATAAGCAGACTCTGAATTGGTGTAACTTCCTGACACTTCTCTGCAAATTTAAGCGTTATTGCAGTGACTGCCCTGTGGAGAACTGTGGATGACAGTGATAAACATACCTCTATCTCCATCAGTTCGCCAGAATCTAACATAATTTCGATACAATGGAATATGGCTCGACAACAATATTCAATACTGACGCCAGTTTATGAAAATAGTATTAAAAAGGGCTACATAATGTAGCCCCTGATAAACAGTTAATCACAAACTAAATATTACTTCAGATCGACAACCACTTTACGTCTGTTATGGGCAATAATCAGTGCTACGAGGCAGATAACGCCCACCGCAATCCCCACAGGTTGGCTCAAAGATTGAGGTAAACCAAGCCCTATGCCCGCGGTAACGATATAGGAAACCGTCACACAGGTTCCAGCTATTGCAGGTAAACTCACAATCCAATGGAAAGTGCCTCTATCGAATAAATATTTAGTCGCTAGCCACAATACACTGGTCGATAACAACATATTTGAGAAGGCAAAGTAGCGCCAAATCAATGAGAAATCGATCTTTGTCATAAAGTAAGCAATGGTAAGGACCGGGGCTGCGACGAGTAAACGATTACGCATACTCTGTGGAATATTAAATGCGTCAATTATCGTTAAACGTAAGGATCTAAAAGCAGTATCTCCCGAAGTGATAGGGAATACAGCAACAGCAATAATCGCCATCACGCCGCCCAGTACTCCAAGATAGGTTGTCGCCACTTGGTTAACCACTAAGCCAGGACCACCTTGATCCAGCAGGCTCTTCAGTTCAACATATCCTCCAGGGAAAGCGGCAATACCCGCAGTAGCCCAGACACATGCCACAATACCTTCAGCAACCATAGCACCATAATAAACCGGACGAACATATTTCTCGTTGGTTAAACAGCGGGCCATAATTGGTGCTTGAGTCGAATGAAAACCACTAATTGCACCACAAGTAATAGTCACAAACAGCAGTGGCCATACAGGTAACCCATCAGGGTTAGGCTCGAGTAAGTCATTGTTATAATGACTATGGTCAAAATAGGCGAACACATCACCCATTTCTGGTAACTGCGGAGCATGGAGCATTAATGCAACTGCAATTGATGTGGTCATAACGACCATTAACAAACCAAATGCGGGATATAACTTGGTAATGATTTTATCAATCGGCAACATAGTCGCTAAAAAGTAATAAACTAAAATCACTAGTACCCAGAAGGTGTTATTGCCAAAAATGGTGTCTTTAAAGTAATCCAGATTACTCAAAAGTCCCGCTGGGCTCATAATAAACACCACGCCCACAAAAAACAGCAACATAGCAGTAAAGAGCAACATCACGCCTTTAAAGTAAATATTAAAGTAATGCCCTGCAATTTCCGGCAGACTTTTGCCATCTTCCTTAATACTGAGTACACCCGAAAAGTAATCGTGTACAGCACCACCAATAATATTGCCAAGCACAATCCAGACTAAAGCAATAGGACCATAGAGAGCGCCAAGAATAGGACCAAAAATCGGCCCCACACCAGCCACATTGAGGAACTGGATCAAAAACGCTTTGAAGGGGTGAACAGGAACATAATCCACGCCATCTTTAAATCTGGCTTGAGGAGTCAGTGCCTTAGGATCGATACCCGCTTGGCGTTCAACAAATGGACTGTAAAACCGGTATGCAAGCGCTAACAGCGCAAGACAAATGAAGAAAATTAACATTATTTAATTACCCATACTTTAGTGGGAGATGATTAAATGATGAGTTTCATTGAGTTATGCAGTGAGGTCAAGCTACTCAGCATTAGACTAAAGTCGGGTTGATAAATCTAAATTTACGATAAGACTCGCTTATCTAAATAGATTTCTCAAATAATGTGTTCGCTAAAATAAATCAAATCTCCTCGATAAATGTTTAAGCCATTGGCCAAATAGCCTGTTTCAGCATCAGCGCAGCACAAACTCGAACAATGGCGCAGCGTCACCCTCCTCTTGAATTAAACCATCCGTATTTACAAATCCGTGACGTTGCAACACCCGCTGAGATGCGATGTTATGCTTCGCAACATGGGCAAAAAGCGGCCTTGAGGCGACTAAAGGTAAAAAAGCGCTCAAGGTTAACGTCGCCACCCCACGCCCCCAAAATGCGCGGTCAACCCAGTAACCAATCAGCGCCTGTCCATCCACATGCCAATGGCCGATATTTCCCACAAGCAGACCATCCACCTCTATCCCCAGTGCCAGCACAGACGCCTGCCCGAGAATATTTTGCTGCCAATGGGCAAAAAAAGCCTCACGATCCCGCGAGGGGAACTGTGCCAATTGGCAAGCAATCGGATCCCGTTGATGGATAAAGAGTTGCTCAAGGTCGCTTTGCTTGATTGGCCGTAGCGTCACATTCGACACGCTTGTCTGCTTTTCCATCCTAAGTCCCTACTCGATTCAATTTCGTCATAACTAACTACCAACTAAAAAAATGGGCGCATAACCCAAGCAGAGGTTAGCGCCCGAAGAGGTAAAACAAAATCATTAAAGCTGACGAAATTAAATTAAAGTCGAGATGGTTAACGCAAACTCACTAATCACTCACTAAAACTAACTGAAGATCACTGCAAACACCGGAGCGCCTAACACCATAGCAATACCGATAAAAATCATGGTTAAACTGGCGATAACGCCCTCCTGCTGGCCTAACTCGCTGGCTTTGGCGGCGCCTGCCCCATGGGCCGATGCCCCCAGCGCAACACCTTTACCTAGGGAGGTTCGAATGTGCATCAGCTTAAATAAGGGTTCGCACACTAACATACCAATAATCCCCGTGATCAGTACCATCATGGCGGTAAGCTCTGGCACCCCACCAAACGCCCCCGTCGCCTCCATCGCAAAGGGCGTTGAAACCGAGCGTACTAATAGACTCCTTGAAAGCTCAGCGGGAAGTGGCACCCACTTCACTAACAACCAACTCGAGATCATCCCCAAAAATAGCCCTGCCACTACACCCAAAGTGAGAGTCAGTGGATACTGACGGATCAACTGGCGTTCGCGGTAAATCGGCAGCGCAAAGGCGATGGTCGCCGGAGCCAACATGGCCATTAGCCAATGGGTGTATTCAAAATAGGTCGGCAAGGGAATATCTAAGTTAAATACCAATAGAGTGATCACCACTGGGGCGAATACTATCGGTGCTAGCCACCAGACTTTATGGAGTTGATATAAACGTTTAGCGGCAAAATAACTGCATAGGGTCAGCAATAGGCTAAGCAGTGCTAGCCCTGTTTGAGAAAACAATAACGAGGATAAACCCACAGCGCTTAGATCTAGGTTAAACATCCTAAATGGCCTTAGCATGGCGGCGAGCATGCTTCTTAATATTGAGCTGACGTTCGAAACGAAACACTCTGTCTACCACAAATCCCGTTCCCACCATCACACAGATACTACCCATCACCAGCGTAAAAAGGATATTGATGCCATATTGCTCAAATAGTCCTTCATACTTGATAACGGATATCACGGGCGGAATAAAAAACAGCAATAACTCACCGATAAGCCATGCGGCGCCCAATTGCACTGCACTCTCAGGTATAAGTTTAGAACCGAGTAAAATCAATAATATGCCTAAACCAAGCACGCTACCCGGTATGGGTAAATGCGCCCAAATTGCCAGCCAGTGGCAAGCAAAGGACAACAAACAAAACAAACCTATTTGAATAAAGAGCAAAGCCCCATAGCGGCATCGACGTATTGCGGCTGGAAATAACATGACGTTCTCGATTAACTCTCAGTTTCTGTAGTGAACAGTTTCTATAGCGATAGTTTAGGCTTGCCTATTTAATAAAAAAAATGAATATTAAGAATGTAATCCATAATTTTTAAGAATGCATTTAAGGTGAGTAAACATGGATCTGAAAGTGATCCGCTATTTTATTGAAATCGTTGATGCGGGCGGCTTTGGTAAAGCAGGGGAAAAAGTACACCTTACTCAGCCCGCCCTCTCCAAAGCCGTAAGGCAATTAGAGGATGAACTGGAACTGACCTTGCTGGAACGGGGTAAACGCGGCACTCAAGTTAAACTCACCCCCGCAGGAGAAGTCGTCTATCGCCACGGTAAAGAATTGCTCGCGGGAAGACAACGCATGCTAGCCGAACTCGCGGCGCAGCGCAGCTTAACCGCCGGTGAACTCAATCTCGGATTAGCTCCGCTGGGCAGCGCCGAAATTTTTGCCCCAATAATTGCCAAATATCGCCAGCAATACCCACAAATAGAGATGCACTTGCTCGTCCGTGGCGGCGTTGAGCAAACCATTGCTATTCAAAAGGGGGAAATTGAGCTCGCCACAGGGATCATCAACTTCGATGAGGGTTACGATGGCATTCGGGTATTTAACGATCCTATGGTTGTCGTACTACCAAGGGAAAATGCCTTAGCTTCCAGAACTATGCTGTCGATTATCGATCTAAAGGATCAGCCTCAGGTCATGTTTGAAACCGAGTATACCCTCTACCAATTAGTGCTTAAGGCCTGCCAGCTTACGGGATTTACTCCCCAAAATATCACCCGTGTCAGCCAAGCCGATTTTGGTATTGCCTTAGTGGCAGCGGGCACGGGAGTGATGATACTGCCGCGCTCAATCGCACGGCGTTATAGTGTCGCTGGAGTCGTTAATATTCCGCTAGCAAGTGACGAACTGCGTTGGGAGTTGTCACTCTTTTGGCGTAGAGATCAAGTGTTATCCTTCGCGGCCAAGGCCATGATTAACTTGGTCGAGAAGCACTTAGCCCATAAATAATGTCCACTTTTGGCGCTGCTCTTCCGCCTAAACGCAGCCTGAGCACCCCAGACTCTGGGACGCTCAGGACTCTGAAGCTTGAAACTCTGAAACCCTGAAGCTCTGAAGCTTCAAATTCGAGGCTCTGGGACTCAGGGCTACCAAGGCACTACGAGGCTCAAACGCACTAAGGTATCGTTATCCCAAGGTAAAATAGGCAGATAATCGGGTGAATTCACATCGACCTTGGCGTAGTGATCAAGATTGTATTGAGTGTGCTCAATGTCCAATACCCACTGGCTATGCTCAGCCCAGAAATTGGTTTGGTAGGTCAGGTCAAATCGATATTGATCTTCAAGCCATGCGTCACCATCATGCCAAGTTTGCGCTGCAATGTTCATATGTAACTTAGGCGTGATATCCAAACCAAAACGGCCCATCGCAGTGTAGGCGAGCCCATCGTTGCCAAAATCGCCCCTGTCATAACCTCGGGTCCTTGGCACGTCGTCATCAATCTCCATGAAGTAATATCCGGCGCCCGCCTTTAGCTGGGCCAGCATTCGCTGACCTTGGTAATTGGCAGTTAATGCTGGAAATAACTTAATTTGTTTTTCTACCGAGCTAACCGTATTACGTTTGCCCTGTAAGTCGACCTGCCAACCTAGGAAAAAAGCGGGATTAACACGATAGAGTTCACCTATCGCGGCATAATCAGATTTAAACCAGACGGGAATATGATCAGGGTCTAAATCGTCCACATCCACGTCGAGGTAAACGTCGAGCAAAGCGGAAAGCTGAATATCCGACGCGGTTTGGTGCGCGATATACAAGCTCATATTCGCACCAAAGGTGTGGGAGTTTTCCTCATCCACCACAAAATCGTGAATACCTAAGCTGTAATGCCATTGAGTTTGTTCTTCAGCACTCACCGACGTTGATAAATTTAATAAAAAAGCAAGCGACGCTAAACTAAGGTATCTCACATTCTGCTCCAATAGTTGCTATTTAATCCTGACTAAAGATTAGCCTAATTTATGCAAAAAATAACCATAACCCCTTAAAAGGTGTGATTAAAATGCCAATAAAATAATCAATTTGGCCAAGCATTTATCGTAAATGGTGCAAAAATTACATTTTTATTCAACGAATGAATAGAAACTGATTTAAATCATCGCAGCATAAAACGGAGGTTTATCGCCCAACCCCACCAATACACAACAAACTAACTATTTAAAAACAATTCAATATCAAATAAAGCCACAGCAAAAAACGGTTTAAAAATCACCAGTAAGATTTAAACGCTAAAATGAATTTATAATCATTTTTACAGCATAAATATTGACACAATCCATTCATCTGCCTATAGTCGCCGTCAGCACAATTAAATTGATAAGAGAGCCAAAAATGAAAAAATCCATGTTATTAGGCGGCCTGACCTTAACTGCCACCTTGTTGTTAGCTGGATGCGGAAAAAGCGATGAGGTATTAGTGGTGGGCACCAACGCCGCCTTCCCTCCCTTCGAATATGTTGGTGGCCAAAGTGGTGATGAAATCAAAGGCTTTGATATCGATCTGGCAAAGCAGATTGCCAAGGATGCGGGCAAAACGCTCAAAATCGAAAATATGAAATTCGATTCGCTTATCGTTGCGCTCAATTCCGGCAAAATTGACTTTATCGCCTCGGGCATGACAATCACCCCAGAACGCCAAGCCAGCGTTAACTTTTCAGAGCCATACTACGAGGCGACCCAAGTAATACTCGTTAACAAAGATAACGATAGTATTCATACGCTCGAAGATATTAAGGGTAAACACTTTGCAGTGCAGCTCGGCTCAACCGCCGATATGATGGCAAAAAAATATACCGAGCAAGTCACCGCCTTTAACACGGGTTTTGAAGCCATTATGGAACTTAAAAATGCCAAGGTAGATTTAGTGCTATTCGATAGCGAACCCGCCGCTAACTATCTGGCTAAAAATCCTGAATTAAAGATGATTAAACTGGACTTTCCCGCTGAGTTTTATGGTTTTGCCGTATCGAAACAACAGCCTGAACTGCTGGCGAGCATCAACAAAACACTGGCTAACATGAAAGCCGACGGCCAATATCAGACGCTCGTTTCTGCCCATATCAAGTGATACCTATGATAGATGCAATCAATACCTCGCTATTTAGCCCAATAGGCGACGATGGCATGATAGGCATACTGCTGATTTTAAATGGTTTGAAGGTCACGCTTATCGTCACTTTCTTTGCCATGTTATTAGGTGCAGTACTGGGCGTTGGCACCACGCTGATGAAAATGTCATCTAAGTGGTATATCCGCTTTCCCGCCAATCTTTATGTCGGCGTGATCCGTGGTACGCCAGTGGTTGTGCAGTTAGTGATCCTTTACTTCATCGTACTTTCAGCCTTAGATGTCGATAAGATCACCGCCGCTATTATCGCCTTTGGTCTCAATAGCGGCGCCTATATTTCGGAGATCATCCGCGCGGGGATTCAAGCCGTCGACAAAGGGCAAACCGAAGCGGCACGTTCACTTGGCTTATCCCAAGCGATGACCATGAAGTCGATTATTCTGCCCCAAGCGATCAAGAATATTCTGCCCGCCCTTGGTAATGAATTTATCGTGCTCCTCAAGGAAACCGCCGTCATCGGCTTTATCGGTGGCGTTGACCTGATGCGCGCCGGTGAAATCATCCGTAGCCGTACCTTCGAGGACAGTGTGCCCTTATTTACCTGCGCCCTTATTTATCTATTCCTGACCTACAGCTTCACGTTTGTGCTGTCGAAATTTGAAAAGAGGTTGAAACAAAGTGATTAAAATAACCAACCTGCATAAAAACTTCGGCGATAACCAAGTGCTCAAGGGCATTAGCGAGCATATTCGTCAGGGCGAAGTGGTGAGCGTGATCGGTCCAAGCGGCAGTGGCAAGAGTACCTTTTTGCGCTGTATCAATCTGTTAGAACAGCCAAGCCAAGGCGATATCGAGATTGAAGGTCAATTGATCACAGCGCCAAACGCCTGCGTCGATAAACTGCGGCAGAAAGTGGGGATGGTGTTTCAAAACTTTAACCTGTTCCCCCATAAAACCGTCATCCAAAACATCACCTTAGCGCCCATCAGCCTAAAACTAATGACGCAGTCTCAGGCGGAAGAAAAAGCTTTAGCACTACTGGCACAGGTTGGTTTAAGTGACAAAGCTAATGCCTACCCCGCTAGTCTATCGGGCGGCCAAAAACAAAGGGTCGCCATTGCCCGCGCATTAGCGATGGAGCCGGACTTAATGCTGTTCGATGAGCCAACATCGGCGCTCGACCCTGAAATGGTCGGCGATGTGCTCGACGTGATGAAAGACTTAGCGCTAAAGGGCATGACCATGGTGATTGTCACCCACGAAATGGGCTTTGCCCGCGATGTATCCGATCGGGTGATCTTTATGGACGGCGGTTATGTGGTCGAATCTAGCCCACCCGATGAGCTATTCAGCCACCCCAAAGAAGCCCGTACCCAAGCATTTTTAAGCAAGGTACTGCGTTAATCAAACTCAATATTCATTGCTCTAAACAGTTAGTTCAGCGGGCTGACTGTTCCATCAGTTAACGATGGAACAGTTAGCTAACGTCAATATCAGGCAGTGAACGCCAGTAAGCTTCTAATGACTTAAAGAAACATCCGGTTTTATCTACATCCAAATATCGAAGATGTTGATAGCCATGCTGAATAGTATCATCTTAGTCATACCATTACATTCCTGTACGCTTATCGCAGGTATCGAAGTTCTGTGGCGTGCAAAATGTGACAGGTGTGTAGATTATTTCTTCATACTTTTGTTTTGTGACAATACTATGTAGCGTCAAAATTGCCTGCCTTCCCATTTCATAGGGATTTTGTCCCACATTGATATGAGCAAGATTATCTTTCAACATCATTAATTGTTCTGGAGAAGTGTCAGTAATAACGATGATGACCTCTTTGTCATTAATTTTTCCTCGGTATGGGGCAATCATCTCACGGTAGAGTGCATCATTATTTTGCGCCCAACCTCCAACCGCAATAAACGAGTCCGCTTTCACAGGCTTACCTTTCATGACAGACTCCATTTGTTTAACGGCTTGACTAAGTTGATCAAAATTAAATAAAGGTTCTCTCACTTCTGTCCAGCCCAGATCGTTATTAAGTAATTTTCCAGGAGGAGCATCGTATTTTTTTCCCGATAAAGCAGAACGAACCCCCATCAGCCTTAAATTCAAATTGGGGGAATCTGGTCGTCCTGATTGCATAATCAACGTTCCCCCATTAGGCCTAAGTTTTTTTAACTCTTCACCTAATGACTTACCCAGTTCAAAATTGTCAGTGCCTATATACGCCAAGCGAAAATTCTTAGGGTCGTCGTTGATAGATGCATCAAAATCAGAGTCATAGGTAACAATTGGAATTCCGGCTTCTTTGGCTCTTTTTAGGCTATGTTCTACGAGGTATTTAGATTGTGTAACCGCGACAGCAATACCATCGACACCTTCATCAATCAGTTGATTAATCACCTGATCTTGTAATCTAACACTGCTTATGTCTGGTCCTCGATAGATACATTCCACACCTTCTATTTGTGCAGCAGCATCTATACAGCCATTTTTACTTTGGTCAAAAAAAACACTATAAAATTTTGGCACTACAGCAAATTTCAATTCTTTCCCATAGCCAAAAGCTATTGGAAATAGGCTGAATACAATAAACAACATCAGTAATCTCGCCACACTTCCTCCAGAAAAAATGAAATAGTCACTTATGCTTCACAACAAAATGTAGCAAAGGAATAGCGTTAAAGACATAAGAAACAACAGTGTTATAGAGTATCCTTGATCTATATCAGTGATTCTCAATAGTGACTCACAACTATAAAAATACCAATTATAAAACAACAGTATAGAAAGACATCTTCTTATCTCTATCCACAAATGAGTGAGATTACTGTTAAGGTTTAGGATGACATCAGATATCCACTCTTAACACCCAATAAAGTCGTTTTCAGCACTAAGTATTCCCAGTGCTGATCCGACACTGTGTTTCAAAAATATTTTGAAACTGATAACCGTTTTGATCACATTGTTTTTTACGTAAACCCGCTTAAAATGCTGTACTAAATTTGTATTCCTCGATGATATGGAGCAGTTACATGAGTGATTTAAGTTTTCTCGCGAAAAAGCGTTACACCACTAAGGCGTTTGATCCTACTAAGACAATCCCTGCGGATAAAATAGAAGAAATCAAAACCTTATTGCAGTTCAGCCCATCATCGACTAACTCGCAGCCTTGGCACTTTGTGCTGGCCAGTACCGCCGAAGGCAAAGCGTTAGTGGCACAGGCGACCGAGAACTTCGCATTTAATACCCAAAAAATCCTCAATGCTTCCCATGTAGTCGTCCTCTGTACTCGCACCCAATTGGATGAAACACACTTACTGCAAGTGCTAGAGCAAGAAGCAAAGGATGGCCGTTTTGCCAACGAAGAAGCCAAGCAAGGCCAACATAATGGCCGCTCCTTCTTTGCCAATATGCACAAATATGAGCTGAAAGATGTGCAACATTGGATGGAAAAGCAGGTCTACTTAGCACTCGGCACCTTAATGCTAGGCGCGAGCGTGTTAGATATCGATGCCTGCCCGATTGAAGGCTTCGATGCCACTAAACTGAATCAAGTTTTAGGTCTACGGGAAAAGGGCCTATGTGCTTCCGTTGTCGTCGCCCTCGGCTATCGCTCGGAAGAAGATTTCAACGCCCTACTGCCTAAGTCTCGTTTAGCACAGGAAGTGATCTTCACCGAAATCTAAATCGACCTACAAATCGGCCTACAGTACAAATAGAATGCCCTTGATTTAACAGTGTTTAAATTTTTTGCATGAAAATACCGCTTAGCAGGCTCTTAATCATCCCTAAAACCAACAAAAAGATGGAGTGACTCGCGGAACCATTGCCCTAAAATCCATCTTTGCCTACACTTTTGCTCTATGGCATAGTCTCTTTTTACTGCGGTTTTATGGGCGAATGTAAGGCTTTAAAAACCACGGCTAGCCATAACCATTTGTTCGATAAGATAAAGCCTCTTTTCACCACTTAAGCTTTGCAAACCAATAGGATGGGACAGTCAGTATGTTATTTGCCAAACCCTCTCTCACTGAAGAACCTCAATCGATTCGAGTTGCAAACACTAAGGGTGATAACCCACTGATTTGGCCGTTGCTTACGGTTTTACAAGCTTCAAACCACAGTTGGAAAATCCATCATCTTGCGACAGAATTACAAAGCAAAGGGCTTATTCATCCCCTAGATGACAATCCGGGTAACGATCTTTTTAAGCGCAATTTCCTGTTGATGAATGCCCTGTTCGAATTACAAGACATACTGCTACCTAAGCAATGGCTGCAAGTTAAAGCCATGGAAATCCAAATATTTCGCTTAGTCCCATCTAATGTTAACCTGTTGATTATGCAAGATTCAGCCCTGAGGGATTACTACCTTGACTGGAATAATTACGATGCCAGTGAAAATGTCATTCGAGAGTTATTGGAAGCCTTCTGGAGCAGTTATAAGAGTTATATTGGCCTCAATGTAAACTTGATGAACAAGGGCCATGCCCTCAGAGTCTTTGAGTTAGATGAGAGTGCAAGCGCGCGGGATATTCGCAAACAATGGCGCCGTTTAGCCTTAAAATGGCATCCGGATCGGCCAGACGGTGATGCCACGCGGTTCCGCGAAGTCTGTGAGGCTTGGCAATCCCTAAGGGACATTGCTTAAGGCGCATTGCCGCTCACTATTGCAGCTAAATCATCCAGAAAGAAATGTGATCCCCTTTGCAGTACTGTAAATCTCAGGGGAAATAGCTCTTGGGATCACAGATTTAGTCCAATATCTCCTCGGCAATTCAGCGATAATTAAGCCTTTCAATTTACTCTGGAACCCTTTGTGAACACTGGCATCTTGGCAAGCGTCACTTCAAGAAGAAACATTCCCTGTTTGTCTAGCGCCTACTTTGCCGAGCCGTTAACAGATGATCTAAATTCAATCTAACCGACTTTGAGGAACATATGATCAAACCATTAGCCTTGGCTGTAGCCTTAATTGTCACACCGTTAAGCGCGTTTGCCGCCAACTTTGTCGAAGGCACCCATTACACCCAAGTGTCCGATAAGGCCCCGAGCAGCGAGCCCAAACTCACTGAGTTTTACTCCTTTTACTGCCATAACTGCTTCAATATGGAAACAAATTATCTACCTGATATTAAAGCTAATTTAAATAAGCAGATTAGCTTTGATAGCAAGCATGTCGATTTTATGAATAGTGCAATCGGCACTGAGGTGATGCGCTCGCTCGCGGTTATTCAAAACGTTGAGAATAAAGAGGCGATTACCCATGCCATGTTCACCGCTATCCAAGGTGAAGCAGGCGCAAATGGCCATGATCACAGCGCACCTGGTCACCAACATGAGCCGCAAATCAACAGCCGCGATGATATTAAAAAAGTCTTCGCCCAATTCGGCATAGATGCAGCCAAGTATGATGAACTGGCCGATAGCAAAGACACAGATGAAAAACTTGCCCTGTGGCGCGCACAGCAGGAACAGTTCCGAGTTGAGAGCGTTCCCACTTTTATTGTGAATGATAAATACGCGGTTAACTTAAGTAACATCAAAACCTTAGATGAGTTAATCGGCTTAGTGAATTATCTTGCTATCGAAAAAGATGCCAAAGCGCCAGCAAGCTCTGGTGGCAGTTTAGGCTGGTTATTCCTCGTCTTTGCTGCAGTGATAGGCCTAGGTCGTCAACAGCGTCTTTAAATATTGATGCCATAAAAAAACCAGCATCGCTGCTGGTTTTTTTATGATTAAGCTCATCCTCGCTGGAATAAACCCACAAAGCTAGCTTGCCTAGGGGAAATTACGCTCAGTGACCGCTTTTGCAGTAACGGTAATGCCCTGCTCATCGGCATGAATGAAAAACGGTGCGTCCACATCGTCCGCATTATTACTCACATCGGGATCATCATTTTGCGCCAAACAAGTGTAGCCTAGGCTGTAATCCCCAGTAACAACGAAACCAAACTCGTAGCCATGCCCAATTACTTGTCCGTTAGTATCCGTAATATCATTAACCCTTGCGGCGGCAATGGGAGCAATTTCAGTGGCAGTATCGGCCTCGGCACGAAAATCCTTCATCTGCTCTAACCCAGTATTAGCCGGATATAAGTAAACCGTAGGGGCAAATTCTGAACCACCAGCAGCCACTTCACATCCTTCCATTACGGTAGCACCCACAGTTCCCTTAATCGCTCCGACTTCGGATTGATTAAACAACTGAACTGAGGTTGGCTTCAGGGTCCAATAGTCCTTATTCCCATGTGGTCCCTGTAACCCTTTATTTAAATCAAATTCGGCGACAAAGTTATTCACACCCGCCGCGATAGTGAATTTTTGATTAAAAAACAGTCTTCCCGTATCGCTATCTTCCGCGCCAACACCACCACAGGAGCCATTACTGTTGGTAACTAACCCATGTGTGGCATCGTCCATAGTCTGCACAAATGAACTCTCCGCATTCGCCACTGTGCTGTTTTTCATATAGAGACACATTTGGTATTCGCCAACGGGGATGGATTGGCCACTGACTAAGGTTTCTACTGCACTACCTTGAAATTCCAACAAATCAACAAATTTGAGTTCACCATTGGGCATAACATTAAATGAATGGCTGCCAGCCTCATTTTTTAAAACCACTTGTTTAAATGCAATAGTGACTGATTTAGCATCGGCGGGATTGTCGGAGACACCTAGACTAAAGGTCCCCGTCTGTGGGGCGGGATCATCTGAATCTGAGCCGCCACAACCAAACAATAAACCAGTTAAAACAACAGCAAGAGCACTTTTTTGAATGTTCATAGGATACCTCCATTTAGGATTTCAAAATAATTCTCAACGCTTCTATAGGGTTAAACTCATTTCTGCCGGCCAAAAGACACAGATCTTTAGTCGAAAATCCTGAAGAGGCAGAGAGAGTTAAACTTAAAGACGTAGATAGAATTAAGTCTAAGAGTGAATGTATATCTTGTCGATGAACATGGGCTGAACGTTTAACCACGCTCAGCGACAGGCAAGGCATAAATGCTAGGCCACAAACCGACATAAAGGTTCCGAATCATAATGTCCCACAGTTCGCGAGACGCTATATCGGTGTGACCGGCAAAATGCTAAAAATAAATAATCTTAGGATCTATTGACGAATAAATTCAATGATATGAGTTGCTGCCAACACGAGATGAATAATCAAAAAGGCGATAAAGGCTTGGGCAAAAACCTGATGATAAGCGCGCCACTCCATTGCCGCTGCGGTATCTTGGTAGGCAAACCATGCAACACCCGTCAGCCCAGTTGCAACGAGTAATAGCATTCCAATGCCCTCCACTGTGCTAAATAACCCTTTGCCCCCCGCCACGGGGAGCTTACCGCGTGTTATCCCAACCATATCTTGCTTAAGCTGTGCCCAGTCACCCACTAGCCAGCCAAAATACAAGTGCCACTTACCCTGCAAAGTATTGCGAACCAGAAATAACCCACCGAGTAAGGCGCAAAAAAGCCCTAGGTAAACATGGAGATAATCCCAAATACTGGCGTGGCTTCTGAGGCTTCTGCCAATAAAAATCCATGGGCTAGTGCACACTAAGAAAGTACAGCAAATCACAATCCACACATGCAGATGTGCAATAAAAATAGCCAACACTTGCTTGAGCTTAGCGACCAGACTCGGCATTAGATCTCCTTACTCTGCTTGGTGAATTTGCTCGGCAAACTCGGCCACTTTCTGCCAATCCGTATATTCAACATTGGTCACAGGGTCCGTTGGACCTTTAGTTAACCACATAATAAAACGGATAATATTTCTATCTAGAGCGTTATAACCTTGGTAGTTTAAGTTCCCCCCAAAGACCTGTAACAACTTAGGTCGCCAAGTAGTTTTACTTAAAAAGGCCTGCATATAAGGGTTTGTTTCCGGCGTATTTTTCTCCGGTTTACGGGCAACTAAACTCACGGAGAAAAAGCCGCCCATTTTTTGGGTTAACAGAGACTGATGCTTCTGAATAAATTCATATAAAACAGAACTATGCTTACCATGGCGAATACTGGCACCTATGATAATTTTATCGAAGGACTCCATGGCTGGCACCGCTTTAATATCGGCAATAACAACCGAATTGCCTAAGTCTTTAAGCTGCTGCGCCAGCTGATTAGTGATTTTACGGGTCTGGCCGTGGACACTAGAGAAAATGATCAGAATTTTTTTCACTTTAGTCTCGATTTATCTCAATAAAATAAGAAAAAGCGGCCCGAAAGATAATAGGAAGAGGCGGCTTAGATTTATCTCGCAACAGGCAAACTACCTATTACGCTATTGCATACTAGGTGATTTACTCAGTCATTTACATGAAATAGATCACGAGCTTAGCCCCAACTAGTCAAGGGATATGCTGGAGTTATAGCTTGCTCACAAAAATAGATATCAAAAATGCTGGGACTCAAACTGTTACATATTCGGCATATATCAGTATGGCCTGTTATGGCTAATGAATGAAAAAAGCATTAGCATTTGAACACTTATCGCCTGAGTACCCTATATCCATGCAAAACTCTCCAACTAAAGATCCCAAAATATTATTGCTGTGGATGACCTTCGTCATGTCATTAGTGTTTGCTGTGTGGCAAGCCCTACTCAATAATTTTGTGATTGAAAAAGCCCAATTTACCGGTGCTGAAATCGGCATGTTACAAAGTCTAAGGGAAATCCCCGGCTTTCTCGCCTTTACCGCCATCTTTGTACTACTACTGATCCGCGAGCAAGCCTTTGCCCTGCTGTCACTGGCGCTATTGTGTATTGGTGTGGCCATAACTGGCTTTTTCCCGCAGGTGATGGGGCTATACATCACCACGGTATTGATGTCGGTTGGATTTCACTATTTTGAAACCATAAATCAATCCCTTACGCTCCAATGGGTCGATAAAAAAGATGCCGCTGGATTTATGGGTAAAGCACTGGCTTGGCGCTCTGCGGCGGCCCTTGTGGGCTACGCGAGTATCTGGCTGGTGATGACCTGGCTTAAGTTAGACTACTGGCATATGTATCTGATTATTGGGATCTTAGGTCTCATTATGGTGCTGAGTATGGGCCTCTACTATCCAGAGTTTGAAACCAAAGAGGTTCAACATAAAAAGATTATT
Organism: Shewanella sp. KJ2020; assembly: GCF_024197625.1. Taxonomy (NCBI): domain Bacteria; kingdom Pseudomonadati; phylum Pseudomonadota; class Gammaproteobacteria; order Alteromonadales; family Shewanellaceae; genus Shewanella; species Shewanella sp. KJ2020. The sequence continues at coordinate 249,813 of NZ_JAKUKD010000030.1, read as the reverse complement.
CTGCGTAAACGCTACTGGCTGTATTACCTGCTAACTTTCTTTTCCGGGGCTAGGAGGCAGATTTTTATGGTCTTCGCGGGCTTTATGATGGTCGAAAAATTCGGCTATAGCGTCAGTGAGATCACGGCTTTATTTTTAATAAACTATGTAGTGAATTTACTCTTTGCCCCCGCTATCGGTCGTATTATTGGCCGCATTGGCGAACGTAATGCACTTGCTGTGGAGTATGTAGGGCTCTTTTTCGTCTTCGTCAGTTACGCGTTAGTCGAGCAAGCCCATATGGCTGCAGCGCTTTATGTTATCGATCATTTGTTGTTTGCCATGGCGATTGCCATGAAGACTTACTTCCAAAAAATCGCCGATAGCAAAGATATTGCAGCCACTATGTCAGTCAGCTTTACCATTAACCATATCGCCGCTGTCATCATTCCCGTACTCCTAGGCTTATTATGGTTAACGGACCCTGCCCTCGTCTTTTATATAGGTGCGGGTTTTGCCGTATGTTCCTTTATTTTAGCGCTCAATGTTCCGCGCCATCCTGAACCCGGTAATGAAACCTTATGGTCTTGGTCAGGCAAAAATGCGAAAACCATCGCCAATATTGTCAAATAAAGCGGCATAATCATTGGATAGGGAATAAGCTAAAGGCGTAACCTAAGGTATGAGAACGCCATGCCCTCCACCATAATGCAGGTTCAAGGATTATTCACCCGATGAAGGATTCAGATATTTTAATGTTGGCAGAAGAAGGCGAATCGACATCCGAGGTCTCAGCCCGTAAAAAAGCCCTGCTTCTCGGCCGCCAATTGGGTTTAGCCAGTGAGCAAGATTATCGCCCAGCAAACGCTTCCATTGCAGAACGAGCGCAACATAGGGCACGTAAGCTGTCGAGCCAATATCAGGCCAATGTGGAAACTATCTTTGCCCTGGCTTTGAGCTACACCCCATCGGATGTAACGGGTGTCGACCTTGATCCCGACTGGAGCCACCAGTTCTTTCTGATGGCGGAGCAAATCCATAACCGCAAGATGCAGGATCTGTGGGCACGTATTTTATCGAGCGAAATTGTTAATCCGGGGAATTTCAGCCTGCGAACCCTTGCGCTCCTTAAGCAATTAACCCACAGGGAAGCCCAAATACTGGAAAAAGCCCTAGGCATGGCGGCTAAGGTGAATAACGAACAGCGGCTAAAACTCATCAGCGGTTATCGGCTATCCGGCGGGATTGGGCAATACTTTAGAAAAACGACCTCGGTCAATTTAGGCTTATCCCAGTTTGGCCTGCCCTATTCCAGCATCTTGACCTTAGTCGATGCGGGTATACTGCACAGTAGCGAATTTGAAACAGGTCTACTAACCAGCAAAACCCCAATCCAATTCACTATGCCAGGGATACAGATGAAGTTAACCCCCAAGAACGGTAACTTACTGTTTAGCTATTATCGCTTAACGCCGATTGGTGATGAACTCGCCCAGCTGGTGCAGCCTAAGGCAGATCAAGAATACCTAAAGGCACTGCAGATCTTATTTGCCAAGGATTTTAAAATCGAATAATGGTGCACTCTTTGCGCCCCATCTCTGCCATAAAAATAGGCGCCACTTGGCGCCTATTTAATTGATTTTAAATTACATTTTTAAGATGCTTTTACCTTATCGGCATTAATCACGCTGATCGCGGTTAAGTAATCGATAAGCGCTCTAACTTGGCTCGCTAGATCGCCTTTACTGGTATCTATGGTTAACTCCGCCGCTAATGGCGCCTCATAGGGCGATGAAATCCCGGTGAAATTGCTGATCTCACCACTGCGCGCTTTAACGTACAACCCCTTAGGATCCCGCTGCTCACACACACTTAATGGCGTAGACACATGCACCTCAATAAACTGCCCTGCCGGGAAACGGGCACGAATGCTATCGCGCTCTTCACGGGTCGGGGAAATAAAGGCCGATAACACCACTAGCCCCGCATCCACCATTAACTTGGCGACTTCACCCACACGGCGTAGATTCTCGTCTCGATCTTCTACGGTAAACCCTAAGTCTTTACACAGACCATGGCGCACATTATCGCCATCGAGCAAATAAGTGTGGAATCCCGCCTCAAATAACGCCCGCTCTAATGCCCCCGCAAGGGTCGACTTGCCCGCGCCAGAAAGTCCCGTAAACCAGAGTAATACTGGATTTTGCCCCTTTTGTTCGGCCCTTGCAGCTTGATCGACAAGATGTTGATGCCACACGATATTGGTCATAAATAATCCTCACTTCCTTCGGCATCCTTGGCGACTTCAATATAAAGGTCCAAGGGCACTCAATTCACTCTAGGGCTAAAACGGAAAGATAATAGGCACCATAAAAATCACTATCAGGGAATACAGCACTGAGAGTGGTAACCCTAAACGCACGAAATCACTGAAATGGTAATTACCCGCATTAAATACCATCAAATTAGTTTGATAGCCGTAGGGCGAAATAAAACTCGCGCTGGCACCAAAGACCACGGCCATAATAAAGGGTCTGGCATCGACACCGTAATTAAGCGCAATCGCATAGGCGATCGGGAAAGCCAGCGCCGCCGCCGCGTTGTTGGTGACCAGTTCAGTCAACAACAAGGTCATCAAATACACACCGACAAAGGCGCCAAACGCTCCATAACCATTGATAACCGAGAGCAACCCTTGGGCTAAACTGTCAGCAAGGCCAGTGCTCATCATCAAGTTGGCGAGGCCTAAGGCGCTCCCCACTATCACCACTAATTCCAATGGGAAACGGCGTTTAAGCTCAGCAAGCGTGACAGCGCCAATGGCAAAATAACTGAGCAGCAAGAGCACTAACCCTTTAGCCAATGGTAATACGCCAGTGACACTCAAGACGATCGTGGCCACAAAACCTAGCAATACAAATTGGCTACGACGGCTATCTAAGCGCACATTTAAATCTAGGCCACTGATAGCGGCAAACTCTGAACTGAGCTTAGTGCTGGTACGAAAACCATCCCCAGGCGTCAGTAGTAACACATCACCGGGTTGCAGAATAATGTCACCAAGCCCGCCCTTTAGTGGGTGATGCCCACGGCGAATCGCCATCACGGCCGCATCGAACTGCTCACGAAAACGCGACTCTTTCAACGAACTGCCGACTAAACTGGATGATGGCGCAAGCACGGCTTCAACCAGATTTTGCCCCTTGGCCTGATGCTTACCAAACCAATCTAAACCGTCGAATTGATGTAATAATTCCACCGACTCGACCGCGCCGCTGAAGCGCAGTACATCGTCCGCTTGCAGCACTAACTGGGGCGGCACAGGGCAAATACAAATGCCGCTGCGTTCTAATTCAACTAGATATAACTTCTTCAATGCCCTGAGCTTGTTATCGACCACACTGCGACCGACTAAGGACGAACCTTTGGCCACATGGGCTTCGAGTAGATAGGGCAAGGTTTCATCCCCCGACTCTTCCCGTCTATCGGGCAAGGTATTGGCCAGTAGGATAAGCAGCAGCATACCTGCGATCACTATCACCACAGCGACTGGTGTAAACTCGAAAAAACCTAAGGCGGGTAAGCCTGCGTTTTCCACAAAGGAGTTCACAATCAAGTTGGTCGAGGTACCGATCAGCGTCAGTGTGCCACCTAAAATCGTCGCATAATTTAGTGGTAACAATAACTTAGCGGGCGCGTGGGCCTGATTGCGACGCACAACGCCAATCAATGATGCTACGACCGCAGTGTTATTGGTAAAGGACGACAGCAAAGCCGTCGAAAACCCAAGCTTTGTCAGTGTCATAGGCAAAGAACTATTGCCTATGACTTGACTCAACTTTCCCAGCAGAGACGTTTTTTCTAACGCCGTTGCCGCCAATACCAATAATACTAATGTGACTAAGCCAATATTTGTAAAGCTTGTTAATGCGGTATCGAGCGCCACCATACCCAACAGATAGCAGAGTAAAAAAGCAAATAAAAACAATGCTGCGGGATTAATACGGCCGCTAATTAAGCCAGTCACCAAGCCAAATAAAATAAGCGCTAATAGCCACAAGTCAGTCACTAATTAAGCTCCAAGCTTTGTAATATCAATGGCTTGCCAATGGGGGAAATGTTTACGCACTAAAGCATTAAACTCAACCTCAAAGGCACTGAATTGTGAAGACACTTGCTTGCTCACATGTTGACCCGATACCACCATCACTGCGGCAACAGTCGCATTACTCAAGCGGTCGATTAAGATCATTCCGCCCGTATCACGCACTAACGAATAGGCATCGAACACTATGTCTTCGGTCAGCTCTAAGGTCACGCGGGCAATGGCGTTTAATCCCAGTGTATCCACCTGGCTGCGTGCTAAGGTGTTAACGTCAACCACATAATCGATAGCAGTCACTGAGGCTTGTGTCTTCTTACCCGCGACTTTGATGTCGTATAACTGGCCGAGTTGTAATGGCTTTTCGTCCATCCAGACGATATCCGCAGTGATCTGATTTGCCACTGCGGGGGCAGAATCTGGCTTGGCCAATAAATCGCCACGGGAAATATCAATTTCATCCTCGAGCGTAATAGTCACAGCTTGGCCCGCAACGGCTTCCTTAAGATCGCCATCGAAGGTGACAATACGGTCAACCTTACTGCGTTTGCCCGATGGTAAAGCGACTAACTCATCGCCAACCTTGATGATGCCAGAGGCTAAAGTGCCCGCAAAACCGCGGAAATCTAAATTAGGACGTGACACATATTGCACCGGGAAACGCACGGGCAATGCACTGAGTTCGCGTTGGGTATCAATAGTTTCTAACAGCTCAAGCAGAGTACCGCCTTGATACCAAGGGCTTTGGGTGCTGCGCTCGACCACGTTGTCACCATTCAGTGCCGATAAGGGTACAAAGTGGATATCGAGGTTACCGAAATCTTTAACGAAATCCGTAAAATCGGCGCGAATACGGTTGAATACTTGCTCGTCAAACCCCAGCAAATCCATCTTGTTGACGGCAACCACGAAGTGACGAATACCCAGTAATGAGGCAATAAACGCATGGCGCTTGGTCTGAGTCTGCACGCCATAGCGGGCATCGACTAAGATCACCGCGAGATCACAGGTCGAAGCGCCCGTGGCCATATTGCGGGTGTACTGCTCATGGCCAGGGGTATCGGCGATGATGAACTTGCGCTTATCACTTGAAAAATAACGGTAGGCCACATCGATAGTGATACCCTGCTCGCGTTCGGCTTGCAGACCATCGACCAGCAAGGCCAAATCAATCGCCTCACCTGTGGTGCCCATCTTAGCGCTGTCGCTCTTTAGGCTCGCTAATTGATCTTCATAGATCTGCGCGCTGTCGTGTAACAGGCGGCCAATTAAGGTACTTTTGCCATCATCGACACTGCCACAGGTTAAAAAGCGCAGCAAACCTTTATGTTGCTGCTGGGCTAAATATTCTTTCACCCCGTGGAGGCTAATTTCCGCCGCCATACGATTGGTTTTGTTGACTGCTTTATCCATCGTTATCTCACTCTTGATCTGCTTGGCTAAAGGTCGCGCTTTGCTTGCGCCACCTTCGCGAAATAGGGTTAACCTTGCCGAGTTTAGAAGTAGCCTTGACGCTTCTTCTGCTCCATGGAGGCACTTTGATCTGAGTCGATCAATCGGCCTTGGCGTTCGCTTGAACGGGTTAACAGCATTTCTTCAATAATCTTCTCTAGGCTATCGGCCTCAGAATGCATGGCCGCCGTGAGTGGGTAACAACCTAAGGTCCTAAAACGTACCACTTCTTCTTTAATCTGCTCGCCTTCGGCTAATTGCATCCGCTCGTCATCGGCTAAGATCAACTGACCACCGCGCTCAACCACGGGGCGTTTAGCGGCAAAGTACAAAGGCACTAACTCAATGTTTTCTTGATAGATATATTGCCAAATATCTAACTCAGTCCAGTTAGATAACGGGAATACGCGAATGCTTTCGCCCTTATTTACCGCGCCGTTATAGGTGCGCCACAGTTCTGGACGTTGATTTTTAGGATCCCATCTGTGGTGACGGTCGCGGAAGGAATACACTCGCTCTTTGGCGCGGGATTTTTCTTCGTCGCGGCGAGCCCCACCGAAGGCCGCATCAAAACCGTATTGGTTCAGTGCTTGCTTTAAACCTTGGGTTTTCATGATGTCAGTGTGTTTCGCACTGCCATGGTCGAAGGGATTAATCCCCTGGGCCAAACCTTCAGGGTTGATGTGGGTCAGTAACTCGAAGCCAAATTTCTTGGCCTGGGCATCACGAAACGCGATCATCTCTTTGAATTTCCAGCCCGTGTCAACATGCAGCAGCGGAAATGGGATCTTGCCCGGATAAAAGGCTTTACGCGCTAAGTGCAACATAACGGAAGAATCTTTCCCGATGGAATACAACATCACAGGATTGTCGAATTCGGCTGCAACTTCACGAATGATCTGGATACTCTCGGCTTCCAGTTGTTGTAAGTGGCTTAATTCACGCCCGGCCATACTATTCTCCGTTTACCTAAAATTTGCTGCATTGACACAGCATGATTGCTTAATTTGTCACTTATTTTGTTAATTTGTCGATACTTTTGTTATCTGAGTCAGCTCATGCTGGCACAGAGCATTGTCTATGGCTTCTGGATTGAACCAATTAAGCGTCGCTGAAAGTGCAACGACTTCCCCTATGATCATCAGGGCTGGCATTTGTAATTCGGGATCGGCGGCAAGCTGTTCAAGCTCACCTAAGCGGCCGATAAAACGACGTTGTTCTTTAGTGGTTGCCTTTGAGACTATCGCCACAGGTGTTTCAGGGTTTCGGCCCGCATCGACTAGACCTTGGCGAATAATGCCCGCGTTAAGTATGCCCATATACACGACTAAGGTATTGTTAGGATTAGCATAACCCTGCCAATCCATAGGGCGGTTTTCTAACTGGCAATGGCCGGTGATAAAAGTGACACCTTGGGCGTGATCTCTGTGGGTCAACGGGATACCCGCATAGGCCGAAGTGCCACTGGCGGCGGTAATGCCGGGGACGACTTCAAACTCAACACCCGCTTCGACTAAGGTTTGCAGCTCTTCGCCGCCGCGACCGAAGATAAAAGGATCACCCCCTTTAAGGCGAACCACATTCTTACGGGTATAGGCTTTAGTGACAAGTAGCTGATTAATCTCATCTTGGGCGGCACTGTGTTTGCCAGCACGCTTACCAACGGCAATCTTCTCGGCTTCTTTGGGAATAAGTTCGAGAATATCTTGGCTGACTAAGGCATCGTATAACACCACATCGGCGGCTTTAAGAATCCGCCATGCCTTTAGTGTTAACAGCTCAACATCTCCGGGGCCTGCGCCAACCAGCCACACTTTGCCTTTGGCCTTTTGGCCCGGTAAAGATAAAACTTCCATCACATTCCCCAAGATCACGTTAGTCCGGTAGAAATATAGCGCCTCTTATATTCCATAATAAATAGATAATTATTAGTTTTTATATCTTTTAGTTATAACACAGTATTTAGTGACAGAAACCAACATAAAAAAGTGCCGAATAGATGCAATAAATCCAAGACAAAAATATAATAACCAATTAAATTTATTAAACTTTTAAATCTAAATGCTAATATCTTTGCTCAATCAGGACATACAAGAACTGCTGTTCTGGCACTATGTTATTGCCAAAAATTCTACTCATCTCCCTGAATGTTTGAGCTAAATCTACATTTAACCGAGTCAAGTCCAACCATAGCTTGGGTATAAGTAACAGTGAATACAATAACTAGTGTTAAGCTGGGAGATTGATTGTAGAAAGCATAAGACTGACAAACACATCAAGGAGGGCCGATGTCCCTATTTCATAAAGGTATCGCATTAATTGGGCTGTTAATTTGTACTGGGCCACTGGCGGAAGAATCTCTAGTTGAAGGGCGTGTACAGGACGAGCTTGCTACCTCAGAACGTCCCTTTGTGATCACACCGCATAAAGTCAATTACATCTTGCCTGTCACCTACAGTCCCGATCCTAATATGGAGCCCTTTACCGAAGATGCGGCCGAAAATGATTACACTTTGGATAATGTTGAAGCTAAGTTCCAGATAAGCTTTAAGTTTCCTATTTGGTACAATGTATTTGGCGACAATGGTCATCTGTTTTTTGCCTATACCAACCAATCCTATTGGCAAGTGTATAACAAAGATATCTCGTCCCCCTTCCGTGAAACTAACCACGAACCCGAAGTCTTTATGCTGTTTAATAACGATTGGAAAATCGGCAGTGTCACTAACTCTTTCTGGGGCTTTGGTGCCGTTCATCAATCTAATGGTAAGTCGGGTAGCCTTTCCCGCAGTTGGAATCGACTCTATGGCACTATGATTTTCGATGCGGGCCCCCTCGCCTTCTCCACTAAGATATGGTGGCGAATTCCAGAAGATGAAAAAACCGACCCCAATCAAGCCCAAGGTGACGACAATCCTGATATTGAAGAGTACATAGGCAGGGCTGAATTTGTCGGTGTCTATGGTATAGATGAACATAGATTCACGCTCACCCTAAAAAATAATCTAAAGGATATCGACAGAGGTTCGGCAGAATTAACCTGGAGTTATCCGATTGCAGGTAATCTACGCTTTTATACTCAATACTTTAATGGATATGGTGAGAGCCTGATCGACTACAACTACCATAACCAACGCATAGGGATCGGAGTCTCACTCAATGATATTCTTTAAGGTGACAGCGGACAAAAATCAGCCATAATTCTATGCCTACTCGACCAGCACTATAGATGAATATGAGTTTTAGCTACCGCAGCATAGTCACATTACTCACTGCCATTATCCTCGCGAGCTTAATTAAGCTCGCGTTTTTTGCTCTGCCTGACGAAACACTTAGCCCTGAATTAAGTGCACAGGATATACGACAAGATCTCTTTGCATTACTCGACCAAATTGAGCAACACTCGGCGTTTTATGCCTTAAATCCACCTAAAAACACCGAACAACTCACCCATATGGCAACGCTCATTGCCGAGCAATACCAAGATCTCACGCCCAATGGCAGATTCGCCGCAGAAATAACTAAGCTACTCAATACCATGAAAGATCCTGGCTCCCAAGTCAGTCACTTTGACGATAATGGTGGTGATCTGCCCCTAACTCTTAGGCCGATAAACGAGCAATGGCTCGCATTAGATGCTAAAAATAGCCCTATTAATCCTGATTTCCCCTTTATTACCCATATCGATGGCCTGCCTTTAAGTAAATGGGTCACGGCGAGCCAAGCCTACCTGCCAGAACCCGCAAAAGAGAGCCAAGAGATGCAATTGCCTTGGCTTAAAAAGCTCAATTTGTTACGGGAAGATTTAGGGCTCAGTCTCAAATCTTATGTGCTGATCACCTTAATTAATGACGAGTTGCAAACCCAGCAGGTGACGATAGCCTTAGCTCAAAAATCACCACGCAATCACGCAGCGATGACGGCTAATACAGAGGCCTCGGAACCTACAGCTAGCGAATTTTTAACTCAACTTTCCGAATTAAAATCGGCAATATTGCCAAAAACGGCTTACCCATTAGAAACCATCAACAACACCACAGTGAGACTAAGGATCGACGATCTCTATGCCTTCGAGCAGGACAAGACACAACAACAAGCCCTGATTGAAGGCATGAAACAGCCGTTACTGGTGGTCGATCTGCGGGAAGCCCATGGCTTTAGCCCTAAATTGCTCAGTATGCTATCCCGCTATCAGGATGCTTCTTCAGATAGTCGACCGCTTCGCCAAATAATGGGATTTGCCCATTACCGCCGCTCCCCAGAATTTAGGAACGATTACCTGCAGCCCCTCAACTTTAAACCTTTAGCGGCGCTCGATTTTAGCTTACCAAAGCTGAAAATGCTGACTCGGCACTTACCTGATATCGATGAGAACAAATTTAGCCCTTGGTATGTCCGAACTAAACCCGATGTTACCCCCGAGGGGAGTAATCGCCTTGCACTACTGGTAAGCCCGCGGTGCCGGCAGGAATGTGAATGGATAGCTTACCGGACTAAAGCCTGGTCTAGGGTAAATTTGATCGGGGAGAAAACCTCGGGGGATTTTGCAAGACAATACCATTTTACTTTACCCAATAGTGGCTTAGAGGTAGGTTTTAGCAGCTCACTTACCTATGATGCCAAGGGACAACTGCTATCGGGAAATGGCACAGAACCCGATATTTTGTTACCTCAAAATAGTGATATTGAATGGCAGGGCCTAGTGAGTTTAGTTAAATCAGCGCCCCCTAAGTCGGTCAGTTCCTTTAGATCACAGCCTAGACTTGCCCAAAACCATTCGCTATAAAAAAGCCCGCAATTTGCGGGCTTTTTTATCACAGACAAGGGCTTACTTGTTATCGCCAGCCTTAGAGTTCATCACTGAGCCGAAGACTAATCCTTGCTTATTAACGTCGAAACTCATTTGAACGCGCATGTTGTAATCCTTCAACATTTGCAATTCCTCGGGGATAGGTTCGCCACTCATTTCTAGCAGTGTCAGCACTGGGGTAAACATTTTGCCGTAATCCGCCGACATGCTATAGAGGCCATTTGCTGCGATTTTTTCATCCGCTAACTTATTGGCCAAGGCTAAACCTTTATCACCACTGTAAACCACTAAGTGTTGGCCTTTAATCGCCAACATTGGTTTGATACCTAACTCTGGTGGCAACATTAATATTGGTGATAAATCCGTTGCGTCACCATTTTCGGCCAATTGCACTTCGGCAAGCATAGGCGCGAAGGGTTTCACCATATTAAATAGCATCGATGGATTATCGGCACTCAGGCTCACTAAGGCATCTAAGCTTTCAAGCTTTGGCTCTTGATCCTGTGAACTCATCTTATAATCGAGTAATGAGACACTCATGCCCTTCACGCCATTTGCCATGCCCGTAAACATGCCAAGCATGGCAGGACTCTGCTGACTCAATTCGGCTTGCAATTCAGCCAGTGGCGCACAGGTTAACTGCGGCTTTTGCAGATCGTCCCAAATCGCCGTGAGTGAAGGCGCGACTTCGTTAACATCGAGGCCTAATCCCATAGAGAAGATAGTGCTATCGATATTGGCTAAGTGAGCCGGAATGAACCCACGCATTTTTTGCAATGCCGTGAGGATTGGCTGATTTTTAGTTTCAACCACAAAAGAGGCCGCCATATGGCTCTCTTTTTCCGTCGCAGAGAAGGCGGTTAATCCGGCAACTGTACGCGGCCAGTTTGCAGCAATGGCAGTCAACTCACTACGGCATTCAGGCGTTCTGATCTCGGCTAAGGGATCGACACCCTCATTCTCATCGGCGAGGAACTTAGTCAGTTGCTTCGACAGCATATTGCTATCGGGGGAGGTCAAGGCCTTAACAATTTCAACATGGTTGATAAAGCTGACGCTATCTTCCATAAAACCATGGGTCTTGATGATCTCTTGCAGTATGCCGGAAGAGGCGAGTGATTGCGGCGCCTTCTTCAAACCGAGCGCCATTTCTAATAATTCAGGCTCAGTCACCGAAGTGCTGAAAGTCACAGTTAAAATACCGTCCTTATGGGCGAATAAAAGATCTGCTTTTTCAGTAGACTCTGCATCGGATAACGCGTAAGCGCGATAATCTACACCGCCAACTTGACGCATTTCATGGGTTACACCACTGTCCTTTTCGGCTTTATCCAGCACAGCCCAAAATGCGGCCACTTGATTCATCTCGATTTTTAAAACAGGCAAAGCACCGAGAGTATAGAAATATGATTTTACTTCATCGGCTAAACCGAAGGTTTTTAGTAATACGGCAGGTTCTTTAATACCTTCCATATATTGCTGATAGATACTCACAAAGAACTTGCCCATCGGACTATCGAGCTCGCTCAATTCAGCGAGGGCATCCGTTGGGTATTGCTGGTAATTACCAGAAATCGACTGTAAATACGCTTTTAACGGAAATGGCTTCAACTGACCAGAAAACACGGGGGTATCGGCAGGCACATAATCGAGTAAAGGATTTGCTGAGGCACTCGAGCTTGTTCCATGCTGTGTGTACCAATACGCACCCGCACCCGCTGCAATTATCGCCGCAGCAATGACCATCTTTTTCATCTAAAAAACTCCATTTTATGACAATTCAATTTTATGAAAACAATACCTGAAGTATTAGTCCTAGGCATTTGAATATTTATCCGCTCTTACATATCCCTTACGCAGATAATGCAAAATCAGAAAACTAAGGTGTAAAATTTGCCCGACAATTTAACATTAAACCGACACAGAAGCGAACAGGATAGGCTTTCAAACCATTATTGCCTATTAAGATTAACATTTACTAAACACATCCCCATTCTAATTTTAACTCGGTAATAAAAATCCCCTAAGTCGCTGGCGAGTAAGCAAGGTATTCAAAGAATAAACTCACTTTACTCAACCGAGCCTTATTCCGCCCCATGGACTTTATTAAGAGTAATATTACCGAGCTGGCGCATTTGCTTACGGATCCAAGCCGAGCGTCGTTCAACATATTGGGATGGCGGTGACACCTTATACCGCCAGGGATTAGGTAATACCGCCGCCAGTAAAGAAGCCTCATAACGGTTAAGTTTGGCCGCACTCTTAGCAAAATAATGTTTAGATGCCGCTTCGGCGCCGTAAATTCCAGGGCCAAATTCGACAATATTTAAATACACCTCAAGAATACGGGACTTATCCCAAATCAGCTCCATTAGCAGCGTAAACCAAGCCTCTATTCCCTTACGTAAAAAACTACGACTCGACCACATAAATAGATTTTTTGCCGCCTGCTGGCTCAACGTACTGGCGCCACGCACTTTATTGCCTTTTTGGTTGTATTCGAGTGCAGAGCTTATTGCGGCAAGATCAAAGCCATTATGGTTAGCAAACTTTTGATCCTCGGCGGCAATCACGGCTAATTGCAACTCGGGGGAGATTTGCTCAAGTCCACGCCACTGGTGCCGCACCTCGGTTATGGGCGCGGGTGGAAATAACGCCCGCTCAATGCGCCAGGTCCATATTGGAGGATCGACAAAACGAAATAACACCACGATCAGAATCGAGCTTAGCCATAAGCCGAATATGATTTTGCCTATCCAAGCGAACAATCGCTTAAGGCCTCGCTTTCCCGATTTAGGCACAGGAGGATTGACCTTGCCAGTAGGGAGACGGTTGACATGATCGCGCATCGCATACAGAGGTGCGCTCATTCATATCTATCCATTGGAATAAGTTCATTATTTTTCTTATTAATCATATGCATTGTGATAGTTATTAAACCATTTATAGCGAGGTATGCGGCCAGTATTTTGTCATAAATTAAGCCATAAACCGAGAAAAAACGGCAATAGGAACAAAAGATTAAATAAGGGATAGAGCAAACATGATTAAAGCGGGCTTAACTCGACCTCGGCAGCTTTGACGACAGCTGACCGAGGCGAAGATGACTGATTAACGAGGGCTAGCAAGTCAATCAAACTGCTTGATACTCGCAGGTGCGAGCGAGGTCCTTTGGAACATTTACTGCCTTCAGTCTCGTTATATCGTTACACAGCAAACTAAGCCCATAAATAACAATATTCAACAACTTAACATCGCAAAACAGCGATTAAATCGAATTTGCGCAGTAAAATCCCTCAAGACTATCTACGGGAACTTCGAAATATAGCTCAAATAGATTTAATGTGCATAACTCTGTGAGTAAAAATGTACAATATTTTTTAAGCAACAGTCACGAATAAGGTAACCATATGAAAATCAACTTTATCTTATTTTAATGACAGCAGAATGACAGCTGAGATTTCGCAGCCATTGACGCGCTTTAAAATCGAGCAATCGCAAAATATTTAGGCCATAAACAAAAACACCCCAAACAAAATTGAGGTGTTTAATATTTAAATCAATAGGATGACTAAATATCGTAGTGCAGGCCACACTCACGTTTTAGGCCATTAAAGCGGGTTTCTTCCTCAGTCATGCCTAATTCGAGTGGTTTACTCGAATGGGTATCACCAACAGAAACATAGCCTTGCTCCCAAAGTGGGTGGTACGGCAGGCCAAATTGCGTCAAATAGAGATGCACATCTTTATTCGACCATTCGATAATCGGCAGCAACTTAAAGCGCGTGCCATGGATAGCTAATATCGGCAGCGCCTCACGGGTGCTGGCTTGGCTGCGCCTCAGCCCTGCAAACCAAGTACCGACCTCAAGCTCGGCCAAGGCGCGTTGCATAGGCTCAACTTTATTTAAACGGTTATATTGCTCTAGCCCGTCTACCCCTTGTTCCCACAACTTGCCAAAGCGCGCCTCCTGCCATGCCGAAGTTATTGGCGCTTGATACACTTTTAAATTCAGCGATAAACGCTCGGTCAGCTCATCGATAAATTGATAGGTCTCAGGGAACAAATAACCCGTATCCGTGAGGATCACCGGAATATTTGCCTCTGCCTGACTCACCATATGCAGCATCACTGCGGCTTGGATCCCAAAGCTTGAGGATAGCGCATGATTACCGGGCAAATAAGCTAGCCCCCAGAGCACTCGCTCCTGCGCGCTCAATCCGGCTAAGAACTGATTGATGCGCTCAAGCACTAGCGCCTGCTCTGCCTTAGGCGCATTCAATAGCGCCTTAAGTTCGGCAACGCTTATCACAGTCGGCACTGTAACAGTGTTTTTTTGCTCAAGATCAGCCATGAAAATCCTTAGCGGCATCGATCACCGCCTTCACTACGCCCACACGGACGGTGAAGTTACCAAAGGTTTCGCCAGCATCACGCTCGACGGCGTAGCGGCCAAACAAGGTATCCAACTCGGCGAGAATTTCCGCCTCTTGGATATTTTCTCTGTGCATCTTATTCAGACGAGTTCCTTCAAAGCTTGCACCAAGGTACAAGTTATAGCGACCCGGCGCCTTACCCACAAGACCAATTTCAGCGGCAAATGGGCGGGCACAACCGTTAGGGCAACCCGTCATTCGCACTACAATCGCTTGCTCGCTGATACCGTGTTTTGCCTGCAGCGCATCGATATGGTCGATAAACTCAGGGAAATAACGCTCGGCTTCCGCCATCGCTAATGGACAGGTCGGCAACGCCACACAGGCAATCGAGTGACCGCGGGTTTGCGTCAACACTTGACCCAGCAGACCGTGTTTACGGGCTAAACCTTCAATGGTGGCTTTATCTTCCGCTGCGACGCCTGCGATGATCATATTTTGATTCGAGGTCATGCGGAAATCGCCCTTGTGGATCTTAGCAATTTCACGCAGCCCCGTTTGCAGGGATTGGCCCGGTAAATCTTTAATACGACCGCTTTCGATAAATAAGGTTAAATGCCACTTACCGTCAACGCCTTCGACCCAACCATAACGGTCGCCGCGATCGCCGATAACAACCTCACGCTTAGGCTCAAATTTTACTCCTGCACGCAGCTCGACTTCGGCTTTAAATTTCTCATAGCCATGGTCGACGATAGTGTATTTAAGGCGTGAACGCTTACGGTTAGAGCGATTACCCCAGTCGCGTTGCACTGTCATCACAGCTTCGGCAAATTTCATCACATCTTCAGTTTTGATAAAACCAAAGTCGTCAGCCAGACGTGGGAAGGTTTCTACTTCGCCATGGGTCGAACCCATGCCACCACCCGCAGTCAGGTTAAAGCCAACCAGCTCGCCATTTTCGGCAACAGCGATAAAGCCTAAATCGTTGGTGTAAACGTCAACATCATTATCAGGAGGAACCGCAACCGCCATTTTAAACTTACGTGGCAAGTAGGTTTTGCCATATACAGGTTCAACGGTTTCATCTTCCGTGGTCAGCAGTTTTTTTTCATCTAACCAGATTTCGGCATAGGCGCGGGTGTGTGGCAGCAGATGATCGGAGAGCTTTTTCGCCACCGCATACGCTTGCTCGTGCAATTTAGATTCTACCGGATTGGGGTTACACATCACGTTACGATTAACATCACCACAGGCGGCAATCGAATCCAGCGCTTCGCGGTCTAAGTCTTGAATAATAGTCTTCAAGTTACGCTTTGGAATACCGTGGTATTGGAAGGTTTGACGGGTAGTCAACCGAATGCTGTTTGAGCTGGTTAAGGTCGAGGCAATTTTGTCCACGCCTAACCATTGCTTAGGTGTACAAATACCGCCTGGCACGCGGGCACGCAACATAAAGCTGTATAAAGGCTCGAGTTTTTGCTCTTTACGTTCGTTACGTAAATCGCGGTCATCTTGCTGATAGAAGCCGTGGAATTTGATCAGTTGCTGATCGCCATCGCTAAAACTGCCGGTCACCGAAGAATCTAACCCCTCTTTAATGGTGCCACGCAGGTAATCGCTGTCGGTTTTTAGGTATTCGTTTAATGCTAACTTTTGCTCACTCATGGCAACGGCCTCTTAAATTCATTTTGCGACTGCACGGGTTATGGCGTGCAGCTTTGGCTATTCTTATGCGTTTCTTATGTGCGTATCCGATTGAAATTAATACACGTCTTTTTGGTAACGCTTATCGCTGCGCAGGGTTTCAAAGTAGGCTTCTGCCGCTTCGCTATTTAAACCACCGACTTCAACGGCCACCTCAATCAAGGCTTGATGAACATCTTTCGCCATCCGCTCAGCATCGCCGCAAATGTAAATATGCGCACCATTTTGCAGCCATTGCCACAGGGCCTGACCTTGCTCTTTAATGCGGTGCTGCACATAGATCTTATGGGCTTGGTCGCGGGAGAACGCCACATCGATACGGCTGAGATCGCCATTTTTCAAATACTGTTGCCACTCGGTTTGATACAGGAAATCCTGCTCAAAGTGTGGATTGCCGAAGAATAACCAGCTATCACCTTGAATACCTTGTGCCACGCGTTCCTGCATAAAGGCTCGGAACGGCGCAACCCCCGTGCCAGGCCCAATCATGATCACCGGCGTTTCTGGGTTTTCGGGTAAACGGAAGTGCTTGTTCGGCTCAACATAAACCTTAACTTGCGTGCCTTCCTGCGCTGAGGCTAAGAAATGTGACGCGCCGCCAAAACGGGCCGCGCCGTGGCGCTCATCTTCCACTAAGGCCACAGTTAAATGGACTTCTGTCTCGACTTCGCTTTGGCTTGAGGCGATAGAGTAGAGTCTTGGGGTTAACGGCCGCAGTAACTCAAGCAGTTTTGCCGCCGTCACAGCCGCAGAGCTTGCTAATGGATATAGGGTAACTAAGTCCGCCAATTGATGCTTAAGGATAAACTGGCGTACTTGTTCTTTATCTTCGCTCAATGCCAACAGATCAGCACTGCCGCTCAGTTCAGCCCAGGCTTTGACTAATCCAGGATACAACTGGGTCAATTCTTTCTTATCGACCAAGGCTTGCTTAAGAGTCAAGGACTCAGTTCCAATAACCACTTGCTCATCACCTGAGAGTGACAGGGCAGTTAAAATCTCTTCAACTAAGGCTTCATCATTACTAAACCACACACCGAGGGCATCACCCGCTTGATAGCTTAACCCTGAGTCACCTAGGTCAATTTCAACATGGCGTACATCCCGGTCTGATCCGCGGCCGGTAATTTTCTGGCTCACTAACACTTCGGCGCTATAGGGGTTTTGTTTAGCAAACTCGTTTTCGCCCAGCGCTTTGGCCGTACCTATAGATACAACAGTCGCAGAAGATGTCTGGATTAAGGGTTTAACGGCCTCTAAGACATCGGCGTGCCACTGGCCAGCGGCAACTTCATAGTCCACATCGCACTCAACTAGAGGTAATAATGATTTGGCCCCCAGTGCCGCGAGGCGGGCATCGAAATCTTTACCGGTTTGGCAGAAGAACTCATAACTAGAATCCCCCAATGCCAGCACTGCGTAATGTAGATTGTCTAACTTAGGGGCGCGTTTCGATGCTAAAAACTTATGTAATTCAATCGCATCATCGGGAGATTCACCTTCACCATGGGTGCTGACCACCAGCAAGAGTAAGGTTTCTTGCTTCAATTGGCGGACATTGTATTCGCCCATAGAGGCCAGATTGACCGCATAACCTTGCGCCTGCGCCTTATCGGCGAGCGCCTTAGCAATGCCACGGCCATTACCGGTTTGGCTGCCATAGAGAATAGTCACAGTCTGCGCGGTTTGAGCGTCAGCCACTGGCGCGAGTTGGCCCGCATTAGCCGTTGCAGCAAGATAGCCACTCACCCAAGCCAACTGTACTGCACTTAACTCTGAAGTGAGTTGTTTTAGCTTATCGACTTGTCCTTGAGACAATGGCGAAGCCAGCGATGAAAGTTCTTTTAACAGCATGAGATGGCCCTATGACAGTGTAATGTCCACAAGCTTATCGCGGTTTAAGAAAAGCAAAAAAGAATAAAATTTGATTTTTAATTCCATTTTGGAATATACAAAGTGCAAAATTTAGGCTACAAAAGTGTGCACTGGTTAAAAGTTTTTGATCCGACCAGTATAGAAACGACCAGCTTGAGCAATATGCGCTTGTGTCAAACCAAAGTATTGCCACAATGGTGAAGAGCCTGCTGTACAGTGACCTTTTGTTGCTCGCAGAGAAGTTTGTTTTAAAAGCACAAATTTCATGCCTAGATTTAATGCGCTAACTTACCGCGATTGAATAGACGAGTTAATTCTTACTGCGACCTAGCCCTACCTAGGTTTAGCTCAGGGGAAGCGCTCAGGCGGAACGATTATACAAACCACCAGGGAGTAATCATGCAAATTGGAATACCGAGAGAGAGTCTCGCCGGTGAGACTCGGGTCGCCGCGACCCCCGCCACCGTCGAGCAGCTTAGAAAACTCGGCTTTGAAGTTGTTATTGAGGCCAATGCAGGTCTACTGTCAAGCTTCGATGATGCAGCCTTTGAGGCGGCGGGCGCGAAGGTGACAACTGACGTTTGGCAAGCGGAGCTGATTTTTAAGGTCAATGCCCCAAGCGATGCAGAAATTGACCAGATTAAAGAGGGCGCTACCTTAGTCAGCTTTATTTGGCCCGCGCAAAACCCTGAGTTGGTTGAGAAACTATCTCAACGCAAGATCAACGTGATGGCGATGGACATGGTGCCACGCATCTCCCGCGCCCAGTCACTCGATGCCCTCTCCTCTATGGCAAATATCGGCGGTTATCGCGCCGTTGTCGAAGCGGCGCATCAATTTGGTCGTTTCTTTACTGGCCAAATTACCGCTGCCGGTAAAGTTCCGCCCGCGAAAGTGCTAGTGATTGGTGCCGGTGTTGCCGGTCTTGCCGCCATTGGTACTGCGGGTTCACTTGGCGCCATAGTGCGAGCCTTCGATACCCGCTTAGAAGTAGCAGAGCAAATTGAGTCTATGGGCGGCCAGTTCCTAAAACTGGACTTCACCAACGAAGATGGCAGCTCATCGGACGGTTACGCTAAAACCATGTCGGATGAATTTATCGCCGCCGAAATGGCACTATTTGCCGAGCAAGCCAAGGAAGTCGATATCATCATCACCACGGCGCTGATCCCAGGTCGTCCCGCACCTAAGCTCATCACCAAAGAAATGGTCGATAGCATGAAGAGCGGCTCTGTGATCGTCGACTTAGCCGCAGCAACGGGCGGTAACTGTGAATACACCCAATCGGGCGAGCTATTTGTTACTCCGAACGGCGTCAAAGTGATTGGTTATACTGACCTTCCCGGCCGCTTGCCCGCGCAATCGTCACAGCTTTATGGCACTAACTTAGTCAACCTGATGAAGTTAATGTGTAAAGAAAAGGACGGCACAGCTAGCATCAACTTCGATGATGTGGTCATGCGCAATATGACGGTGATCAAAGAAGGCGAAGTGACCTTCCCGCCACCACCGATTTCGGTTTCTGCGGCGCCAGCAAAACCAGCGGCGAAAATCGCGCCTAAAGACACAACCCCGAAGGCACCATCTAAGCTCAAATACGTGCTAGCCGCCTTAGGCGTCGCCGGATTTGCCGCCGTGGCATCGGTTGCACCGCCAGAGTTTCTGTCCCATTTCACCGTCTTCTTGTTGTCCTGCGTCGTCGGCTATTACGTGGTGTGGAACGTATCCCACTCACTGCATACGCCTTTGATGTCAGTCACTAACGCGATTTCGGGCATTATCGTGGTCGGCGCGCTACTGCAAATCGGTCAGGGTTCAACTTTGGTCACTGTACTGGCGTTTATCGCCGTGCTGATCGCCAGTATTAACATCTTCGGTGGCTTTACCGTCACTCAGCGCATGCTGAAGATGTTCCGTAAGGATTAAGGGGGTTTAACGTGTCTCAAGGACTGGTAACAGCAGCTTATATCGTTGCCGCCATTCTCTTCATCTTCAGTCTCGCGGGACTGTCGAAGCAAGAGACGGCAAAACACGGCAATATTTTCGGTATCACAGGTATGGCGATAGCCCTACTGGCAACCATTTTTAATCCGGACACTAGCGGTGTCGCCTGGATTTTAGTCGCCATGGTGATCGGGGGTGCCATAGGTGTCCGTTTAGCATTAAAAGTTGAAATGACTGAAATGCCCGAACTGGTCGCGGTGCTTCACAGTTTTGTGGGCTTGGCCGCAGTATTGGTGGGTTTCAACAGCTTTATCGACTTACATCCAGAGCAAGTGTCGCAAGTGGTGGTGGCCGTCGGTGGGGATATTAATTCGACCCTAGCCGCAGTGCAGGATGCCTTAAGTGAAGCGGCTAAGTCTGCAGACAAAGCCCATCTCACTGGCGCTATGCTTAATATTCACTTGGTCGAAGTCTTCCTCGGGATCTTCATCGGTGCGGTGACCTTTACGGGTTCTATCGTGGCCTTTGGTAAGTTACGCGGGCTGATCTCATCTAAGCCTTTGATGTTGCCACATCGCCATAAACTCAACCTAGTTGCGGTATTAGTGTCTTTTGCCCTGTTGGTGTACTTCGTACAAACGGGTGGTACTATGCCGGCGCTGCTGCTGATGACCTTAATTGCCTTCGCCTTTGGCTGGCATTTAGTGGCATCCATTGGCGGCGCGGATATGCCAGTGGTCGTGTCTATGCTGAACTCCTACTCGGGTTGGGCAGCGGCGGCAGCGGGCTTTATGCTGTCGAACGACCTGTTAATTGTGGTCGGCGCATTAGTGGGTTCATCGGGTGCGATTCTGTCTTACATTATGTGTAAAGCAATGAATCGCTCGTTTATTTCAGTTATCGCGGGCGGCTTTGGCACAGATGGTGTGGCCTCTAGCGGCGATGAAGAAATGGGCGAATACCGCGAGACCAACGCCGAAGATGTGGCGGATATGCTGAAAAACGCGACGTCTGTCATCATCACCCCAGGCTACGGTATGGCAGTGGCACAGGCGCAATATCCTGTGGCTGAAATCACCCAAAAACTGCGCGATCGCGGCGTAAAAGTGCGTTTTGGTATCCACCCTGTGGCGGGCCGTTTACCCGGCCATATGAACGTACTGCTGGCGGAAGCGAAAGTCCCCTACGATATCGTGCTGGAAATGGACGAAATCAACGAAGACTTTAATGACACAGATGTAGTGCTGGTCATTGGCGCCAACGACACGGTTAACCCTGCGGCGATGGAAGATCCGGGTAGCCCAATTGCAGGTATGCCAGTGCTGGAAGTGTGGAAAGCGCAAAACGTGATTGGCTTTAAACGTTCGATGAACACAGGTTATGCCGGCGTGCAAAACCCGCTGTTCTTCAAAGAAAATACCCAAATGCTGTTTGGGGATGCTAAGGCCAGCGTCGAAGCGATTTTAAAAGCGCTGTAATGCGTTTGTTAGCTTAATTGCTACATCAAATCACAAAGGGAGCCATTGGCTTCCTTTGTTTTTAGCGGCTTTATTGCGCTATGTTTTCACATATTTTTAAGCCGGTTCAGCTAGTCTCTGCGCAATTTATCGCTTCAGGTAAAACTGAATCAATCAAAAGGATACTTTGATGCTGCTTGGATTATTTATTCTGTCGGCAATATTAATCAAAACGTCGCTATTAGGGCTGGGGTTGGATATCAATTGGCATCGGTCTTGGCGGTTATCTTTTTTGCCGCTTTTACCACATTAATCTTGCGGATCTACTGATCAAAAAGTTTAAACAGCTTTTTATCACTGGTGCGATATTACATCTGCTGCTGTATCTCGGCCTTATCGTTAAACTATTCCTTATCGATAGCATAGAGGATATTCCTGCCTTTTTAATCAACCATTTGGTATACCATCACGCACTCAGTGCACTCATTGCTGCTGCTCTCACCTTTATGACTATCGGCGTATATCTAACCCAGCAAAAGCTAAAGCAAGCAGATATCACTTCCCCTTCGCTCCTTAATTAATACCCTAAAAAGCCAAAAGGAGCCCATAGGCTCCTTTTTTATATCAATCTGCTGTTAAGCTGCTTTAGCCACATCAAAATTTGATAATAACATCACCGCAGTGCGGCCTAATAAGTGATTGACCGTACGATCGCCCACTAGACCTAACTCAGCAATTGCTTGCTGACGTGCCGTACTCACCGCTCTGAAGAGCGTAATCTCATTATTTGCACCACCGCAAAGACTAAAAAACAGTCTCAATACTGCACGGTAATGTTCTTCTTGCATCGCCTGCATCCACGAGGTTTCTAATGCCTCTTGGCTCGAAAAATCGAGTGCTGCAACAAATAGATTGCCAATACGGCTATCTAAACGAACCAGAAAATCACTCTTGCGTGGAAAATGATGACTAATACCTGTACGGCTAATACCCGTTGCTTCAGACAGCGTGGTATAAGACATAGTCTCAAAGCCAATAGTCAAAATTTGTCTTAACGCTTCATCCATAATCTGATTTATGGTTTGCTCAGTTTGTACTCGCGAGCGCTTAGCCATAGTAAAGTCTCCCATTCTTCTTTTTCTGGGGAAAGAGCTTACCAAAGCATCTCAGGGATTACTGCTGTTGAAGCCTGCCAAACAAGTGTATTTCGCTTTTGTTCAGCTAGGGTTCAGTTTTAAACAGGGAACTTTGTCCGTTTTATTTACATGCCTATAACATTGCATTTTGAAGCAGCCAGTCACGGGCTTTTTCTCGTCCCATTAACAAATCAAAGGTGGGCTTTAAATAATATCCAAGTTCTGTTTTTCGCCAAAAGAGATATTCAGGAAGGGGTTGTAAGACACTCTGACCAAAGGTGCGCTGCATTAAACTCGAGTATTCACCTAAGGTGCGAGGATCTATTTGTGTTACTATTGGGTAAAAATTAGCCACAAAGTCACGATATTGGCTGTAATGCGCGACTTGCAACACTTGATAACCATTTAACACTTGTATCATCATGGGCGCACTCCAGTGAGACATGTATTGCGCATTTGTTAGCGCCGCAAGATTTCGCCTATGGTATTGCTGCCATGCAAGATGATAACTGCCCTTTTCCCTCGCTATACGCCAAATCAAGTAGATATCGGCTAACCATTCATGTTGGTAAGTGGTTAAGTTCTCAGGCAATAAACTGCCTTGCAGGGCAAGGTTCTCAAGATGCCCTAGCTCATGCCAGAGGGTCAGTTGGGACTGTTCTTGCAAATCTAATTGATAGGTCACCCGATCAATATTGGCGAATTGAACCTCTGGTGTTTCTCGCTCATTAATCAGTATTAAACCGGATAAATGACTATCTGCTACCGGCATAACCATAGCGCTGCGAAGGCCCAACTCATGTTTAAATTGTGCAGGCGTGCTAGGCAATTGGAGCCGTACTGATGCGGGGAGTGTTTCGAGGCATTCCTTTAATTCGGCTAAAGGACAGATTAAAGCCTGCTTATCGGCGATAGGCACCCAAGACAGGCTAGTCATCAAGGTCAGTGCAATAAGGCTCACTGATTCGCCATGATATTTTGAATAATCGCCGTGGTTGAAATACCGTCTTCAAAGCCCAGCACTTGCACTTGACCGCCTGCGGCCATCACTTCAGCGCCACCGGCAATATCCTCAAGCTTGTAATCGCCACCTTTTACCAAGAGATCCGGCAGCAATCTGGCAATGATCCGCTGTGGGGTATCTTCACTAAAAGGCACCACCCAATCGACCGAAGCTAAACCAGCCAATACTGCCATGCGTCTATCAACTTGATTCACAGGGCGCCCCTCGCCCTTAAGGCGTTTTACTGAGGCATCATCGTTTACCGCCACAATCAAACGATCCCCCAAAGCTTTCGCCTGTTTAAGGTAGCTCACGTGGCCCGCATGCAAAATATCGAAGCAACCATTGGTCATCACCACACGCTCACCACGCAGTTTGGCTTGCTCTAATGCATAGGCGAGCTGATCTTCACTCACCACACCAAAACCGGACTCTCCATGGTGCAATGCTAAGGCTTCAATCAGCTCAATGCGGCTCACTGTTGAAGTGCCGAGTTTACCAACGACTACACCAGCGGCGGTGTTCGCAATAGCACAAGCTTGCGGTAAATCGGCGCCCGCGGCTAATGAGGTTGCTAAGGCCGAAATCACAGTATCACCGGCGCCGGTTACGTCATAGACTTCACGGGCAACGGTGGGGATATGCAATTCAGGCGCATTGGCGGTCACTAAGGTCATGCCCTTTTCAGAACGGGTGACTAAGATGGCATCAAAATGATGTTGCTTGAGTAAGCCGCGGGCTTTTTCCAGCAGATCCGCTTCAGAGGTCACTGTGCCCACAACCGCCTCAAACTCGCTCATATTCGGGGTAATTAATGATGCGCCATGGTAACGACCAAAATCACTGCCCTTAGGATCGACTAGCACCATCACACCTTTTGCGCGGGCAAGCGCAATGAAATCTCGTGGTTGATCGATAGCGCCCTTAGCATAGTCAGATAACACCACCACATCGACGGAATCGAGTAAGGCCTCAGATTGGTTGAGCAAACGCACGCTGTCGGCCTTGTCGAAAGCTTCTTCAAAGTCGAGTCGAATAAGCTGCTGATTACGCGATAACACCCGCAACTTAGTGATGGTTGGTTTATCGGCAATGGTTAACCATTGGGGTTCAACCCCTAAGGCTTGCACGCCAAGCGTTAGGGCGTTGGCGGTATCGTCTTCACCGACCAACCCAGCAAGTTGGACTTGACCACCTAAGGTCGCGATATTGAGCGCCACGTTGGCCGCGCCGCCGGGTCTGTCTTCGACTTGATTAATCTTCACCACAGGCACTGGCGCTTCGGGGGAAATGCGTCCCGTCGGGCCAACCCAATAGCGGTCTAACATCACATCGCCGACGACTAACACTTTGGCTTTTTCAAATGCTGGCAGAGAAACCTTCATAGTGCTCTTATCTTTTGCAGAAATTAAACCGTGATTGTACCTAATTTTCAGCAAAAATTGAGTTAGAATAAGCAGTAATTTTCAAAAGTAGTGAGTATTTTCGTGGTCGAGAAAGCCGAGTTTTCATCTTCGTTATACCATCCTAAACATTGGCCCATGTGGTTTGGCGTATTATTAATGCGGTTAACCCAACTCTTGCCCCTGTCTTGGCAGATGAAATTAGGTAAGTGGATAGGCCGTTTAGTCATGACGGTTGCGGGGAGTCGCACCCATACCGCCCGCCGCAATTTAACGCTATGTTTTCCTGACATGCCAGAGAGTGAGCGAGAACAACTGCTTACTCGTAACTTTGAAGAAACGGGCAAAGCCATTTTTGATACCATCAATGCTTGGTGGTGGTCCGATGCAAAAGTGCATCAGCATATGCAGATCACAGGCAAAGAATACGTTCAAGATACTTTAAATGCTGGCCATGGGGTGATTCTGTTTGCCGTGCATTGTTTGCCGTTGGAAATGGGTGCCCGTATCTTCGGCCAATTCCAGCCCGGCGTTGGCGTTTACCGCCCACACAATAATCCCGTGATGGAATACCTACAGGTGCAGGGACGCTTACGTTCCAACAAAGGTTTAGTCTCTAAACGTGACTTGCGCCAAATGGTGCGCTGCCTGCGTAATCCCGATGTGATTTGGTACACCGCCGATCAAGACTTTGGCCGCTCTAGCGCGGTATTTATCCCCTTTTATGCTATGCCAGATGCGGCAACGATTACGGGCGCGACGACCTTAGCCAAACTCGGTAAAGCCAAAGTGCTGCCCTTTTTTGTGGAGCGTACTGAAGGTGATGAGGGATATCGAATTGAAATCATGCCACCACTGGAGAACTTCCCAGGGGAAGATGAATTAGCCGATGCCATTCGCGGTAACAAAATCATTGAGAGCATCATAGATAAAAACCGCGCCCAATATATGTGGTTACATCGCCGCTTTAAAACCCGTCCAGACCCTACGGACAAATCTTTATATCAATAAGCTCAATCAGATTTTGAAGACAAAAATGCCAGCAAATACGCTGGCATTTTTTATGATGACTTTCGATTGCCCAAGCAAGCTAACATCAAGCAATCAGAGCGAATTCTAGGTCGGTAAACGAATACCCACGTTAGTGACTTTACCTTCATACAACCCAGCCACGACCCAATGCAGCGACTGCCATTGGAACTGATCGCCCAGCACTGGATTAGCGCCAAGCTGTGACACTACAAGATCGGCGACCGTCATATCGTCGGCGAGATTATCTAAACTCAAGCCATAAATGGGCGCGAGATCCGCAAGCTTAACGTCGGTTTCAATAAAAAAGTCACCAAAGAAACGTGGTATATCTTTAGTTTCAGGCGCTTGACTAAAGAGGTTACTCAAGGCTTCTAAACTGCGCTCCTGACCTAGCACGCAGAGTATATCCCCCGCCTCCAATTTAGTGCTCCCAGAGGGATGCAATAACGTGTTATCCCTAAATACCGCCGCAATCCGTGTTCCATCGGGCATAGCTAAGCGTTTTAGCGGCTCACCAATACACCACTTATTCTCACTTAAACGATAAACAAATACTTCCCACTCACTGCTCGGGTAAATTTCAACTCCCGAACGCGAAATGGGCAACGGCTTTGGGGGCAGTTCCACCTTAGCTAAGCGGGCTGCGGTGGTCAAAGACGCACCTTGAACCAGTAACGAGACTAATACAACGAAAAAGGCCAAGTTGAAGTACAGCTGCGCCCCCGGCAGGCCCGCCATCATAGGGAATACTGCTAAGATGATAGGTACAGCACCGCGTAGCCCCACCCAAGAAATAAACCAACGGTCGCGACTGCTAAAGCTCTTAAAGGGCAGAAGACTCAGCCACACGGCCAGCGGTCTTGCAAAGAGGATCATCCCAAATGCTAAGGCAAAACCTGGGAGTAAAATATCAAACAAATCAGAGGGAGTGAGTAACAGCCCTAACACGAGGAACATGCCGATTTGACTGACCCAGGTCATGCCATCCAATACGTTCAAAATCGCATGACGGCCACGGGTCGGTTTATTACCCAGAAACAAACCAACGAGATAAATAGATAAAATGCCACTCCCGCCCAGTTTGTTAGAAGCCGCATAAATAATCAGTCCACCACTTAAGACTAAAATCGAATACAGCCCCTCGGCGAGCTTACTTAAATTGACCAGCTTCCACAGCATCCAGCCGCCACCGAGGCCCAAACAAATCCCCAAGCCAAACTGCTTAATAAAGCTGATAAGCATAAAGCTAACCGACAATTCGGCATCCACATTGGCGAGAATCGCAATCAGAGTGACAGTTAGGAACACCGCCATGGGATCGTTACTACCGGATTCGATTTCCAGTGTCGCACCAACCCGCTCGTTGAGACTGCGCCCCTTAAGTAAAGAGAATACCGCTGCGGCATCGGTTGAGCCGACAATGGCCCCCACCAGCAAACCTTGCAACCAGTGTAAATCGAACAGCCATGCGGCCATGATGCCAGTGATACTGGTGGTAATAGCAACACCAAAGGTCGCCAGGGATAATGCGGGCCACAGGGCCACCCTAAAGCTGGCAACCCGTGTACGCATACCACCGTCGAGTAAAATAATCGCTAACGCTAAGTTACTGACAAGATAGGCGGTCGAATAATCATCGAACAGGATCCCACCCGGGCCATCTTCACCGGCCAAAATACCTACCGCGAGGAAAATCAATAAAATAGGGATGCCGAGGCGGGAAGACATAGGGCTGAGCAAAACACTCACTGCAGTAAGTAAGGCACCGATCAGAAAAAAACTATTGATGGAATCTGCATCCACACATGCCTCCTTAAATACCGCTTATTTAGCTATACGATAGACAAATCACCGAGGTTAAAAATGACTCAACTGACAATTTTTGTGATTTTATATTAGCACAAACAATACAAAATATTGGAGCGTTAAATATTAAATTTCAATCATCTACGCTTAAACACTATCAATCACAACTTTGGATTAACTTTCGCATAAAAAACCATAAAAAACCATAAAAAACTTAAAAGTCATCAAGCCTATCAACTTGTGACATTATCAATGAAAACTATAAAATTATCATTTACTTATAAAAAATCACCCCACGTAAACCCAGCGCTTTTAACTGAAATGACAATAGTAACCATCTAAAAATGCGCTTTATGGCTTAAATGCTATCTTTAAGCCTGTTATACCCCGCAATATTTTGAAAGTGCTGGGTCAACTGGCTAGATTGATTGTTTTATCGACATTTATTTATTCAGCATTGTCATAAAAACAATCAATGTCATTTAAACAATGAATAACAGTATCAAAAAGACAATTAAATTCGACATCAAATAAAAATATTCCTTTATTTTCAACGACAAAAAACTTGGCACGTTTTGCGCAATAACCAACAAAAGGTATCAAAATGACGTTGCATTAAGGGGACTTATGAGCAAACAAAAACTCACCGCCATCGCACTATTATTAGTGTTGATAGCTTCATTTACTGTACTACTGAGCATAGGCAGTGAAATTTATCGGGAAAAACCACCCATACCCACAGCCTTTATCGATGTGAATGGCCAAGTTATTTTTAGCGAAAATGATATAGAACAGGGCCAATTAGTATGGCGCTCAATGGGTGGCCATCAACTCGGCTCAGTTTGGGGGCACGGCTCCTATGTTGCGCCCGATTGGACAGCAGACTGGTTACACAGGGAAGCCGAGGCTTGGCTCGATCTGCGCGCCGAGCAGCAATACCAGACGCCATTTGCCCAATTAAACTCCCAAGAAAAAGCAGGCCTTGAGCAAGCATTAAGGGATGATTTACGCCATAACAGCGTCGAACAACAGGCCGATGGCACTAGCCTGATTAAACTATCCTCCATACGGGTAGAAGCGATCAACAGGGTTACTCAACATTATTTATCCTTGTTTGGTGATGACCCGAAACTCAGTTCACTGCGCGAACAATACGCCATGAAAGAGGGCACAGTGCCCGATCTTGCCCGCCGTGAACAACTTAATGCTTTCCTCTTTTGGGGTGCTTGGGCTGCAATCACTGAACGCCCTGATGCCTCCTACACTTACACCAATAATTGGCCCTTCGATCCCCAACTGGGCAATACTCCCACCTCGGATAATATTGTCTGGTCGATCCTCAGTATCGTGACCCTGATAGCGGGTATTGGCGGATTGCTCTGGCACCATGCCAGCGGTAAGCATGAAAGTCTGCCGAAACCATCGGAACAAGATCCGCTGTTTTTTACTAAACCTACCGCCTCACAAAAGGCCGTCGGGAAATACTTCATCACAGCGATAGGTCTCTTTTTACTGCAAATTTTACTCGGGGGCATTACCGCTCACTATGCTGTGGAAGGCCAAGAGTTTTACGGTTTCCCCCTTGCTGAGATACTTCCCTACTCAGTGACTCGTACCTGGCACACCCAATTAGCAGTATTTTGGATTGCCACGGCTTGGTTAGGCACAGGTCTATATATTGCCCCCGCGTTATCGGGCTATGAACCTAAATACCAACGTCTAGGCGTTAACGTACTTTGGGTTGCCTTAGTGGTCGTAGTGCTAGGTTCAATGGCCGGCGAATGGATTGGGGTGCAGCAGTATTTTGACCTCGATATGAACTTCCTCTTTGGTCATCAAGGGTATGAATACATAGACCTAGGCCGAGTATGGCAAATCCTGCTCCTCGCTGGCCTACTGATCTGGCTCGCTTTAGTCACTGCAGCCATTAAACCCGCCCTCAAGGTGCAAGGCGAAATGCGCCCTGTTATTTGGGTACTCTATGCCTCCTGTGTTGCCATTGGTTTGTTCTATGGTGCTGGCCTCTTTATGGGCAAACACTCCAATTTAGCCATCGCCGAATACTGGCGTTGGTGGGTTGTACACTTATGGGTTGAAGGCTTCTTCGAAACCTTTGCAACCGCAGTCATTGCACTGATGTTAGTTCGCTTAGGCTTGATCCGCGGCCGCAGCGCCAACGGTGCGGTGTTGTTTACAACAGTGATCTTCTTAACGGGTGGCTTAATCGGCACCTTACACCACCTCTATTTTACCGGCACTCCAACCTCGGTTATCGCCTGGGGCGCAATTTTCTCGGCCTTAGAAGTCGTGCCTTTAGCCATCATAGGTTTTGAGGCAATGGAAACCTATCGCTTGCGTAAAGCCAGTCCATGGATGCAAAGATACCACTGGGCCATTATGTTCTTTGTGGCCACCGCATTTTGGAACTTAATCGGTGCTGGCGTACTAGGATTCCTTATTAATCCACCTATCGCCCTTTATTACATACAAGGCTTAAACACCACAGCAACCCACGCTCATGCAGCATTTATGGGAGTATATGGAATGCTAGGCATAGGCCTAATGCTCTTCTGCCTACGCGGCCTCACGGGCAATATGCAGTGGAACAATAAAATGCTTAAAGGAGCCTTCTGGAGTCTGAATATTGGACTGGCTGCCATGGTGTTTATGTCATTGTTCCCCGTTGGTATTACACAATTTTTTGCCGTCATCGACCATGGTTATTGGTATGCCCGTTCGCCTGAGGTCATTCATAGCCCACTGGTTGAACGACTGGTATGGATGCGTATGTTTGGGGATGTGATCTTCAGTGTTGGTGGTCTATTGATGGGAGCCTTCTTGGTCGATTTGATCAAAAAGGCCCTAAATAAATCACCCAAGCTTCAGGAAGAAGTATTGCAACCCAATAACTAAATACGTTCGACTAAAACCATTCTAGCCCTTCCAAGGTGTCGTCACTGGCACCTTGGATTTCTAATATAGGACTGGGAGTTATGAATAATCGGTCAGTGTTGCCCATACCTGTGTACATTTTTACTGTTAACAGTGTCTAAACTACATGTGTCAATATAACAATTAATGGTATAAATCAGGGTAGCTTAGCCGTTGTTGGAGTTTTTATGACCCTTAGTCAAACCGATCTTACCCGTATCGCCCTCGATATCACCTCTGGTTTAGCCCATAGGGATCGCTTTTCACGTTTACTCAATACTGTGAGGCAAAACCTACACTGTGATGCAGCAGCCCTACTCACCTTCCACGGTCAATATTTTACGCCGCTTGCCATCGATGGCTTAAATGATGATGTGCTCGGCAGACGTTTTATCCTCAACGAGCACCCAAGGCTTGAAGCCATTGCCAGAGCCGGGGATATAGTGCGTTTCCCCGCCGACAGCGAGCTTGCCGATCCCTACGATGGTTTGATCCCCAATCAAACTGGGGCGCTAAAAGTTCATGCCTGTATCGGGCTACCGTTATTTGCCGATGAACGTCTTATCGGCGCTGTGACTATCGATGCCCTTAATCCCCTGCAATTCGATCAATTCAGCAATGCCGAACTGCGTAGCTTAAGTGCCATCGCCGCCGCATCCTTAAGCAATGCCCTGCTCGTTGAAAAACTCGAGCGTATGGCGCTAAACAGCCACTCGACCAATGTGCAGGAAAATAGCCCTAACCTGAGCCACGATGCCGAAATTATCGGCCATTCACCCTTAATGCAAAGCTTAAATCGAGAGATTGAAGTCGTTGCCCATAGCGATCTTAACGTGCTGATCTTAGGCGAGACAGGCACAGGCAAAGAGTTAGTGGCGCAGGCTATACATCAAAAATCCGCGAGATCAAACAAAGCGTTAGTCTATCTAAATTGCGCAGCACTGCCAGAGTCGGTTGCCGAGAGTGAACTCTTTGGCCATATCAAAGGCGCTTTTACCGGGGCAATCAGCCATCGCAGTGGCAAGTTTGAAATGGCCGATAAGGGGACACTCTTTCTAGACGAGATTGGCGAATTGCCCCTCACGCTACAGGCCAAATTGCTGCGGGTATTACAATATGGGGACCTACAAAAAGTAGGCGATGACCGCAGCCTAAAAGTCGATGTACGCATCATTGCCGCAACCAATAAAGAGCTTAAAACAGAAGTGCTCGCCGGCCGCTTTAGGGCGGATCTCTACCATAGGTTAAGTGTGTTTCCCCTGCTGGTACCGCCACTGCGGGAGCGTGAACAGGATATCACCCTATTGAGCGGGTTCTTTGCCGAACGCTATCGGCAAAAACTCGGTATGAAACAACTTAACTTCAGCCCCAGCAGCTTAATGTTGCTCAATCAATATACTTGGCCAGGCAATGTGCGCGAGTTAGAGCACGCTATCCATAGGGCAACAGTCCTCGCCCGCGTATCCGCAGAGGACGGCTGTTGCACCATAGAGCCACAACATTTTGATTTGCCCCTTAAACTCAGTCCCTTAGAAATGGGCCAATCGGCCATTTATTCAGCGGGCGATGGCGCAGGCACCGAGCGGGAGTTTGTCAACCTAACCCTAGCCACTGATACATTTCAGAGTGACTACATCAAGCAGGTATTTAAGGCACAAAATAGCAATTGGGCCGCCACGGCCAGAGCCCTAGGGCTCGACCCTGGCAATCTTCATCGCCTAGCGAAACGCTTAAAGCTAAAATAAGGCATAAATACGCTTTATAAACCATATTTCAGTTGAAATAATGTTCAAAATAAGGAAGGATGCGAGCTTCGCGCGCCAGTGCATTTTGTCCGTCAAATTGCCGCTCTATTTTCGGTAGAGAAAGCTGCGCTAAACACGCTTTTTTATTAACAGGAATCGTAGTATCCGCTTATGAGTATGCTTCGCACCACAGCTTTATTACTGACTTTGGCTTTCCCAAGTCTTTCCGCTTTAGCAACGGAATATCCCCTGCCGTCTCCAAAGAGTCGGTTAGTTGGCGAAAACCAGTATTACACAGTACCAGAGGGCAAACACACCCTCGAAGATATCGCCGCCAAATTCCAACTCGGCCTGAGTAACTTGCTGGAAGCAAACCCTGGTGTCGATCCTTTTCTGCCTACACCAGGCAGTAAACTATTAATTCCTCAGCAGTTAATTCTGCCAAATGCGCCGCGTGAAGGTATAGTGATCAACGTCGCTGAGATGCGCTTATACTACTATCCCAAGGGCAAGAAAACCGTTGAAGTCTTACCTATTGGCATAGGCCAAATCGGTAAAGACACACCCGAAAATTGGGTGACCAGCGTACAACGTAAACGTGCCAACCCAACTTGGACACCCACACCACGTATCCGCAAAGAATACGCCGCTAAGGGCGAAATTCTGCCAGCGGTATGGCCAGCTGGTCCAGATAACCCAATGGGGCTCTATGCACTCTACATTGGTAACTTGTATGCCATCCATGGAACCAACGCTAGCTTCGGTATTGGTTTACGTGTTAGCCAAGGCTGCGTGCGTTTACGTCACGATGATATCGAGCATTTATTCAAGAATGTACCAGTAGGAACCCGCGTACAATTTGTGAACCAGCCGATTAAAATAACCGAAGAACCTGACGGCAAGCGTTACTTAGCCGTGCATCAACCACTTTCACGCACTGTGGCTGAGTTTGAATCTACTGAGCCAGTCTCAATATCCTTACCCAAGGATGTGGCTAAATTTATCGCTAAGGCGGATACCGACTCTTCAGTGATCAAAAAGCTGCTTGATGAGCGCACTGGCGTGCCAACGGTTATCAATCAGTAATACGACGCAGATAAAAAAATACCCGCGAATAGGCGGGTATTTTTTTATCTATAAACCGGCTTTTCAATCACATAATGGCGCACAAAGGGCCAAAAAGTGCGTCATCGCCGCACTATTAGCCAACACCCTTTGGTCGAAATTTTGCTGTGCTGGCGTTTCAGTACAGGCACCGACACGGGCGCCACTACGCACTAAACATGCCTCGAAGGATGTGTCGAAGTGATTGAAGATCAAGCCATCCTTCACCGGGCATCCGTCAATTTCACCATCTACGGCAATCGGGAAGTATCCGCCTAAGGTGTCCCGTAAATCTAGGCTAAAACGCCCGGGGACTTGGCTTGGCTCGAATGAATACACATAGGCCTCACGACTCAAGACATCTTCATGGCAGGTTAAAATGCCATCGCGGCTCGCGGCAATCAACAACTGGGCATGTTCTAACAACAACTTGCCCTCAACCGAGGTGGTTTCATTCGCCTTAGGTTTACCATTTTCAAACACAAACCCACGGTTAGGGTTTTCACCAAACTTATTGAATCTATGGCCACGGCTAAATCCCGTGGGATTGACTAGGGGCAATAAGCTTAAATTCACTCGCTCGAATAATTCGGGGGAAGCTTCGCTTAAAAAGTGCAGCAATCCCCAAGGACCAGCAGACTCTTCGCCATGGAAACCTGCGCTGATCAGTAATGACGGTAAGCCTGACTTAGCGGCGGGAGATTGATACAAACTGACGCTGTATTTACTCACTTCACCCAATTTCTTCTCAACCATGCCCAAACGGGACATTTCCTGTTCAAGCAACAGATAAAAATTGTCAATATCAGTGCTTTCACAGTTAAAAATATCACTTTTCCACTGAAAGGATTCGAACGGGGATCTGCTAACCATATCTTGTACTTATGCCAGAAAAAGAACTGTGCCATCATAGCAGTTCTTTTCAAAAACTGAATGCTATTCAACTGATTTAGATAAAATCCGATGAGCCACAAATGCTGTCGTCAAAAACACAGCCCCATAGGATAACGGTCGCTACACCATTGAGACGGGATATGAAATGAAAACCCAAGTCAGCTTCTATATTGCCTTTATGGCGAGTATTTTCAGCCCCGCACTTAAGGCCCAATGCCATATCCTTGGTGCACAACCCCTGTACCAACTAGAGTCACGCATCGAAACCTATACCTTAGCTAATGGGCTAAGAGTCCGTTTATTGCCATTAGAAGATAAACAAACCCTGACCATCGCCAGCCAATTCAATGTTGGCGCCAGAAACGAAGCCAAGGGCCAAAGCGGTTACGCCCACTTATTCGAACATATGCTATTCAAGGGCAGCGAAAACGCCCCCGGCGACACCTATGCCCAGCAATTTAGCGCCCTTGGTGCACGTTTTAATGCCAGCACCCATTTTGATTACACGAATTATTTTGTGACTCTGCCTAGCCAAGCGTTAGAACTGGGGTTGTATCTCGAAGCGGACCGCTTTTTTCGCCCAAGCTTGAATGCGACCACAGTGCAAAATCAGCAGGAAACCGTACTGCAGGAAATGGCCCAGACCATAGATAATCAGCCCTATGTCCGCAGTGCGATGGAATTTTTGCTCGCGCAGGTCGAAGGCACCGCCTATGGCCACGGCGTCATTGGTAGCCGCGAAGATATCACCCAATCCACGCCAGAGAGTTTAACCGCCTTTCACCGTGACTATTATCGCCCCGATGCCATGCAACTCTCCCTTGTGGGCAAACTAAACCCTGAGGTCAAAGCCCTTATTGCGCAAAACTTTGGCGCTTGGTCACAACCGATTGAACCCATAAAAGCATTTAGCGAGCTGAAGGTGGATCCTCAGCCCGTACATGCAGAACTAGTCGATGAACGTGGCCCTTGGCCTGGATTATTGCTCGCTTGGCATACCGTAGGCAAAGACCACCCAGATGCTGCGGCGATTCGTTTACTTGAGACCCATTTATTCCAAAATACCGCCAGTGCAATCGCTAAAATAAGCCAACATAATCCAGCGCAAATGCTCAGTTATTCCCTGCCCTTTGAATTAGAAAATCATGGGATTGCCAATATTGTCTTGGTTCCTCGCGCTCGCACTTCACTCGATACCTTAGTGGAAAAAGTGCTGGGGCTTATCGCACAAACACAGCAACAGGCTCTAGATGAAACTCGCCTGTGCACACTTAAACAAGTGTGGTTAAACAATCGATTACAACAACTCAGTGATACTCAAACTTTAGCCACACAGCTTTCGGCGACCTCAGGGCAAGATAAAGACCACCCCTTTACCGCGCAGTGGCAGCGGATCAATGCTGTCACGGCCGATGATATCCAAAGAGTTGCAAAACAGTATTTTAATCAAGACTATGTGCGGGTCGACCTGTTACCCCCTTGGTATATTCGCTGGGGAAAAACGCTGTTGGAATGGCTGCCTAGTGATATGAGCGACAGCCTAGAGGATGCCGTATTATGATGACTCTGACCTTGAGCTCTCACACACAGCTAACGCGGCTACTAGGCTTAATGTGCTGCGCTGCGGCGTTATTACTGAGCGCCTGCCAGCAAACGCACATCGTCTTTACCCCGAGCAAGCCGCCAAGTTTAGCGAGTTTTGATACGCCAGCTTCCCCTGCGTTACCTAAGACTGGGGTTATCATCCCCGCTAGGGAGCAGGCTTTTACAGATGAAGTCCCTGCATCATTGAATTTGCCTTATCAATTACATAGAGAAGTCGCAACTCAAGCCGATAGCAATCTGAACCACAGAGTCAGTTTGGCCGCAATAAGTCCGCATATTCCCTTTGATAATCCGGATATTTTGCAGATTGCCTTTCAGGAAAAAGCCCGTGCACTGGCCATTCACCTCGCAGATCCCTGCCTCGAAACCTTCAATATTCGCGTCACTTTGCACAGCATTAATTTAAGCCTCGCCTGCCCAGGCGAGGTCAACCATCTCTACGACTCGCTACTGCTATTTTGGCAGCCAGATACCTTCGATGGTGCGACAACCGCCGCCGTGGACATTGATAATATTCGCCGCCAACTCAAGCTTAATAAGCACTTAAATGCTTTTAGTGGCGCCGAGATAGACAAAGTGTGGCGCGATAAACTGCTCGGGCCCGAGCATCCCTACAATCGAGTGCTTAATAATGATGTCCTGTTCAATTCCCTCAGCCTAAAACAACTGCAACAGATCCAGCAACAGGCGGCAACGCAGGCGCAGTGGCATCTGTTTCTCCCCAGCGCACAGGCAAAAAATGCCGAATTTGACCTACAAGCCAGCATAAATCAATGGCCAACATTGGATAAATCGTTGCCACAGTCAGATAAACCCGAGATGGCAAAACCTAAACAAAGCAAGAGGATTTACCTTATCGATGCGCCTGGCAGCGTGCAAACCCAAGTCCGCATTGGCTATGCACTCAATGATGCCCTAAGCCCTAACTTAAATGAGATCCAGAACGATGCAGCTAAGTCGCCAAAACTCAGCCCACAGGACATTGCCTTAAGTTGCCGCAGTTTGGCCGCACTAATGGGTCGCAGCTTTTCGGGCCGGCTCTACTATGATTTACGGGAAAAACGCGGTCTCACCTACGGCATCTACGGCCAATGTGCTAACGCCCCGCTGTCCAGCAGCATCAAATTTTATGGCAGTACAGCCATAGAACATACGGGCGCCTTTGTGGTGGGCATACTCGATCACCTCGCGCTCGTTAAAACTCAAAGTGCCAGCCAAGGCGAAATCGATGCACTTAAAACCTATTTGATGGGTGAGGATTTACTCAGCCAAGACAACAGCATTCAACGTGAAAACCAATATATCCAACAAGTTGCCACAGGATTAACTCAAGTTGATGTGCAAAAGCTGAACACAGAGTTGCAGGCGCTAACGCCCGAAAAGCTGCAGCAATTAGCCAACGGGGCGTTTAGCGGTGAACCGTTAATTATTTTACGGGGGGATATCGACAGCATTATCCCCGACTTAACCGCTAAACTGCCGGAATGGCAGTTGGAAAAGATCAAGGTAAATTAGGTCAAGCTATATGGCTAACACTATGCTTTTTAATCAGTTAATCGATCAAAACACGCCCATATCGCCACTGGCTATTTATCAAGCCAAAGTGGGGATGGATTTGATGGAAGATCCCGCTCAGCAACAGGCCGTTTTAGCCCTAGAGGAACTGTTCCATCAACTGAGTTCTAGCCCTAAACAAACCAGCCTAAGACGGGCCACTCAGCTCAAAGGTCTGTACCTGTGGGGCGATGTCGGTCGGGGTAAAACCTTTCTGATGGATTTATTCTTCGATTGTTTGCCGAGTGAAGATAAGTTAAGGCTGCATTTTCATCGTTTTATGGCGCGTATCCACCAGGCATTGCGGCAACATTCTGGGCAACGAGATCCCTTAAAACTGATCGCCAACAATCTCGCCAAAGAATGTAAAGTGCTGTGTTTCGATGAGTTTTTTGTATCGGACATTGGTGATGCCATGATACTTGCTGGCCTATTTGAACAACTATTTGAGCAAGGCGTGATACTCGTCGCCACCTCTAATATTCCCATCGACCGCCTATACGAAAATGGGCTGGCTAGACACAAATTTTTGCCCTGTATCGCACTGCTACAAAAGCACACCCAAATGCTGCATCTCAATGGTAGTCAAGATCATAGAATGCACGCTTTAGCCGATGAGGTATCAGAGGAGGCATTGGCCTCAACGTCCCAAAACATAGCCCCCATAGGCGTGCTTGATTTCGATAGTATATTCAATAAATTAACCAAAAATGCTCCCTGCATAGACCAGACCCACATTCGTATCTGTCAGCGTCACATTCCCATTATCCGCGCAACCCTTAGCAGTGAGCAGCCATCGGTCGCTTGGTTTGATTTTAATGCCCTGTGTGATGGCCCCAGATCCCAATTGGACTATATTGAAATTGCCAGTAAATTTAATATCTTAATGCTAAGTAATGTACCCAGACTCGGCGGTGAAGTGAAAGGTTGGATCCGCGCCCGCGGCACCGAGGATGGCACAGGTGACAACCAAGCTGTAACCACAGGTGAGCGCAAACTCTCCTATGCCGCCAATGATGATCCTGCACGGCGTTTTATCAGCCTTATCGATGAGTTATACGATCAGAACGTAATCCTATATTTAAGTTGTGAGGTGCCACTTAAGGAACTCTATCAAGGCGGCGCCCTTAGCTTTGAATTTCGCCGTACCTATAGCCGTTTAATAGAAATGAGTCGCAGCTCTTAATATTTTTATCGTTAACGACCTGACAATAACGTGATCAAATTTAGCAAGCGGAATAGAAAACCTTAATTGCTTTGGGGCAAAGCCCCTTAACGACTATGCCCTAAATAATCTGGATTACCTGCTAGAAAGCTCAGATCATTAAATTCTGGCAATTCGCATTGAACCGTATTTTCAAGCTTAATGACATGCTGAAATTCAAGAGTTAAAAAGACGCGGATATAACAATGAAGCCCATTTGACTCGTGTCGATAATAGGCGGCAAAAGAATTTGGCTGTCCATGCAGATGATATAAATCAACTAGTTTTTTTTTGCAATTCTATTAGCTGATAATCCGTTAGTAACGCATCGCCAAGATTGATTGAAACCCAATTTTTCATTTTCATCATCCTTATCTATCAGGACCAAATTAAGGCACACCGAACAACGCGGCTGCGGCAATGGTAATAGGGAGCAATTTTAAAAAGAGAGTTTAAGGCTAATTTGAGTCCTGCGAGGACGCAGCATAAACACCTCCGTGCTTAATGCTTAACCAAAGCATAGTCAGTAACTGTTACACCATTTTAGCTTGGGTATCAAAGCTAGTTTTTATAATAAAATCAGTTACAAAAAAACAAATTACAGCAGTATTAAGGCCGAGTTTGGGACACATGATTAAAGTGCATTGCCAGTGCACTAATATCGGCGGCAACCCATTCTGGCTCAATGCACTCGGCCAAATGCGCCGCCATAAAGTCCACCAGCTGCATGGCAGCATAGGGCAAGCGACGATCTTTTCGGCCAACCAGATACCAGTTACTTTCGAGCGGAAAACCCGTTACCGGCAAAATAGCTGGTTTTTCACGGCCTTCTTGCAGCGTGTGCGCCGAAATCACCGATAATCCTAAGCCCGATGCGACGCTTAGGCGTATCGCCTCATTACTCTCAATTTGCATAGTGTCACCGAGCGTAATGCCTTGACCGCTGCACCAAGATTCGAACATCAAGCGGGTAGCCGATCCCGGTTCGCGCACGATAAAACGCTCATTTTTAAGTTCGTTAAAATTCACTTGCTCGCGGTCCACCGCCCAATGATCCTTAGGCGCAATCAGTTGCAGCGGGTTTTTAATGATCCGCGCAGATAGCACGTTATCGCCGCTAGGTGGATGACTAAACAGATATAAATCATCTTCTTGGCGCTCAAATCGGCCCAACACATGGGCACGGTTACCGATATTTAAGGTCACTTTAACCTGCGGAAACTGCCGATAAAAAGCCCCTAAAATCCGTGGTAACACGTACTTCGCGGTAGTGACGATACCGATATTAATGTGACCAACACTGCCACCTTTAGCCTGCTGTATAAAGGCATCGAAATCCTCAAAACGACTCAGAGTATCGCAGGCAGCTTGGTAGAGTTCATTGCCAATCAAGGTCGGCAATATACGACCATCACGACTCTCGAGTAGCGGCTCACCCAACACATCGGCCAGCTTTTTAAGCTGTAATGACACTGTAGGTTGGGTTAAATGCAACACCCTCGCCGCGGCGGAAATATTGCCCAACCGCACAACTTGAACATACACCTGCAGTAACCGAAAACTCAAATGCCGCAATTTAAGCTGAGTCGATGATGAGCGCTTATCCATAGATAATTATCTATACCTAAGTGGCAAACAATTTATTTTTCAATATAACCAATTAGGCCCAAAATCACCAGCCATCAGGATCATCCGACAATTAAGCCTGTTCTACACTGCTTAAAAATCAAACTTAATGAGATACTTATGCCCGATATTGTGATTGCCTTTTTCGCCTTAGGCTTGTTAGCTGGCCTTGTGAAGTCAGATCTTAAAGTTCCACCCGCGATCTATGAAACCCTATCCATACTGTTAATGCTCACTTTGGGCTTAAAGGGTGGTATGGCGCTCCATGGTCACACCCAAAACTTAGTAATCACTGAGCTGTTAGCGGTTGTTGCTTTAGGCTTTATTATCCCCTTGGCCTTGTACCCAATGTTAACCCGGCTGGTTCGCGTTGGTCACACAGATGCCATAAGTATTGCCGCCCATTACGGCTCCGTCAGCGCAGGAACCTTTGCGGTGGTGATGGCCATGGTGGAAAAATCGGGATTGATCCTAAGGCCAGAAACC
Organism: Shewanella sp. KJ2020; assembly: GCF_024197625.1. Taxonomy (NCBI): domain Bacteria; kingdom Pseudomonadati; phylum Pseudomonadota; class Gammaproteobacteria; order Alteromonadales; family Shewanellaceae; genus Shewanella; species Shewanella sp. KJ2020. The sequence continues at coordinate 208,582 of NZ_JAKUKD010000030.1, read as the reverse complement.
ACCCTGTACCTCGTGCTGCTAGAACTGCCGGCGATAGTCGTGATGCTCTGGCTACACAGATACTTAAGCGCTAAAAAAGCAATTGAAACATCATCCAAGAATCAAACTCAATCGAGCGTGTTGCACGAAGCCTTAACCAGCCGTGGCGTTGTATTACTCCTTGGTGGTGTGGTGATAGGTTGGCTTTACGGCCCAACGGGGCTTGCGCCGCTCACACCCGTGTTACTGGGTGGGTTCAAAACTTTACTGGCATTATTTTTACTGGAAATGGGCTTAGTGACGGCTAAAGTGTGTTTGCCGCTACCACTGAAGCAATGGCGCTTATTGATGTTCGCCGCCGTGATGCCCTTTGTATTGGCTTGGTGCGGTATTGCCGTTGGATTATGGCTAGACTTGCCCTCTGGCAGCATTTTAGTGCTGGCGGCATTAAGTGCCAGTGCGTCTTATATCGCAGCGCCAGCGGCCATTCGTGCCGCAATACCCGAGGCCAATATTGGGCTAGCTATGCTGGCCTCTCTCGGGATCACGTTTCCGGTTAACGTGTTAATTGGCTTACCTTTATATCAACACTGGGTCATACTCATTACGGCTTAATGGGCACGGCTTAGTGCTTCTTCGCCGAATAAAGTCCAATGACAAGGGAGACATTATTGTCTCCCTTGTCATCTAACTTAAACACACATTATTTAAGACGCATCGCCGTGGTGGGTCGCTTTATCCTGGTACATAGCTTTATCGGCGGAGTCGAACAGATCCTCTAAGCTCACTGCAGAATCCGGTGTCCAGTGGGCAACGCCAATACTGGTGGCAATTTTATGATCTAGCGGATGTTGTTGATTATATTGTTCAAGTAATGATTTAAAACGATTTATAGCGAGGTTAATCGTCTCCCTGTGTACAAAACTTAACAACACGACAAATTCATCACCACCAAGCCTTGCTATCACATCCGACTCCCTAAAGGCCGACATCAAAATATGGGCAAAATCATATAGCACTTGATCCCCCCTAAGGTGGCCAAAGTTGTCATTCACTTCCTTAAAAAAGTCTAGATCGAAGAATACCAAGGCCGCTTCGGCATGGGTGCGACGACAACTCGCTAGAGCTTGATGCGCCAACAATTCAAAACCACGACGATTAGAAATCGTCGTAAGTGGATCTAAGGTATTTTGGGCAATGGAGAGTAACTCAGCCTCCACCATTTGGCCTAAATCCGTTAAGGTTTCCATCTCTTCGCCACTAAACGTTCGTGGCTCAGTCCCAATCAAACATAGGGTTCCCACCCGAAATTGACCGTGAAGAGTTAAAGGATACCCAGCATAAAACCGCATATAGGGTAGCTGTACAACCAGCGGATTATCACTAAAGCGTGCGTCCTTTAGGGTGTCATTAATAATAAAAATTTCTTCATGGTTAATGGCATGGGCGCAGAAAGAAACATCCCTTGGGGTTTCAGTGATTTCCAATCCTTGGCGGGATTTAAACCATTGACGATGTGCATCGACAAGGGTAATGACACAATAGGGTAGGGAAAAAATTCGTCGAGTGAGCCGAGTAATACGGTCGAAGCGTTCTTCGGCATCGGTATCTAACACATTGAGTGAACGTAATGTGGCTAAACGTTGTAGCTCATTATCAGGGATTGGCGGTAATTGCATGGCGCTCTCTGCTGGCTGCTCTTATTAAACTTTAGACCAAGTTAATCGGAACGTCTTACAGAATAGCGCCAACCTTCAATGACTGCATTGGGTGGATAACATTCAACGGCAATGATATTGGCCCAAGCGGGTTAGGGAAACAGGGACGATACTAATCGAGCACAGTGCGATAAATGCTAAGTACCCGCTCGGCATGTTCAGCCACCTCTGTATAAGGCAGTTGCCCCGATTTTTGCTGCAATGTAAGCCGATGATTTTCATCCCTTAACCAACAATAGCTTTGGGTTAAGTGCTGGGCACTCATTATAGGTAAAAGCTCAAGCTCGGCCAATACACCAAAAATGCGTACATTGTCGGACCAAATCGACAGCTCGGGATACTCATGGGCATTGGCCAGCACCAGATACTGGGCAATAAATTCAATATCGGCGATGCCACCTGGGCTCTGTTTTAAATCGAATATCCCCTCACTGGCCTTAAGCAAGTGATCACGCATCTTTTGGCGCATCTCGCGCACCGCTTTTTTAAGCTCATCTTTATCCCGCGGTTTTTCCAGTACCGAGGCTCGGATACGGCTGAATTTCACCGCCAAGCTATTATCACCAAACACAAAACGTGAACGTACTAAGGCTTGATGCTCCCAAGTCCAAGCTTCATCGGCTTGGTATTCACCAAAACGGGTGATTTCACTCACCATCAAACCCGATGCCCCCGATGGACGCAAGCGCATGTCCACCTCATACAACTCGCCCGACGTAGTGCGAGTCGAAAACAAATGCAAAATCCGCTGCGCTAATTTCAGATAAAAATGCCCGACCTCAATGGGCCTGTCGCCATTCGTCAGGCTATTGGCCATGCTGGCATGTGCCTCATACAGGAATACCAGATCCAAATCCGATCCATAGCCCAGTTCAATTCCCCCTAACTTGCCGTAACCAATAACCGCAAAACCAGTATCATTTCCCTCAAGATAAGTCGGAACACCGTGACGCTGAGCGATCTGCTGCCATGCCTGCATCACCACTTGCTCGATAATGGCCTCGGCTAAAAAGGTTAAGTGATCGCTCACCTGCATTACAGGTAAAACCCCGGTCACATCGGCGGCGGCGATTTTAAGTTGTTGGGATAATTTAAATTGGCGCAGCGCTTCCATCTGCTGCTCCATATCATCCTCAGGCACCCGCAGCAGATACTGGCGCAGCTCGCTGGGGTAATCATCGAGCGAGGTCGTATCATATAAATGCGCGGGATCGATAAGTTCATCGAGCAACATCGGAAACTTAGCCAATTGGGCGGCAATCCAAGGGCTGGCGCAGCATAGACTGACCAACTGCTGGCGCGCACCGGGGTTTTCACACAGCAATTCAAGGTAAGTTGTGCGCGTTAAAATCTGCTCCAATACCTTAGACACGGGTTCAAAGGCCGCCGACGGACTCGGTTGATTGAGCAATTCTTCTAGCAATCTTGGCATTAACTTATCGAGGGTTTCTCGGCCACGGGGGCCGATGGAGCGTTTAGTCACAGTTTCACGCCAACGACTGAGTAAAGGCCATAACTGTGGATCTTCGATATTTTGCTCCGCTAACAGGGCAATGGCATGGTCATCCTGCTGCACATTCCACAGCTGCGCCGTCCAGTGCTCAGCTTTTTCTTCACCTTCTTCCCCGCCTACGGTAGCTTTAAAGTGGCGATGAATTTTCGCCATCGCGGCCTCAATATGGGTTCTAAGGTCGGTTTCATTAGCCATATCGAGCACATAACACAATCGCGCCCAATCGAGTGGGTTATTCGGCAGTGTTTGCGTCTGTTTATCATCGATGGCTTGCAGTAGGTTTTCGACCCGGCGCAGCAGCAAATAGCTGTGTTTCAGCTCATCAACCGCCATATATTCAAATTGCCCAAGACTGTAGAGGGTGTCCATAGCGCCAAATAAACTCTGCTGGCGCAGGGCGGGTTCGCGACCACCACGGATGAGTTGAAAACTCTGCACCACGAACTCGACCTCACGTATTCCCCCGGCACCGAGTTTTATATTGTCGGTCAGTTGGCGGCGACGCACTTCTTGGGCGATAAGTTGTTTCATTTTTCGCAGGGATTCGATCGCCGAAAAATCGATATAACGGCGATACACAAAGGGCCTGAGCATAGAATGCAATTCATCACTGAAGTGGGTCCAAGGCCCAAGGGCGCGGGCCTTGACCATGGCATAACGCTCCCAATCGCGTCCCTGTTCCTGGTAATAATCCTCAAGACCGCTAAAACTCACCACCAGCGGACCACTCTCACCGTAGGGGCGCAGACGCATATCCACCCGAAAGACAAAGCCATCGACACTAATTTGATCGAGCAGATTAACCAGCCTCTGCCCCATACGGATAAAAAACTGTTGATTATCAAGACTACGGCGGCCACCGACGGTTTCACCATGCTCTGGGAAGGTAAAAATCAAATCGATATCGGAGGAGAAATTAAGCTCGCGGCCGCCTAACTTGCCCATGCCTAAAATCAGCAATGGCTGTGGTGTGCCAGCCTTATCCATTGGCGTGCCGTACTGAGTGCACATCTCTTTATAGAGCCAGTCGCGGGCGCAGATCACTAAGGCTTCGGCGAGTGCAGACAGATCGAGTAAGGATTCTTCTAAACTGGCATAGTCTAAAAAATCACGCCAAGCCAAACGCACCATTTGATAATTGCGAAAGCGTCGCAGCACAGCTTTTGCCATATCTTCAGATGTGGCACTGGCAAGCTTGGCATGCAATTCAGTATCAAAGCTTTGGCGTTCAATCAGCTGCAAGTCACCGGCAAACAGTGACCTTATCCATTCGGGATGACGGCTCAACTGCGTCGCCACATAATCACTGAGCCCAAGCACAGTTTTCAACTCTTGCTGCTGGCTGGGCGTCAGTTGCAAGAGCCCTTCAGACCACACTTCCTCTAACCGCTGCCAATGGCGCTCGGCCGTTTGAGTGATCAGAATAGACAATGACTTATTACTGTCTTTTTGCATGGTCATAATAATCCCTAACAAATTTAACTATCGACATATTATGTCGCAAATGATATATACCCAAACAACCTGAAGATGCAGGATGACAAAAGACGAAAAGACTTCCTTTCTTCCGTGGCATTTAAGGGTACTATAACCTGCACGGCAGGCATATTGGGTAAGTGGATTATTATTGTCTGCAAGTATTTGAGTTTTATTTCAACACTTTTGGAGAAAACATGGCAGGAATGCTAATGCGTGTTCTCGCATCGATACTCTGTTTAGCCGTCATGCTATCGCTCACGGGATGTGGCGATGATAGGCCGGAAAAAATCGAAAAGTATCAACAACTCACAGAGCAACGCCTCACTACATTGAGTACCATGCTCGATGATGGCCAACTACGTAACGCTAATCTATTAAAACAGTACAGCACACTGTTAAAACAGCAAAAACCCGATTTTGCGCCCCTTCTCGATGAATTAGCTAAGGATTCAGGCACCCAAGGGCCTATGTATTCCTCCCTAAAACGTCGTTTAGAAGAGTCTAAAAATCCAGCAAACTTTGCCGATTTGGATCAACAGTTAGCCGAAGCCGAGAACCTCTATCAGGCAGCAGACCCCAGTTTATACAACGATATGTTGTCAGATCCCGTGAACGTGGTGGCCGATATGTCCGAGGGTAAGCTTGCCAGAGTTAATGCGATTAGCCGCGAAGCCGCCGCACTCGCCAATAGTGCCGAAGATTTTGGCCCCGGCAGTCAATTGGTCGGCAATCCGTCCTATGGTAGTTGGCAAACCGACTCGAGCGGCATGTCATTTTGGGCCTGGTATGGCATGTATTCGATGTTTTCGAATGCCTTCAATCGGCCAATTTATTACGACAGATGGTCAGGCAATCGTGGCTATAGCTATTACAATGACGTTGGCCGCTATCGCTATACGTCGCCTAAGCAAGCCAATGCTCAAGCTAAAACCTTCGAGCAAACTAAAAAACGTTTCGACGCCCAGGGTAAACGCTTCGATAGCCCCTATGCTAAGCCGCGCACCGGAGCTACGGCACTATCCCGTGAAAGCACCAGTGCCCCCAAAGCCAATACCACCAGTGCCAGTAAAAGTTCGAGCAGCAAGTTTCGTTCAAACTATTCTAAAGACAGCAGCTTTCGCAATTCCAGCAATCGCACGACCCGCAGTGTGCGCCGGGGCAAGTAACTAAGGATTTCCAATGACACTATTTCAGGATTTCGGTATCACACCAGAGCTAGTCACCATACTGGCAATCGACCTCACTATTGCGGTTATCTTGCTGACATTAATGCGTTATTTGCAAGGCTGGAGCGTAAGAGTTAACAGCAGTAGAGAATTAGCCGAGCGGGATAACTTTGCCTTTGGCATCAGTACCGCTGGCGCCGTTGCCGCACTGGGCATAGTGCTGACAGGGGCCATTACTGGCGCCGCCGCGCCCTCTTATTTAACCGAAGCCATTGGCATGAGCGCCTATGGTTTATTCGGTTTAGTGCTGATTAAATTAGGCCGTTTCTTCCACGATAAAATTGCCTTAAACGAGTTCAATAAGAACGAGCAAATCATTAAAGGGAATGTGTCCGTCGCCATTGTCGATGCCAGCGTTGCCATAGCGACTGCCATTATCATCCGCTCCGTGCTGTTATGGGCAGAAGATTTAACCCTAGATACTTTTATCGCTATCTTCAGCGCCTTTGCGATTTCGCAGTTGATGTTAGTTTTACTGACTCGCTGGCGTGAAAATCGCTTCGCCAGTCGTAATCAAGACTCCACAATGCAACAGGCTTTAGTGCAGGGGCACACGGCTGTGGCTATACGCCACGCGGGTTATATGATTGCGATGGCGCTCAGTTTCAATGCCGCCAGTCACTTTATCATTTATAACCCAACGGCCTATGTCACGAACGTGATCGGCTGGCTAGTGTTCTCAGTGATCATGTTGTTCGTGCTGACCTTGCTGCTGTTTATGGTGAAAAAACTGGTACTCGCCAGCATCAATTTAGCTGAAGAGGTCGAAAGACAACACAATATCGGTATCGCTGCGGTAGAAATGGCGATCAGTATCGCTATCGCGCTTATCCTCTCGGCACTGATGGCGTAATCGAATGCAAGACACCAGCTTAACCCCCTTAGCGGCTAAACCTAGCCGCCTAGGTTGGTTCGATGATGCCCTATTGCTGGGCATCATGGCCGTATTAGCAGGTTGCGGCCTGATTTACGAATATCTGTTATCCCACTATGCGGGGCGCATTTTAGGGGCGTTAGAAGCCGCCATCTACACTATGATCGGCTTGATGATAGTCTCCATGGGCTTAGGTGCCTTTGCCGCCCGAAAGATCCGCGATGCCTTTACCGGTTTTGTCGTTTTAGAACTCACGGTCGCACTCTGTGGCTCATTAGCCATTCTTATCACCGCCGCCGTGATTGGTTTTGGCCAGCAGCTGCCCATGCTGATCGCCAACACCTTAGGCTTACCACCGGATCAACTCCCCGAAGGCGGTGTGATTGGTCAACTACAAAAACTCAGCGAGTATTTACCCTATGTGTGGGGCGTATTACTGGGCCTGATGATTGGTATGGAAATTCCACTGATCGCTAGGGTCCGCCAGTCCCTTTCGGACGAACATTTACTGCATAACGCGGGGACCATTTACGGCGCCGATTATATTGGCGCAGGCATAGGTGCCGCCATTTGGGTGGGCTTTATGCTCGCCATCGATATTCAACTCGCCGCCGCTTTAACCGCCAGTTTCAATCTGCTCGCGGGTTTTGTGTTTATCTGGCGATTCTGGTCAAAAATCCGCCGACCGAAGCTACTGTTAACCGCACACTTTATGGTCACAGGCGTCTTGTTGATACTCGCAACCCTGGGGCCGCAATGGGAGCAACACTTCAATAATTTGCTCTATAAAGATAAAGTGATTTACAGTAAAGCGACTCGGTTTCAACAACTTACCTTTACTGAACGCCTGCGTGGGAACGGCTTGCCGCCCATTTATGCTTTATATATTAATGGCCGTCTGCAGTTTTCTAGTATTGATGAGCATATCTACCATGCATTTCTGGTACACCCGACACTCGCGGCCAGTGCTCGCCATAACAAGGTATTGATTATTGGCGGCGGTGATGGACTTGGCTTAAAGCAAGTGCTGCGCTGGCAGCCGGAGCAAGTTACCCTGCTCGATCTGGATGCTGCGCTGGTGCAACTGTTTAAATCCCCCGATACCGATATGCCCGACAGATTGAGTCGCGCCATGTTAGCGCTCAACGGCGACGCCTTTAACGATCCCCGCGTCACAGTGATCCATGATGATGCCTTTAATGGAGTCGATAAACTGATTGCAACGGGCGTGAAATACGATGCGATTATTGTGGACTTGCCCGATCCGAGTCATCCCGATCTGAATAAGCTCTATTCGGACTATTTTTACCGTAAATTACAGGAACTAATGAGCCATGATGGCGCTCTGACAGTACAGTCAACCTCGCCTTACCATGCTCAGATGGCATTTATATCGATAGCAAAAACCTTGGCATTAGCGGGATTTGACGTCAAACAGTACCATCATAATGTGCCTAGTTTCGGTGAATGGGGCTGGAGTATTGCAACATTAAGCGGCAAAGATGCCCAGCATAGGTTGGCCGAGCTTAAGGCTCTGCCTATCAAAGATGATTGGTTAACCTTAGGTTTAGTGAACGGAGCCTTTGAGTTTCCGGCCAACTTTTACCAAGGTGCCGCCAATATCAAACCTAATGAACTCGGCTCCTTGCAGTTGTACCACTACCATCTACAGGCTTGGTCCGAAACCCAAGGACTGGAACTTTTTTAACGGATAAAGATAGTGCTTGACATATTATGTCTTAGTGCTATCTTTGAACACAGACATAATATGTCAATAAGGACAAATATGAATATCCATACCCTTGCCAATCACCTCAACAGTCTTGGCAACAACAGCCAAACAGGCTTTCAATTCGATTGTTATCCTATTGATGGCGAAATCGAAGTATTGCAAGTGAATGTGGTTGGCCGTGAAGAAATCCCGGTATTCGTATCGGTGACGGATAACCAGATTCTCTGCATCAGTTACCTGTGGGGCGAGAACGAAGTAAACCAAGAACGTCGCAGTGAAATGTTTGAAACTATGCTAGAACTCAACATTCCAATGCCCCTGTCAGCCTTTGCGAAAATTGATGACAAATACGTGGTTTACGGCGCGCTATCACTACAATCTAGCATGCTCGAAATCGAGCAAGAATTAGCAGTTTTATCCGATAACTGCTTAGAAGTTATCGATGAAATGGTCGACTATCTGAAATAAGGAGCCACAAAATGGGCATTCTGAATAAAATTTTGACAGCGTTTCGCGGTGGTGCCACCGAAGTTGGCCAAAGCATCGTTGACGCAAACTCAACCCGTATTTTCGAACAGGAAATCCGTGACGCCGAAAAACATTTAACCAACGCTAAGCGCGAGCTGACCGATGTAATGGCAAAAGAAATGCAAGCTAGCCGTGAAATCGATCGTTTGAAACGCTCAATTGCCGAACACGAAGGTTATGCAACTCAAGCGCTCGATAAAGGTAATGAGGCCTTAGCCATTGAAGTGGCTGAAAAAATTGCCGAGCTTGATCAGCAATTAGCCGAGCAGCAAAGCGCCAACGACAGCTTCAGTGCCCATGCACTGCGTCTGAAGGATTTAGTGAAGAAAACCGAGCGTCAACTGTCTGATTATCAGCGTCAGTTGAGCATGGTGAAAACCACTGAAAGTGTGCAAAAAGCCACGGCAACCATTACCGATTCTTTCGCCTCAAGCAACTCTAAGCTGCTGAATGCTAAAGACTCATTGGAACGTATCAAGGCTCGTCAACAACAGTTTGATGACAGATTAAAAGCCGCAGAAACCTTAGCCGAAGAAAACAGTGATAAGTCACTGCAAGCTAAATTAGCCGAAGCGGGAATTGGCGAGCAAAAGTCTAATGCTAATGCCGTGCTTGACCGTATCAAAGCACGTAAAAGCTAAGTAATACATGAGCAAATGCCGGGTTTCAATGGGATCATCACCCCCTATTGAGCTCGGCATTTTTTTGCTTTATTCGCAATTGGATCTTAGCCCGTGATATTTTTTCAGCCTATGGCTAACTATGTCGTTATGACTAAATATGCCGTTATGGCGAACTAGGCCGTATTGAATTTTGTCGCACACGGGCGCCGTTCAGTAGGAGTGAATATGGGATTTTTCAACAGTATTTTTGGCAAAAAAGCGCCCCCACAGCGCGAGCTCAATCACCCATCAGCGCTCAATGTGGGCGATATGATCTCCATCGATAACAGCTTTGCTTTGCCCGCACAATTACGCGGCCAACAGCTTAAGGTCGAAGCCGTAAACACCTATGAGTTTGAACGCCGCCAGCAGGCAGAATGGGTGCTCAAGGGCCATGGCAGTGACACCATTTATTTAAGCATTGAAGAGGACGATGAAACCTACCTCGCCTTCTCCTTAAAGATTTCTCGCTCCCAGGTAGAACAGATTTTCGATTTGGAGCAATTTAGTACTCTGTTTGATGAGCCAGGCCATGCAACGCTACTGACCCAGGAATTACCCGAAGATCTCGCCAATCAACTTGAGCAATGGCTAGGAAAACAATACCACCAAGTGACTTTTGCCGCCTTTGGTTACTTTCACCGTGAAGATTATCGCAATCTTAAACCGCCCCAAGATGCCAATGGTGCCACGGGTGAGCCCTTTGAATATTATCTCTTACTCGATGATGACGAGAGCCGCGCGCTGGAAGTTGAAGTCTACGAAGGTGGCGATACCGATGTGGTATTAACCCTGTATAGACCAATCACAGACATTAGAGACTACTGGCCTGGTAAGTAATGGTTAGAATAAGATAAAGTGCTGGGCTCGCACTTTATCGCTAAGCGAAATACAATCGCCAAAGATCATCGCGCAATACAGTTCCTAAATACAATCTCAGTGTGTAGTCTCTCTATAGTCAGTGATATAAATGGTTGATAGCAATAGGTAATACGTAATGAGCAAAACGAAGAACCCACTTCCAGAGCAATGGTTGAAGAATCAACAGGCCGCCAAGGCGACGCAAGTGGCATTCGATCTCGATGAAAAATTTCAATATTCTATTCGTAAAGCAGCACTGGATGCGGGTGTGAGTCCTTCGGATCAAATCCGTACCATTTTAGGCCTCAGCGTATCAAAACGCCCGACTCGTCCACGCTTAACCGTATCCCTCAATGCCGAAGACTATGTACAACTCGCCGAAAAATATGGCCTTAGTGCCGATGCGCAATTGGAAATTAAGCGCCGTGTTCTCGATGATTTAGTGCACTTCGTCGATAAAAAGTGAGCCCTTAGCGTGCCTGGCTATGGTCGTTATGTAGCGCAGTTAATCCCTAAGTGATAACCCATCATTTATCACAAAGTTAATTTACTCATAGGGTAAACTCTTTTACCTTAGTGACTTACCGCACAACACAGGGATCATGTTAAGCATGACTGATAAAACCCCTTGGTCACTCCGTACGCTCGGCGGCCCTTCTCCCTTCGAGTTAGCGATGATGTTGTTATCATTGCTATCTGTGGTCATAGTGCTGGTCATGACCTTTGGTCGCCTCGAGGGTGAAACCTATCGGTTACTGTTTTTTATTGATACGACCATTTGCTTGATTTTCATGGCTAATTTTTTTATTGGCCTGTTTCGAGCCCGGGATAAAACCTATTACCTGCGCCATCATTGGATTGATTTTATTGCCAGTATTCCGGCAATTGAAGCCCTACGTATCGCCCGTGTGTTCCAGATCCTCAGAGTTATCCGGCTGATCCGCATGAGCCGTTCCCTACTCTTACCTCTAATAAAACAGCGTAAACAAACCACCTTAGCCAGCCTATTGGTCGCCATGGTGACTATCCTCACCTTTGCCTCAATCATTATTTTACTCGTCGAAAGCGGCACCGAAGGCGCGAATATTCAAACTGCCGAACAAGCCATTTGGTGGGCCTTAGTCACTATTTCGACTGTAGGTTATGGGGATTATTACCCTGTCAGCACCGCAGGCCATATCGTCGGCGGCATAGTTATCGTGAGTGGCGTCAGCTTCTTCGGAGTGATTTCAGGTTATATGGCATCGGTATTTGTCGCCCCCGATGAGACCGAGAGACAGGAACGCCAAGACGCCCATAAGGCCGAAATCAAGTCAGAGTTAGAAGTCGCGCTATCGAGGATGGAGGAGAGTCAAAGGCAAATGGAGCAAAATCAAGCGCAAATGCTGGCTAAAATTGCCGAACTAAAACAGGCATTAGAAGATAAAAAACACTAGAGCCCGCTCCTTGGGCCCTAATCGTCACTATTAAACTACCAATAGACTGTTTGCTGCAGCGCATTTTGTCTGGAGGATTCCATGGCGAAGAGTAAGCTTTGCTGTTTGTCCTCAAGCCATTCACTTAAATCCATTCCCAGTTGCTGCGCCGCCCCATTTAAAGTGCGATAACAGGCTAAGGTTTTGATCCCAAGTACTATGTCCTGCCAAGGGGCACGAAAAGCGTCACGGGATTTAGCTTCATATAGTGCACCATAGGCTTGCCCTACTTGAATGCTTTCATCCAATAGCCTCGCACATCCTAGGTAATCACCGCACCCCATAGGTTTATCTAAAGGCATAGCATCGAGAACAGCCTGCCATGAGGCTTGCTGAGCCCTATCGGCATGTTGCTGTAACCCCAGTTCATTATTTAAGGGAATATTGCCCGCACTGATATTGAGTAGAATGTCGACAATCGCCAATTGCAATTGACCATATTCCACTTGTCGCCAAAGGGAAGGTAGCTGTTCGCTGAGCTTAAGTTCATCCAACTGAGCACGCAGCTGCAGTGCTAATGTACGACTTTGAGTGAGTCTATTCACTAAAGCCTTTTGGCTGCCAAGCAAAGCCGTAAGCGATTGAACCTTTTCAATAAAATCTAACTGAGGTTCGATATCCATAAACCGCTGCGCCAAGGTGGTATCGAGCAAATCAAACTGTGTTAAGGTCATTCGCAGTAAACGGATACAAGCCCGCATCCGCCACCAAAGTGCGATGCTCGCTTCGTTATCAACTTCCTCCGTTATCATGCCCTCAAGCAGTTGCCAACGTTCAAGCGCGGTTTCGAGTAGCACCTGACAGGTGGCCGTCAGTTCTTGCTGATGGGGTTGGTGTAGGTTCATATCCACCGGCGTTGGCAGCGGTAGAAATTCGAGCGCGCTAAGCGCTAAGGGCTTTTGTTTACCTGCAAGTCGATAGCCGCGCTGCGCCTTACTGGCTTTACCTAAACGCACGGGAACGACTTTCGCCACTTGTCGCGCTAGGGTTAACAGTGCTTGAGTGTCACCACTGAGTAATTCAAATTCTAACTCGCATAGGGCTTGATGCTGACCGTTAGCGGTAATCTCCCCGGTATCTAACGCAACTTCAATCACACTGTTGTCAACTTCAACATGCCAAGTACGGCGATAAAAATCGGTGTGGAAGACACAACTCAACTGAGCTTGGACGGCAGCAATATCTGCAGCCTCTGGCCAAATTGTGGCTGGAAATAGGCTTAAATCTGGGCTATCCGCTTGAATGGTTACATTATATTCAGGCCGAGAGTGGATCCCACCGACCACTTGTCCTGCGGTTTTTATGGTCTGTTCTTTATGCTCATCGTAACCCCGTACCCGCAATCCCATGTCCCAGCGGCGTAACTGTAGGTCAGGAGTATCAAAATAACCATTTGCTAAACGACGCTTGCCTTGAGGTACGGAGCTGTCGAGGCTATCTAACTTATTTATCAGTGATTCTTGGTATTGTGGTAGAAAAAACAGCTTTAATTCAATCTCAGCATTCATTGCACGATCGCTCACTTTGTCATCAAACATTCACCCATGTGTCATCTTTAGTTCATAATGTCACAAATCTGTCATAAAAATCCCTTAGGATTTGGTTTTGAAGTTGGTATAGAACCCGTTAGAATATAGCTGTGATTTTTTCTCAAAAAACACAGTTTCAATACGCGGACGCATAGGTTAACATGCGCCCGCTTTTTCCAATCATGGAACAATCTAAATAGGTAAACGGCAATGCCAGTAAACTCTATTTTGGGCGTGTTTGCAAAATCGCCAATTAAGCCTCTTCAAGAGCACATGGACAAGGTCTACGATTGCGCATCGTTACTGGTCCCCTTTTTCGAAGCCACTATCACAGGTAACTGGGATAATGCAGTTCAACTACGTAAGCAAATCAGCTTAGCCGAAAAGCAAGGTGATTCACTCAAACGTGAAATTCGTCTCACTCTGCCAAGCGGTTTGTTTATGCCGGTAGAACGTACTGATTTATTGGAACTATTAACTCAACAAGATAAAATCGCTAATAAAGCAAAAGATATCTCTGGTCGTGTTATCGGCCGTCAATTGCTTATCCCTCAGGTCATGCAAGTGCCTTTTATTGCCTATCTACAACGCTGTATTGATGCGGTAGGTCTTGCACAACAAGTCATTAACGAGCTAGAAGATCTGTTAGAAACGGGTTTCCGCGGTCGTGAAGTCGACCTAGTGGCCAAAATGATCAACGAACTCGATATCATCGAAGAAGATACTGACGATCTACAAATTCAGTTACGCCGTCAGCTGTTCGCCCTGGAATCTGAATTGAATCCTGTCGATGTGATGTTCCTCTACAAAACGATTGAATGGGTCGGTGGTCTTGCGGATCTCGCCGAACGCGTCGGGTCACGTCTTGAGCTTATGCTGGCTCGCGTTTAATAAATAAGGTTATCAAGGTATCAATATGGTTGATGCAGGTATTGAGGTGGCTAACGTATTAGCCACCAACGGCCCGTGGCTTATTGCCATTGCAGCCGCATTTGGTTTTCTCATGGCGTGGGGTATTGGCGCTAACGACGTAGCCAACGCGATGGGAACCTCTGTCGGTTCAAACGCTGTTACAATTAAACAAGCGATTATTATCGCTATGATTTTTGAATTTTCTGGCGCATTTTTAGCCGGTGGCGAAGTGACTAACACCATTCGTAGCGGGATTATTGATCCTAGTTATTTCACTGCGACGCCTGAATTATTAGTTTACGGCATGATCGGCTCACTATTAGCCGCAGGGATTTGGTTAGTTGTAGCATCAGCCTTAGGCTGGCCAGTGTCTACCACTCACTCTATTGTGGGGGCGATTATCGGCTTCGCCGCTGTGGGTGTGGGTAGTGATGCCGTAGCTTGGGAAAAGGTTGGCGGCATCGTTGGCTCTTGGGTCATTACGCCTGCCATTTCAGGTTTTATGGCTTTTATTCTGTTCCAAAGTACTCAAAAGTTGATCTTCAACACTGATGATCCACTTGCTAACGCTAAACGCTATGTTCCGTTCTACATGGCATTTGCCGGATTCATTATGGCGTTGATGACCATACTTAAAGGTCTTTCCCATGTTGGTCTGCATTTCTCCGTTGCTGAGTCCTATTTACTTGCTGCTGTTATTGCTGCCGTTGTTGGCATAGTAGGTAAAATTGCAATTTCTCGTTTAAAAATGAGCGACAAGGCTAACCGCCAAACGATGTTCGCTAACGTTGAGAAAGTATTTGCAATTTTGATGGTATTGACTGCCTGTTGTATGGCTTTTGCCCATGGTTCAAACGATGTTGCTAACGCAATTGGTCCATTAGCAGCAGTGGTATCAGTGGTGAATAGTGGTGGCGAAATCGCCTCAAAATCACCGTTAGTTTGGTGGATCCTGCCTTTAGGTGCCGTCGGTATCGTTATGGGTCTAGCGATTTTTGGTCAGCGCGTGATGCAAACCATTGGTAAAAACATCACTCACTTAACCCCGAGTCGTGGCTTTGCGGCTGAATTAGCTGCTGCAACAACAGTTGTGATTGCATCAAGTACAGGTTTACCTATCTCTACCACTCAAACCTTAGTCGGTGCGGTATTAGGTGTGGGTATGGCCCGTGGTATCGCGGCGATTAACATCGGCGTAGTACGTAATATCGTTGTCTCTTGGGTGGTGACCTTACCTGCGGGTGCAGGTTTATCCATCATCTTCTTCTTTATGATTAAAGGCATCTTTAACTAAGAAGAATGAGAGCTTCTGTGGCACGTTCGCCATAGAAAAGCATAACAATACAGGAATAGCAGGCATGGATGCGGCAAAGTTGAGGGAAGTCTATGACTTCCCTCTTGCATTGCAGGCCTCAAATCCCTAGCATGTGGTCACTATTTCGTTGATGAGAATACAAAAGTGTTAAGACTCCTGACTCTGGTGGGAATGATGTTACTGTCTTCCAACCTGCTGGCCGAAGGCCAATCCCGCTACATCTCGGATAACGTGTTTCTTTATATTCTTAATGGCCCAGGTACTGATTACCGTATTTTGGGGTCAATTGAAGCGGGACAACCTATTAGCTTACTGGGCGAAACTCAGGGCGATTATTCCAAAATAATCGATCACAAAGGTCGCGAAGGTTGGGTGCCGACCAATCTAATCAGCTCAACCCCAAGTTTTCGTGAGCAAGTGGCAACATTGACAAATGAGCTAAACGAAGCAAAAGCGAAACTGGCAGAAGTGCTAAACTCGACGGGTAACCATACCGATGAAGTCGCTGAACTCAAAGCTAAGTTAAGCGAAGCGGAAGCCATGCTGAGCAAAACCACGCAGGAGCGTGATAGTCTCAAAGTGGCCGTTGACCGTAGCGCCCAAGATGCTCAATTTGCCCTCTGGCGTGAAGGGGGGCTGATCGCGGCAGCTGGGTTAATTCTTGGGGTTATTTTGGTTTATTTACCTAGACCACAGCGTCGAAACAAGAAACGCTGGATGTAATTATTTAACGCCTCAGCGCGATTTATCCCTCTAAAAAGCCAGTGTTTTCAAACACTGGCTTTTTTGTCAATCAAGCGTTACATCAACTCATTTACTCCTGAGTTAAACATTCTTCACATTCTTCTACGCTAGAGTGTTGTCCGTCACATTTTGGTTGTATAATCTGCGCGCGCAAACCTTCATATTGTATACAAAATATCAAATGCGTTTCGCGCCCCCCATTTTTGTTTCAACAATAGCGCCGAGATAATTGGCCAAGATGGAAGCGATTACTATGTTCAAAGCGAGTGAAGTGCTGGCAGGCCGATACGATTCTGCCAATCTCGACGAACTGTTCAGAGCCGTCACCGACAACTACATTGTCGATGAAGAACAATACTTGTCAGAGTTAATCAAACTAGTACCCTCCAGTGATGAAGCCATAGAGCGCGTCACTCGTCGTGCCCACGAGCTGGTCAATAAGGTTCGTCAATTCGAGAAAAAAGGCTTAATGGTCGGCATCGACGCCTTCCTCCAACAGTACAGCTTAGAAACACAGGAAGGCATTATCCTGATGTGTTTAGCCGAAGCCCTGTTACGTATTCCCGATGCCGCCACCGCCGATGCGCTGATTGAAGATAAATTATCAGGCGCTAAGTGGGATGAGCATATGAGCAAGAGTGATTCTGTGCTCGTTAACGCATCGACCTGGGGCCTAATGCTCACGGGTAAAATTGTCAGCTTAGATAAAAAAATCGATGGCACCCCAAGTAGCCTATTGGGCCGTTTAGTGAATCGCCTCGGTGAGCCCGTTATCCGCCAAGCCATGATGGCGGCGATGAAGATCATGGGTAAGCAGTTCGTGCTGGGCCGCACTATGAAAGAAGCGCTCAAGAACAGCGAAGACAAGCGTAAACTGGGTTATACCCATTCCTACGACATGCTGGGCGAAGCGGCGTTAACCCGTAAAGATGCCGAAAAATACTTTACCGATTACGCCAATGCAATCACAGAGTTAGGCGCTCAAAACTATAATGAAAACGAGTCACCGCGCCCAACAATCTCCATCAAATTATCGGCGCTGCACCCGCGTTACGAAGTCGCCAACGAAGACCGCGTGCTGACTGAGCTGTACGATACCGTTATCCGCCTAATTAAACTGGCGCGCGGCTTAAATATTGGTATCTCTATCGATGCTGAAGAAGTTGATCGCCTCGAGTTATCGCTAAAATTATTCCAAAAACTGTTTAATTCTGAAGCGACAAAAGGCTGGGGATTACTTGGCATAGTCGTGCAAGCCTACTCTAAGCGTGCTCTGCCTGTGCTAGTTTGGTTGACTCGTCTGGCGAAAGAGCAAGGGGATGAGATCCCAGTTCGCTTAGTGAAAGGCGCCTACTGGGATAGCGAACTTAAATGGGCACAACAAGCAGGTGAAGCCGCTTACCCACTCTACACTCGCAAAGCCGGTACTGACGTTTCTTACCTCGCCTGCGCCCGTTACTTGTTATCGGATGCGACTCGCGGTGCTATCTACCCACAATTTGCCAGCCATAACGCGCAAACTGTGGCGGCGATTTCCGATATGGCGGGCGATCGTAACCATGAATTCCAACGCCTACACGGCATGGGACAAGAGCTGTACGACACTATTCTGTCGGAAGCGGGTGCGAAAGCGGTGCGTATCTATGCGCCTATCGGTGCCCATAAGGATCTGCTGCCCTATTTAGTGCGCCGTCTGCTGGAAAACGGCGCGAACACGTCGTTCGTCCATAAACTAGTCGACCCAAAAACCCCAATCGAGTCTTTAGTGGTGCATCCGCTAAAAACGCTGACGGGCTATAAAACCCTGGCTAACAACAAAATCGTTTTACCTACCGATATTTTCGGTAGCGATCGCAAAAATTCCAAGGGACTCAATATGAACATCATTTCCGAATCTGAGCCATTTTTCGCGGCCTTAGACAAATTCAAAAATACCCAATGGCAAGCGGGTCCTCTGGTTAACGGTAAAACTTTAACTGGCGAACATAAAACGGTTGTTAGCCCATTCGATACTACTCAAACCGTGGGTCAAGTGGCCTTTGCCGATGACGCAGCGATTCAACAAGCACTGGCATCCGCCGAAGCAGCATTTGCCTCTTGGGCACGTACGCCCGTTGAAACCCGTGCATCAGCACTGCAAAAGCTAGCGGATTTATTAGAAGAAAACCGCGAAGAGCTGATTGCGCTTTGTACCCGTGAAGCGGGCAAGAGCATTCAAGACGGTATCGACGAAGTCCGTGAAGCCGTCGACTTCTGCCGTTACTACGCAGTGCAAGCCAAGAAGATGATGGCAAAACCTGAATTACTTCCTGGCCCAACGGGTGAGCTGAACGAACTCTTCCTCCAAGGCCGCGGCGTATTCGTGTGTATCAGCCCATGGAACTTCCCATTGGCGATCTTCTTAGGTCAAGTGTCAGCGGCATTAGCTGCGGGTAATACAGTTATCGCAAAACCTGCGGAGCAAACCTCGATTATTGGTTACCGCGCGGTGCAACTTGCTCACCAAGCAGGTATTCCAAGCGATGTGCTGCAATTCCTACCCGGTACTGGCGCCACTGTCGGCGCTGCAATTACGGCCGATGAACGTATCGGCGGCGTATGCTTTACCGGTTCAACCGGCACGGCAAAACTGATTAACCGCACACTAGCCAACCGCGAAGGCGCGATTATTCCTTTGATTGCCGAAACCGGCGGTCAAAATGCCATGGTGGTGGACTCAACCTCGCAACCTGAGCAAGTGGTTAACGATGTGGTTTCATCGTCTTTCACCAGTGCGGGTCAACGCTGCTCCGCATTGCGCGTGCTCTTCCTGCAAGAAGACATCGCCGATCGCGTGATCGAAGTGCTGCAAGGCGCGATGGATGAATTAGTCATTGGCAATCCAAGCTCAGTAAAAACCGATGTAGGCCCAGTGATTGACGCTACCGCAAAAGCGAATCTTGATGCCCATATCGACCATATCAAGCAAGTCGGTAAGCTTATCAAGCAGATGCCACTGCCTGCTGGTACTGAAAATGGCCACTTTGTGTCGCCAACCGCGGTTGAAATTGATTCAATTAAAGTGCTCGAGAAAGAACACTTTGGCCCAATCCTACATGTGATCCGTTATAAAGCCGCCGATCTTGGCAAAGTGATCGATGAAATCAACAGCACAGGTTTTGGTTTAACCTTAGGCATCCACAGCCGTAATGAAGGCCATGCCCTTGAAGTGGCAGATAAAGTGAATGTGGGTAACGTCTATATCAACCGTAACCAAATCGGCGCTGTGGTTGGCGTACAGCCTTTCGGCGGTCAAGGTCTATCAGGTACTGGCCCTAAAGCCGGTGGCCCACACTACTTAACTCGCTTTGTGACTGAAAAGACTCGCACCAACAACATCACCGCCATCGGTGGTAATGCGACTCTGCTGTCACTCGGTGATAGCGAAGAATAAGCTATCTCACCTGTGAGAGTTGAACAAAAGCCAGACTGAGTCTGGCTTTTTTATTTGGTAATGAATGCTTATACCTAAAATTCAATTCGAGAAATGAGCACAGGAATCAGTGGCTCCCCCATCATTTTTTAGGGATAGCTTTTTAGATACCTGAGCATTATGGGAGTCTTCGCTTTTTCATTTGAGTTTATCAATAAAAATCAAAGTCGTGGGGCTTCACCCCACACCCGACCAAGGAGGACTGCTCGTCCTATCCTCCTTGGATGCTCCAAGACGCCCCTAACGGAGTTGAAAACCCCTTGTGCTCATTGCCAAATTTGCTATCGCTTCCGAAGGATGCGTCCCTGCACCTGCGAAAGCTAGCTCGCCATCCATGGCGAGACTCACGCAATTTGTCTATTCACCCTGCGGCAACTCCGAGGGGAGACGTATTCTGTTACTTCAGAGTTAACAGTTAATCCCAAGAGAGTGGTGCCTATCTAATTTTACACGGCTAATCACTGAGTATCCTGTTAGCCTGAACATGCCGCAACTCTGCATTTTCGTTACAAAATTTAACAATAGAACTCTTAATAAATTATAGTTTTTTGGAGCTTTTGTCTGACTCATTTTTCGATTTATTGTTAATTATTTCTTTATGCCAAATCTCGATTTCGTTCTTTGACTTAAGTATTTCTTCATCTGATAACAAACTTTGAACGTGAGGCAGGTATTTATCGACAGCAGAATTTCCTAGTTCTTTCGATACAATTAGAAGGCTATAGGCTTGCAATATGTCTTTCTTGACGCCCAACCCCTTATAAAAATGATTCGCTAACCTTTGGGCAGCAATGGCATTGCCGTTTAATAATGCACGTTTGCAATACTCATAAGATTTTCCGTAATCGATTTCCGTACCCCAGCCATTTTGGTAATAATCACAGACTTTGCGTTGCTCTGTATCGTCTCCTTGCGCAGAAGCTGCCAAATGCCATTTAAGAGCTTTTTCATAATTTATTTCAACGCCTTCACCCGTTTCATACGCAGATGCTAAAAATATTTGTGAAGGGCGATCTCCTAAACCAGCTCCGGAGGAAAAAGCTTCAAATGCTTGTATGAAATCATTCTTCCCAGTTATTACGCCATCTTTATACATAATACCAAGATGAAAATATGCATTACCTACATCATGTTTTGCTGCAAAGGAAAAGAACTCAAATGCTGTTTGGTAGTTCTGTTCGACTCCTTTTCCATATAAGTAAAAGACCCCTAGAGCTGATGCACATTTCGGTTGGGTTTCTGCACAGATTTTTAAGTCGTCCATGTCAATTTTCTTTGAGAGCACTTCAACATTAGGAGGAGTAAAAGATATATTTTTAGTCGAAGTATCTGTTGAGCTTTTGGCTTCAACAAAACCTGTAACTGTGGTTAATGAGAGCATAAAAATAAAAGACTTAAGCATATTGGTTCCTTCCATTTCGCCTAGCTGATCTTGTTACAGTGGTTGTTATAATAAATCATTTGGCAGATACGACATTAGCATACATATCTTTGTCATTTAAGGTAAAGCGCCAGATACGGTTTGTGAGGATGTAAGAAAATTAATTAAGAAAAAATTTATTAAGACACCCATTGTTAAATTTTATTCTCCTTGCTGTTGTTTTCACAAGCAGCCAAGACGCCCTTAGCGAAGTTACATGCATTGATTACTAGCCTTGGTCTTATAGATAAATAGCTATCGCTTCCGAAGACAACGTCCCTGTACCTACGAAAGCTAGCCGGTCATCCATGACCGGACTCACGCAATTTATTCCAACGCCCTGCGGCAACTTCGCAGGGGAAAGTGAACTCCAGAGATTGCAGTGTTAGCTGTTAATCTAAAAAGAGTTCTGCCTGTCCTTTCTTTGTTTCTTTGGCTTTCTTTGGTGTCTTTTCTTTGTGTTCCTTGTGTCCTTTAGTATTTTAGTACTCAATAAATTTTTATTAACTGGTTACTATATCCAGTTTGGTTAGTAACTCATTAGCTCGCCGATCTTTAAAAAGATCGTAATCATCATTTTTGTAAATCTCTTTTTTAATAGGCAGTAGATTACTTATCAAAATATCATTAAAATCATTATCAGGCACTAAATTAAAGAAGTAGTCCGACGGTGATTTTTTGGAAATAGCCTTATTAGAATCGGATGAAAGAAAACAAAAATTTAACACGCAAAATATATTATCATGAGAAATACCTCTTTCCTTCAAAAATGAGTGAGGAAAAACATGGTGATATTCTTTTCGATTATATTGAGCTAGGGAATTACCGATATCAATTCTTTGATTCTTCACCAAATCCATAGGACACTGCTTAGCAACCAGAAGTAAAAAAGCTCTAGTTATTGGATTTGCCTTGGAAAATTTTGTATTTTTTAGGACACTTTCTGTCACCGTATATTGATAATCACTAAAAGCATCAATATCACCAGCGGCCAACTCTTTTAATCTTTCAATATCGGAATCCATCTTCGCATTTGTTTGACCAGTTGAATACCGATTAGAAAAAGATGTCTTCCAAAAATATTGCCTCAATACTTTAAGTTGCTCAGCAGAAGGTCTACTGAGAAGGTCAAAAAATTTAATTATTGGAATCAACTGTTGGGTGAATGGTAGAAAGTCTATATGTTGACATCCGATATCAGTAGCCAAAAAATCTATAGCTTTTTGTATCGTTTTTTCAATTCTCCACCAATTATCGCGAACCTGTTCTCCTTTTAAATTCAGTATGTTTTTACTTACAGTTGTATCCTGTATAACGGCGGATATTATTTGTAAAAGAGTTTTATGCTGTATATTCCCAAACCCCTTTCCTTCCAACGATTCCAGCAACAAATTGCAAGACTCAAGTAGGTGAAAATCATCTGTCCATGTCCATGCTGTCATCAAATCTAACGCACTTAATCTTGTGCCCGTATTATTTATTCGTTCAAAAATTATCCCCACGTCATCTCGACTTCTATTTTCAATAGTAACAACAGGGACTTCATAATTTAAAAATTGTGACGCCAATTCCTGTGCATTTTTATGATAATCTTTTTTCAATACAGATAGAGCATCAATCAATGTTGTCACATTCAATAATTTACGTAGATGAATAACATTTTCTTCCGATCCCGCCCCAGACTTATCCACAAATATCTTTTTTTCAAAGTCGTAGTAAATCTCAAATATATCAATACTAGGATTGTATCCTGTTATATCTTTTTCCTGCTCAATAAGGCTACTGAATACACCGTAAATACTGGCCAATCTTTGCTGGCCATCTAGTGCGTAGTTTACTGGGTATGATTCATTTCTTTCAGGTATTTTGTAACCAGCTAAATTTCGTGTTGAATTTAGTTTTTCATCTGTTTTCCATAGAAGAACACTCCCTATAGGGTATTCAGAAACGATACTTTCCAACAGGTCTAATACCTGCTCTTGCTTCCAAACATAACCCCTTTGAAAAGCTGGGATTTTTATGTCACCTTCATCGATTCTTTTGATTAACTTATCGATTTTCTGTGCGGTCGGTGTAATCTCTGCCGTTTTCATTAGATCCCTCTGGTTAGTTTATATTTATAACGTCTTAGTATTTTTGTTGGACTTAGCAGCTGCCACATCCACATAAATTGGTATGAATAATGCTATAGGAATTTGCTTTTTTAGGGTAGCTATTTTTTATACAATTTGGAGGATAATCACTTGATATCGTTCTAGCTTTATTATTCTTTCTCGCTCATTTTGGACAGATTAATGACCTTGATTGACAGCATTCAGGCTCCACATGCTGGCTTCCCCCACTAAAAGACAGAAAAGACAGGACAGGCACAGATCTTTGGGGGTTAACAGCTCACACAGTTGCGACAGAAGTTCACCTTCCCCTCGGAGTTGCCGCAGGGCATTTGCGTTCGTTGCGTGAGCGAGGCATGGTCATTCTCGTGCATCTGATCCATAGGGAAATGGAAAATGTCAGTATGATGTATGGAACATCATTGACCATGCACTTCACGACATTTAGGCATCCTGCCTATCAGATGCCGAGATAGCGTCAGTCGAATCAGGGTCAAGCGTCTGACGCGATAGCATAGGAATGCTTTATGCCCAAAGGGCTTTCAACACATACTACAACGGATATCCGGTGAAAAAATGCCGTTCACATTAAGTGAACGGCATTCAGCAGGTGCTAGATTTTTGAACTTAGGTCGTAATTAACAGATTACTTGATAAGGTACATTGCATCACTGGTAGCCAGCATAATTTGGGTTTTCCGCTCAGGATTTAGGCGTACTTTTAAACTATGTTCACTTGGTTGACCAATTAAACGTGGGCTACGCCAAATCCTATGACCAGAAGCATTAATCTTTTCTAATAGATAGATATTATCATCCCAATAGCTAGCAGTTCCTTGCTGGGTGGTTAGATAAAATGCTTGTTGATTGTTTGTTGAGGGGTCAACAGCAACATCAATAATTCTATTTTTATATTCATAATGTGCTTTTTCAACGAGTGTATTATCTATGATATCGTAAATATAGATATCACTTTTATCTGTTCTGTAAGGTTCACTTTTAACACACAGTAATTCTTTAGCGGCATCTGTATCATAGTTAATTAACTGAATACGGTTACAGCTTTGGCTGATAAATGACTTTTCTGATAGTTGACCATTACCCAATATCAGCACTGATAAGGCGTCATATCGGGCAACAATAATATTGTCTAGATTTATCTCAACATCATCAACATTTGAACCAAAGGTATATTTAGCAATAACTTTTTCATTCTCAATATCAACCAAGTTTAACTTATTACTATCACTATAGATGGCATCAATAAAACCATCGGCATTGATATCTTCAGCTTTGATAGTGTTGATATCTACATCATTATTGCCAGTTGTTTGCCACTGCATGCTATGATCAAACAATTGCATGACCCCAAAAGAACCTTCATAAAGATTTGTGGTAGGTAGAAATATGTCGCCAAAGCCATCTTGGTTGTAGTCTGTGGTGACGGCCATTGAACTGCGATCCCAGTTTGATGATATTTCATTACTGATATCATATTGCCCCTGTGTGTTCATGGTGACAATACGGCTACCGCCATAACCGCTACTGGATGTAGGCACGAAGAAAACCGCTTGTTCATTATCTTCTGTAATATGCGACCAACCCGCACTTGAAAATGTGTCTAGCTGAACTGATGAATCGTTTGGTTTAATCGTCACTGATGAAGCAGTTAAATCTGCAACAATAAACGAGTCTTTACCAGTTGAACTAGTACCAGTGCTCCAGTGTATCTCATCTTTGCCGTCGTTATCAGAGTCACCGATGACCACTGATTTTGAACCATGGTCTTGCATGTTGACCGACCACAGTTGCACTAAATCGGCACCCACTAAGTTGTAGGCATGAATATCACCCCACTGACAATCGCCAATAATGATTTCATCAGCAGCATCGTTATCAATATTACTTACATTGATTGAACAAGTATTAAAAACTTCAAGGCTAGCCAACTGTGACTTGTTTTGTGCCGAGAACACCGTAATGTTGCCCCAAGAATTAGCCCCAACAATTTCATTAATGCCATCGTTATTAACGTCACCTGCGGCAATATAGGCATCACCAAATTGGGTGCTACTTATCCATTTATTGGCGCCTGTTACGGCATCATAAACAAGGCCGTTGTTCATGATAATTTCAAGGCCTGCTTGGTTATCAACATCAGCAAAAATAACCTGTTTGGCTTGCTCTACATCAAACGATAATAAGCTGGTATTCGGTGCATTGTAGCTAATAACGCTGAGCGTTGCGTCGCTGTTGTAATCTGATTTAGCATGTAAATAGCCGATTTCTGCTATGCCATCATTGTTAGTATCCGTGATCGCTGCAGAGCTAATGTAGTGCTCTGTGTCAAATAGTGATGTAGGCAGTGAATTCATGCCATCAATCACACTGATACCATGCTGAGTCACCACTAGTATTTCATCTACATCATCATTATCAAGATCAAAGGTAAGTAGTTGAACAATATTGCCGCGAGTTGGCAGGTTAAATGGATATAGCCACTTTTGGCTATAGTTGCCGTTTGATTCTGCGAGTAAAAATAGTCTATGTAAGTTGTCTGTTGCCAGCACTTCATTGCGGCCATCATGATCAAAATCACCAATTAGCATAGATTGGTTGTTTGATGGCACTTCAATTCCCGAGCGAGTAACAGGGAAAGGTTTATCTGACGTGGCTTCAATGCTAACTACTTGCTGGTTGGTAATGTTGCCGTTGGTATCGGTTATCGCAAAGGTAAAATCAAATGTTTGCAGTGGGAATAAAAAGTCATTGCCAACATTCCAAGTGACTAAACCATCACTGTTTATGGTTGCGCCACTTGGTGCGGCAAGCAATTTACTGCTTGATTGGCTATTTGGGTTATCTGGGTCGATAAATGATGCAGTAAACTCAATAGTATCACCAGCGTGTATGTTGCTTGGTAAATATGTTAGTTCAATTTCGAGCGGTGCATCACCGAGAGTAAAAGTAAAAAAGCTACTTTCAACAAAATTGCTGCCATCAAATACCACCATGCTGACTTTTACGTCATCACCATAAACAGCAATATAAGCAGGTAAAATATTGCTATTTTGGCCCTCTACTAATACACCATTAATGTACCAGCGATAGCTAATTTGTAACTGTTCAATTGGGGTGTCAGGGTCACTATAACTTCCTGCAGTCACCATTAAAGGGGTGTAGGTATAAACATTATATGTGTTTCCCCACGGTGAAGACGCTACAGGAGGTAAAGATAGAGTGTCTAAACTAACCAGTAATTTTTTTGACACATCACCCGAGATTAAGTCATAAAGATCATAAAAGTACGTGCCTACATCATACGCGCCGTCATTATCGTTATCTTGGGTGTATTTGATTAACACGCTACCAACGTCATGATTAAACTCTAAGGCGGTTTGATTGCTGCCACTAAAGATAATTTTTCCACCGAAAAAGTTAGTACCAACCAATTCTGTTTTAATAGCAACTTTACCAATATCACTGACAAAGTAATCGCCTTGTAAGCTTTCTGAAGCTGTCTGTACACTATTTTGAGTCGTTCTAACCAGTTGATAAAGGTACTGTTGACCTACAACGTTATAAACCAACTCAATATCAAAGCTGTATTTATAGCCACCAACATAGTCATTCGATTCTTTTATACCATAAAAACCAGTTACTGATATTGGCGAACCTCCTTGGGTCCAAGTGACATTGTCAAAGTAAATATCCACTTTAAAATCATTCTCGAGCACGCTTTTTATCGCAATGGCAAAATTACCGGTGGTGAGGCTGTTATTTCTGCTTTTACAACGATCAAACTCAATCGACACATTTCCTAAACCATCGCCATTGAGCTTACCCTTATAGTTAATGCTCCCGCTTACATCACAGGCAACTTTGGCGTTAATGTCGCCTTTATCTGAGGTGTTGTCCAAAATTTTTTCAAGGTAAAGGTTAGGTAATGGCATTCCTTCCCCATTGAACACTTGCTTAAAAGTGGATTGAGATAAACTGATATCAAGCTGCGCTGGTTGTTTGCTACCAGTGTACTTTTTAGTCACTAATGACTTGGCTGCCGTTTTTAGCTGAGAAGGAGTGTAGTCAGAGGCATTGATAATTATTTTTGAATCTGGATCTATGTTGCCACTGGGGGGAATTGGATTATTGTTGCTGGAGTCTGAGTCAGACGACCCACCACCACAAGCTGTTAGTGACAGCGCTAGCACACAAGCTAACCCAAATTTGAAGTTTAATAACATTGTTCATCCCTAATAAAATGCTAATTCAAAAAGTTGTGTTTTTTATGATTATGGGTGTCGATATTTTGCTCCGCATAGTGTATTTACTCGACAACAAGTAAGCAACTAACACACAACAAAAAAATCAACTGGCTCACTTGTTCCTTTATCGCCAATTTTTACTGATGACTAGCCGCTCACGGATATGGTCATAGCCCCGATGTAGATAAAGCGGTTAACAAAGAAGCTATCACTCCAATATCCGCCATTAAAAACGTCCCAAAGTCGCGCTGTATTACCTAGGCTTGCAGTATTATGTCAAACTTGAAGCTGACAAATAGTTCTGGAGATATTCATCACATCACTACAGGTCATATTATATCGACCTAACACTGGCGACTTCCTGAAACCAGCTTTTTCAATAATTTATTGAAACACCCATTGTTAAATATTTAGATATTCAGTTATTAATTACTCACTTTCAGGTTTATGAAGGGTTTAGGGTAATTGAGTTTTGTCATAAAGTGACCATTCGTGGTATTTGTGAATTCTTTCACATCAGACGGGGCGGCCCTGCACACGGACTTGAACAACATCCATGTTTAACAGCCAGCTCGCCGTCCACAGCTCTAATTCATAAGCTCAGAAACCGTAGGTTTCTATTCACCGTGTCGGTGAACGAATGCCATGGCGAGCCGCTGTCGGTGAATATCAGCAAACGCTAAGCACCCAAGCATCCTTGCTGCTTGGCTGTAATCCCTCAGCACTCTTCCATCGATAAACCTCACCCTACGAGAGGCTTCAAAACCAATGTGAGCGGCTTCAAATTGTGAATAGGATGGATTTCAAAGTGATACTAGGGGATTGCGCCTAGAAGATAAAAGCCTTCATAATCACAGTGTAATTGGGTTTGATGATGTTTGACTTCGGCTTTTGACTTTACAATAAGGTGGCTATGACATTCTCGCTATTAGATATTTCTGCATTGGTGTGGTTTATCGTTTCTTGGGCTGGCTATACCGCCTTTGCCCGACGTAAGGCGAGAGATACCGACTGCATTGCCCGTGGTCTGCATAAGCATAGAATTTACTGGATGCTTGAGGTGATGACTCGCGGCGTGCGTGTAGGTGATGCGGCGCTACTGGCAAACCTTGAACGCAATATTGCCTTCTTCGCTTCGACCACGCTGTTTGTGCTCGCGGGGGTGTTAACCTTATTTGCCCAAGTCGAGCGCCTCGAAGCCGTGATAGCCACGATTCCCTATGCTACGCCACCCAATCATTCACTAGTGCAAGTGAAATTAGCCCTATTGGTGGTGATCTTTGTGATGGCCTTCTTCCAGTTTACTTGGTCGATGCGCCAATACGGCTTTGTCAATGTGATGATAGGCGCTGGCCCATTGGACGCGGATGGCTCAAATGACAATCTCAAAGCCTATGCCAGACAGATGGCCACAGTACAAGATCAAGCGGCTCACTCCTATAACTATGGTCTGCGGGCTTATTATTTCTCAATGGCGGTCCTCTGTTGGTTTGTCCATCCAATCCTCTTTATTTCGGCCAGCCTGTTTGTGGTGGTGACCCTTTATCGCCGTGAATTTAAATCCCGCGCTGTGCTGGCAATTACCGCCGCCAAGGCACACCTAGGTATTGAGTATCAAGCGCGCGAAACTCAGCGCCAATCCAAATAGTTGCAACCAAACCTGAGCCTGCGTCCGCCAAGGGCGCAGGCTTATTCTTGTTCTATACTCATTGGGCTAATCACCAATCAAAAATGAGGGTAAGCCATGAGTGATAATTTACTCACCTTAGATGAAGTTTGTAAGTTGCTCGATAAATCCCCCGCCACCATTAAACGCTATGCGCGGGAAAACCTGCTCAGCAGTGTGAAAGACGGAGAAGAATTACGATTCCCCGAAGAAGAGGTCAAACGCTACTTAGCCTTTTCGCAACGCTTAGGCAGATAAGCCGTCGCACCTTTTTATCGATTCATCCCCAAATGGACTTGGGATGCCTCGCTTATGCTTGTCTGGCCATCTGTAACTGTCTGTAGGATAAAAACTCTCGCTGTGATTCATCTAGCCCAAGTTCTGCGGCCAAGGCGAGGAGCTGCGACTCATAGATAGACAACTTGGCTTCATCATCGGTCATAATCGCCAGCTCCGCAAAATCACCTAGGCCTTCGAGCCAGTCTAAGGTTAAATGAAATTCCCCGAGAAAATACACGCTGCGCCGTTTGTTGATCTCGAGTACACACTCATAGCCTAAGGTACGTAACATACTATTAGCTTTAGCCGCATCGCTAATATTCACAGCTTCGCAGCGATCCTTTTCTGGGCCTTTAACTATCCACAGCATAATGCCAGAGGGCTGCATCTCACGAATACATAAGCTTTTATGCTCCGCCGCTAACGATGCGGTTGGAGAATCAAAATAACAATCATGCTCAAGGTTATCCTTGAGCATGACCTCGGGGGATTTAGCACTTAGGCTCGCGTAAAAGGCTTCACGATCCGCGAGTCGATATTTAAGCTCTACCTCAAACTTGCCGTTAAAATGGGTATTGATTTGTGGTGCAAGCTCTGCGGGCACTAAGTTATTCATCAAAGATTTTCACTCTTTCTAAAATCAAGTTCAGCCCAAGCGACGATAGAGTGCCTGATAGGCTGGACACTCTTGAAGTAGCTGCTGATGATTTCCCGATGCCATAATCCTGCCGCCATCCAGCAGATGGATTTGATCCATCTTAGCCATAGCCGTTAAACGGTGGCTAATCATAAGCATGGTTTTATCCTTAGCAAATTCAAATAGTAAACTTAAGATTTCCCGCTCGGTACGTTTATCTAGCCCTTCGGTTGGCTCATCCAGCAATAATAACGGTGCATCGCGCAGCAAAGCCCTTGCAACCCCAATACGGCGCTGCTCACCACCGGATAATTGCCGGCCACCCTCGCCAATCCACATATCCAGCGGTTTATCCGCCGTGAGTAAAGCGCCCAATCCCACGCGCTTAAGTACATCGATAAAGCGCGCATCATGAGCAGTGCGTTTTTGACCTTGAACCACTGGCAGTGCGAGGGCCAAATTTTCCCTCAGAGTGCCAGCAAACAAATAAATCCGTTGGCTCACCACAGTCATAGACTCACGCAACGCGCGCTCGCTGTATTCAGTGATTAGCTGTCCATCGAGGCGAATTTGCCCCTGCTGCGCCTGCCATTCACGGGTAATCAGTGCCAATAGACTCGACTTACCACATCCAGTAGGACCAAGCAGCGCAACCTTCTGCCCTGCCTTTATTTCGAGTGACAAGCCCTGCAGCACGGTCTGATGTGCACTATAGGCAAAATGAATGTCTTCGATTGCTAGGGCACCCGTTGTCGCCTTAAGGCTATGATCCGCCGAGAATAAGATGCTAGATGCTTGTTCTGTTATCCCATTAATCCGCGTTGCCGCAAGCACACAACCCGATAAATGCTGAAATGCCCCCGCAATCGGCATCATCATCTCCACGCAGGCCATAGTGGCAAACACCATAAGCGCAAACATAGGTCCGGGCGGTTTAGCATCACCCACCCCATTTGCCGCAAGATATAGCATAATGATCAGCGCCGAACCCGTGGCGATGATCAGCATGGCTTGGCTCAGCGCGGTGATCTTAGACATAGCACTTTGGCTGCGGTAGAGTGCGACTTCGGCGTCACTCAGTTTTTGCCTATAGCGGTCATTTGCCCCAAATAGGCTCAGTTCGGCTTGACCTTGCAAGATATCCAATAATAGCACCCGATACTGGCGCTTAGTTTCGAGCATAGTCCGGCTCGGCCCATGGCCAAGACGATAAAATAGCAAGGGCATCACTAGCCAAACGGCGACTAAAAATAAACACAGGCTCAAGGCAAGCTTGGCATCAAACCAAGCGAGAAACAGATACAAAAGCCCCGTCATCAGCAGCGACGCCGCCATGGGGGTCAGGAGTCGCAGGTACAAGTGATCGAGAGTGTCAATATCGGCCACTAACCGATTGAGCATATCGCCGCGGCGTAAACCCTGTAAATCCTTAGCACTTAAGGGAAAAAGCTTTCGCCACGCCCAGACCCGCAGCTCGGTCAGCAGTTTAAAGGTCGCCTCGTGGGTCGCTAAACGCTCGCCATAACGGCTGGCAGTGCGGGCGATAGATAAAAAGCGTACCCCGCCAGCTGGAGTGAAAAAGTTAAAGGACTGCGCCGTAACTATGGTCAAACCTGCAACGGCCGTAGCGGAAAGAAACCACCCAGAAAGTGACAGTAAACCTATGCCCGCCATCAGAGTGATCAGGGTTAACACTAACCCTAGGGACATCATTAGCCATTGGCGGGAGAACAAACGGATAAAGGGAATTAACACTCTCATTGCGCCTCTCCTTTGCCGCTATCTAAACCATAAACGCCGCTATCTGGGCGACTCTCTAGCTGAGTCACGGCTAAAGCCCCATCGCCCTGCAAACTATCATCCTCCGCGGGCAAGGGCGCTAGCAGTTCAATATCCGCCACCGATGCCACATTCTCCCTTAGCATGGTGTGGAATAAACCTGGGCTGCTGGATAAGGCCATAAAATCCCCCCGCTGCACTATTTCGCCCCTATCCAGCACTAGAATGCTATCCATTTGATCTAAAAGGTCTAATCTATGGGTGACCATCAGGCACATGCTGTCTTTCATGGCGGCATTGAGGGCCGAACTCACCAGCTGTTCACTCTGGCTATCTAGGCTGGCGGTAGGTTCATCGAGAACAAATAAACGCGCCTCCTGTCCCAAAGCCCGTGCAAGGGCGATCCGCTGGGCTTGGCCGACGGATAATCCTGAGGATTGTTCGCCAACGGCGGACGCTAAGCCTAGTGGTTGCGCCTTAAAAAAGTCCTTGATATTGGCCGCCGCTAGCCAGTGCCAAATTTGCTCATCGGTCATTGAAGGATTAGCCAAGGCCACGTTTTCCCGCACTGTGCCATGGAACAATTGCGGCTCTTGCCCAAGCCAAGCCAATTGCCGACGCCAATGGGCTAAATCGAGTGAAGCCAGTTCATGGCCGTTAATCTGTAGGCTGCCTTGGTAGGGTAAAAAACCTAAAATGGCATTGAGTAAACTGCTCTTACCCGCACCGCTTGGCCCCACTAAGGCCAAATGCTGACCCTGTTTGAGGCTAAAACTTAAGGGGCCTAATAGGCGAGTGCCATCGAGGCTAAACACCTCCAGATCCTGGGCATTCAAACTATCTAACTCTCCAAGCTGCACAGTCCCAACGGTTTCAGGCTCAGGGTGCTCGAGTAGTATCAATAGTGCTTCGGCGGCGCCAATGGCCTGCGCCTTAGCATGATAATGGGCGCCCATATCCCGCAGCGGTTGATAAAACTCCGGGGCTAAGATCAAAATAAATAAGCCAACAAACAGACTAAAAGGTAATCCCTCATTCGCATTAGGCCCAAGTTGAGCGTGTGCGCCATAGTAGCCAAAATCTAAATGACCTAAATAACTGAATCCAAAGTAAACGGCTAACACGGCAATCGATACGGCGGCAAAAAACTCCAGCACCGCCGAACTTAAAAATGCCATCCGCAGCACCGCCATGGTGCGACTGCGAAACTCCTCAGAGGCATCGGCGATCACCTTAAGCTCCGCATCACCACGGTGGAATAGTTTCAAAGTACTTAAGCCTTTTAATCTATCCATAAAATGGCCACTTAACCTAGCTAACGCGTTGAAGTTTTTACGATTAGCATCGGCTGCCCCCATACCCACTAAGATCATAAATAAAGGAATAAGGGGCGCCGTCAGCAGCAAGATCAATCCAGCCGCCCAGTTAATGGGGAATACCGCTGCAAGGATCAAAATCGGAATAAAACCCGCTAGGGTGATTTGGGGTAAATATCGAGCGTAAAAGTCTTGTAAATCTTCAATTTGCTCTAGCACTATACTGGCCCAACTGCCCGCGGGTTTGCCCTTAATAAAGGCTGGACCAAGCCGAGTCAATTTATCTAACACTTGGCTGCGAATATGTTCCCGTAGTCGTTTCCCGGCCTCAAAACTGGCCCTTTCACGGCCATAGGCAAGCAATGAACGCAGCAAAATTAAGCCAATCAAGGCCATAAAATGGGGAATATAACTGCTGGCATTAATGGCAACGGACGGCGCAGCATCCGCAAGGGGAAGAAGTTTATTACCGATAATCACACCATCGAGAATAGTGGCAATAATAAAGGCCTGCGCCACCATAGCGACGGCGCTTAGCATCCCCAAGCATACCGATAATTTAAGGAACCCGCCGCAGGCTTTTTTTTGCGCCTTAAGCCACACAAGAAGGGATTTTTCTAACGACTTATCCATGGTGCTCCAACAAAAAAATGGCTCAATTGATAGTCAAAATGCACGCGAGCAACACTCAACACAAGAAATTTGCAAGAGGCTCAAAGTTTCGATAGGGACGCAGTATCGCAGGCATCTAAGGCAGATGAAACCCCATCACAGGCTTTTGCTAACAGACTCACAAAAATGAGACAAAGATCAATAAATTCCAATGGTAATGGAACTTAAGGTGGGCAGTATTGGGATAGGATCTTCAGTAACCAATCTGTTTTATGGCTGAACGCCGTATTTCACTAACACATGCCAAAGTAATTTAAGCTCGTGGGCCACCTGGGCACGGTTACCACGGTCGCGCCAATGTTGTGGGGAATGATATAGATCCCTTGCCGCCACACCAAGGTGATAGGCATTCACCTGCTCGTCTATCGCAATCCGGCTCGCCAGAGATGGCATAGTCGGCCCGCGAAAATCGCTGGGGATCTGCGCCGTATGCAGACTAAACCCCTGATGGAATTGCAGTTCAATGCCATATCTACGGCACATTTTTGCGAGGGTTTCACCAATATCTGTGCCCTTAAAACTGGCGTCGGCGACCAGCATGGCAATATCTTCATCGAGGGCAACATCCCCGTGGATCTGCGCCTCAATATAATGATCAAGATTGCTCGATAGGGGCCGTTCAAAGCGAGAATGCACGGAAGCATCCAACTGATGCCCTAAATAATGGATAATATTCAGCGGTTTAAAATCCATTTTACCCAAGGCATAGTGACGCTCAAAACTCTCGGTCAGCAGCGCGGCGAGAATATCGTCGAAGCATGCCAGCGTGCCCTTTTCCTTGGGGTTGCGGTAAGAGTCGAGATAGGTAAAGGTCGAGCGCGCCATCACATGGGGATGGGTCAGTAGATAACAGCTACCAAAACGTGGCGCGGGGCCATCCTGCCACATGCCCAGATCTAGGGCGCCATACTTAGGCCGCGATTTAGTCCCCTTATAGACATTACCAAAGAGTTGATTTTCCCAGTGATCCCTTGGTCCACCTAACTCAGGTGATAGCTGACCATTGGAGATATGGGTTTCGAACTGGCTACGATACTGACCATCGCGCAGCAAACCTTCGGCCACTGTGAGCCCACGGCTATCGATTCTATCGGGGTGAAAATGCAGCGCGATACGGCCACAACTCAAGAGTTGCTTGAGGGCTAGTTGCATCTCATGCATGGGAATGTTGGACATCTGCTGCACGTTTTTAATAACGGCAACGGCCTGTTCACTGCGTCCGCGGGCAAGGCGTTCAATGTGCTGTATCGCTGTCATAATCCACCTATGATGAGGTGCATAATCATCTCTTGAAATTTTATCCTAAAAAAGAAATAGGACCTGAGGCAAGCGCAAATCACTTTCTATCCATACGTATCTTAGCTAATGCCTGTTTTTCAACTTAAGGATAAAACCATTACAACCTGTTGATTATTTTACTCCAAGAGCAATAACTTAAAAGCAAACAAATCAACATAAGCGTGATCTTTCGCTAACTCCTGAACAAGATACTGACAGGCAGATAAATTAGCTATCACTAAATACCGCTACACTAATGCGGCTACACTTAAAAGTGACAGAGTGACAGATTGACAGGATAGAGCTAGGCCGCCCTAGCCCTAATACCGCCGATAACGCCATCCGCTGGGGCAGATAAACTTTATTCGATGGCACTTAAGGGCCTGATCCTGTAAGCTGCACGCCCGCCAGCGTACCTGGCCATTGACCACAAATGCAGCACAGTGTTGCCACAAGAGACCTATCTATGAGTTTTACCTCCCTGGGCCTATCTGCCCCGATACTTAAAGCCGTCGCCGAACAGGGTTACGACACACCTTCGCCCATCCAAGCGCAAGCGATCCCAGCTGTGCTTCAAGGCCAAGATGTGATGGCGGCCGCCCAAACAGGAACAGGTAAAACGGCAGGTTTCACCTTGCCTCTGCTCGAATTGCTCAGCAAAGGTCAAAAGGCTCAGGCGGGTCAAGTGCGCACCTTAGTGCTGACGCCCACCCGCGAGTTAGCCGCGCAGGTTGCCGAAAGTGTTGAGACCTATGGTAAATATCTACCACTGCGCTCGGCCGTTGTATTTGGGGGGGTGCCTATCAATCCACAAATCGCTAAGCTACGCCACGGTGTCGATGTGTTAGTCGCCACCCCGGGTCGATTGATGGATTTGTACAATCAAAAAGCGGTGAAGTTCAACCAGCTTGAGATCTTAGTCTTAGACGAAGCCGATCGCATGCTCGATATGGGCTTTATTCGTGATATCCGCAAGATCCTCGCCATATTGCCTAAGCAGCGCCAGAACCTGATGTTCTCGGCCACTTTCTCCGACGAAATTCGTGAGCTGGCTAAGGGCTTAGTTAATAATCCGGTTGAAATATCCGTCACACCGCGTAACGCGGCGGCCACTACGGTAAAACAATGGGTTTGCCCCGTCGATAAAACCCAAAAATCGGCGCTGTTAATCCAACTGATTAAACAGCACGATTGGCAACAAGTGCTGGTATTTTCGCGCACTAAACACGGCGCCAACCGTTTAGCTAAAAATCTCGAAGAAGCCGGAATTAAAGCGGCGGCTATCCACGGGAACAAGAGTCAAACCGCGCGCACTAAAGCCTTAGCCGATTTTAAAACGGGCCAAGTTCGCGTATTAGTCGCGACCGATATTGCCGCCCGTGGGTTAGATATAGATCAGTTACCTCAAGTGGTTAACTTCGACTTACCCAATGTACCCGAGGATTATGTGCACCGTATCGGCCGTACTGGGCGCGCGGGCGCTTCCGGACAGGCCGTGTCATTAGTCAGCAGTGAAGAAATCAAACTGCTGAACGATATCGAGCGTTTAATTAACCGCGTACTCGATCGTGAAATGGTGGAAGGTTTCAGCCCGGTACATGCCTTGCCAGAATCACGCTTAAATGCGAGTGGCAAAAGTAACACGGTAAAAACCATCCCTAGCCGTCGCAATCACCGTAGTGCGGGTAAGCCAGCCCCAAGGGCGGGTTCTGGCCGTGATGCTCAAAAAGCCGAAGGCAATAAAGACAATAGCCAACGTCAACAAAAAGCCTCGACGCCCAAAAACCACGAACATAAAGATGGGCAACGCAGTGGCGATGTCGCCCGCGGCCATCAACCTAAGGATAAAAATCCAAGGCACGTTAAGCCATGGGGATGATTTAGCGGGTTATCTTTAACTCCAATAAGCATCAGTTCAAATAAGCATTAGCTCCAATAAACATCAAGGGCCAAAATCCATAGATTTGGCCCTTGATGTGCTTAACCATCGAGCATCTAGGCAAATTGCCGTTCATGGCTCAAATCGCTAATACTTGCATTCAGATTTAAGATAACAGAAGATCCCTTGGCCTTTTCATTGCCCTTAGCCTTATCCATGACTCAATCTGCCGCGCCAACACCTAACCCAGCAAATGCCCAAGCTACTGCCAATGCGGCTTTAGATCCTAAGGTAGCAGCGACATTACAGGCAGAAGCATTTAACACTCAGATCCGCTCGCAATTCCCCTTATTGAATCAAATGCTTGATGGCTATCCGCTCTGCTACCTCGATACTGCGGCCACCAGCCAAAAACCGCAAAGCGTATTGGATGCGATGGCGCAGTATTACACTAACGACAATGCCAATGTGCACAGGGCTGCACACCAGTTATCGGCGCGCTCGACGGTAAACTATGAAAAGGTGCGCGATCAATTACAGCATTTTTTACGGGCAAAACGCCGTGAATAAATCATTTTCACCCATGGCACGACCGAATCTATCAACTTAGTCGCCTTTGGGCTCACGGCGCAGCTCAATGCGGGCGATCTGATATTAATCGACACCGCCGCCCACCACGCCAATATTGTGCCCTGGCAGGAACTGGCCAAACGCACCGGGGCGGTGATTAAGCCCATTCCACTCCAGCAAGACTGCCGTTTGGATATCAACGCCTACCGAGCCTTGCTCGCTTTAAAACCAAAAGTCGTTGCCCTGTGCCATGTTTCCAATGCCCTAGGCACAGTCAACCCAGTGGCGCAATTAGTGCAATTAGCCAAGGCAGAGGGAGCCATCACCTTAGTCGATGGTGCGCAGGCCATTGCCCATATGCCTATCGATGTGGCTGAAATCGATTGTGATTTTTACGTCTTTTCGGGGCATAAAATGTATGGTCCAACCGGCGTTGGTGTGCTCTATGGCCGTTTCGAGATTTTAGAGAGTCTCACTCCCCTACTCACGGGCGGTGAGATGATCAAACGCGTGAGCTTTGAGGTGACAGAATTTGGCAGTCTGCCGAATCGTTTAGAAGCGGGCACGCCGCCGATCGCCGAAGTGATAGGGTTAGGCGCCGCGGTTAGCTTTCTTCAAACCGAACTCACGCCCCAAGTTCGAGCCCATGAGGCCGAACTCCTTCATTATTTACACAGCCAATTGCGCGCACTCGGTGAGGTGAATTTATACGCGGCCTTCGATGATAATATCGGTGTTGTCGCCTTTAACCTCGCCGATCAGCACCATCAAGATGTGGGAATTTTGCTCGACCAACAAGGAGTTGCCGTGCGCTGCGGCCACCACTGCGCCATGCCATTGATGCAAAGCTTACACCTTAAGGGCTGTTGCCGTGCCTCAATTGGCATCTACACTAACAAAGCGGATATCGACCGTTTTATTAGCGCCCTCACCTCGGTAAAAGCGCTATTGCTATGATAGGTAATAACTAAGTCGACTAGGCTCAATCTCTAAGTTCGTAAAATCAACAGGCGCGTAAAACCAGCAGGCTCATAAAATCAGGATTAACTATGACAACTCAACCAGAGCCACTCGAGGCCGATTTTCACTATCCAGTGCAGGATGCAGACACCCTTATTGCACGCTTCACGCAGGCGGCAAATTGGCAGGAAAGATACCGACAAATTATGCTGCTTGGCAAAGACTTACCTAGCTTAAGCAGTGAATTTCGCCTCGAGGCGGCAAAGGTACAGGGTTGTGAAAGCGATGCCTGGCTCTACCACTTAGCCCAAGCGGGTAAACACTACTATTTAGCCGATAGCGACGCCCGCATCGTCAAGGGGTTGATTGGCTTATTGCTCGGTGCCTATCAAGGTAAAACCGCGCAGGAGATCCAGGATTTTGACCCCAATGCCTATTTCAGGCAATTGGGATTAGAAGGCCAACTGAGCCCGTCCCGCACTAACGGCCTTAATGCACTTGCAAGGGCGATCAAAGACTGCGCCCAATAACCCAAAGTGATTTCAATTTACAGCCTAGATAACCAAAAAAGGGATTTAATCAAAGACTTCAACCGCCGTTATAGGGTATAAAGAAGTTATATTTGCGTTAATGGATAGGAACAGAGCATGCCCAACAAGGCAGTCAATCACCCACGTCGAACCCTGCTTAAAGGCCTTGGCGCAGCCACACTGTTAAGCCAAATGGCCAGTTTTCCAAGCTTAGCCGCAGCTCCCAGACGGCTCTATATCGATGGTTTATCGTTTCTTCCCGATGACTTAAGTGATGTAACTGCTTCTAAACTCGATGCCTATATTTGTGATATCTCCGCCATTGAAACCATAGAACAGGCCGACGGTACGCAAAACTACAAACGCACCTATAAGGCCTGTATGGAGAGCATCAAACAGGCCGCCAAGCGGGTAAGCGAACATCCAGATATTTTGCTGCAAGGCCTGACGGGGCGCGATATCCAGCTCGCGCGGGAGAGCCAACGAACGGCGGTATTTTTTCAAATTCAAGGCGCAGATTGTGTCGAAGAAGACAGCGATGCCAACCAATGGGCACGCCTCGATGAATTCCATCAGCAGGGGCTGCGGGCACTGCAACTCACTCACCACTATGGCAATACCTTCGCCGGCGGCGCCTTAGACAATGATGCTAGCGGTGGGCTTAATAACCCGCTCACCGCCCACGGTCGAGCACTGATTGCCAAGCTTAACCATGCCAATATCCTCGTCGATGTGAGCCACTCCAGCGCCCAAACCGCCTTAGATGTGGCAAAAATCACTCAGTCACCCATAGTGCAAAGCCACGGCGCGGCCCGCGGCATAGTCAATCATGCCCGCTGCTCACCCGATGAAGTGATCCGCGCCATTGCCAATACGGGTGGGGTGTTTGGGGTATTTATGATGAGCTTTTGGCTGACCAATAAACCCGTGCCCACACTTGATGACTATATTCGCCACCTAGAATATATCGCCCGTGTTGGTGGGGTGGATTGTGTCGCCATCGCTAATGATTTTCCGCTACGCGGCCAAGAAAATCTGTTAGCACTGAATAATGATAATGCCCAGGGCATTAAAGAGTATCAAGAATGGTGGTACAGCCTAAGGGCCAAAAAAGTATTAGGCTTCGATGTAGAACCAAGACACGTAGTGATCCCCGAGTTAAATCATATCGACCGTATGAGTCGCATCGATGACGCCCTCGCCAAAGCACGCTTTAAGTCCACCGACCGCGACCGCTTTATGGGCGGCAACTGGCAAAGGGTGCTCAATAACGTACTAGTGTAAATGCCATTGTTATATCGACCCGTTTGATTTACTGGCTTAGCTGCTCGTTTTAGTCTTGGATATTTTATGCTGACCACACTCGCCATTTCCAATTATCGCTCACTACGTGACATCGTCTTGCCCTTAGGACAGCTCAACTTGATTACTGGGGCGAATGGCAGTGGTAAATCTAATCTATACAAGGCACTACGTTTACTTGCGCAAACGGCGCAAGGCGGTGTTGTTAATGCCTTAGCCCAAGAGGGCGGACTGGACTCCAGTTTTTGGGCGGGACCTGAAAAACCCACTAAAGGCATGTTAGTGGGTGACACTGCGATTGAATCTACCGTGAGACAAGCACCAAAACGCTTAAAGCTTGGGTTTGCGGGCGAGAATTTTAGCTATCTTATTGAACTTGGTTTACCTAAACCCGATGTCACAACCTTGTTTGGCCTAGATCCACAAATCAAGCGCGAAGCCATTTGGAATGGACCTAAGTATCGTCCCTCGACTGTACTTGTTGAACGCCGAGGCCCTATGGTAAAGAGTCGCAGTGCGGATGGACAGGGCTGGATAACCTTAGGTGCTCACCTGCAAACTGGCGACAGTATTTTTACCGAGCTGGCCGATCCAGAGCGCAGCCCTGAAGTGTTAAAACTGCGCGATAGTATCCGTGCATGGCGTTTTTACGATCACTTCAGAACCGATGCCGAAGCGCCAGCCCGTCGACCACAACTGGGCACTACCACGCCAGTATTGCACCACGATGGTCGAGATTTAGCCTCAGCAATCCAAACCATCTTTGAAATAGGTGATAAAGTGGCCTTCGACCATGCGGTGAGCGATGCCTTTCCCGGGGCCAAGGTTTGCATCGAACCGCAAGCCGGCGGCATTTTAGTGCTAGCATTTCATCAAAATGGCTTATTAAGGCCACTCAATGCCAGTGAATTGTCCGATGGCACCTTACGTTATTTGCTATTAATCGCCGCCCTACTCACCCCAAGACCGCCAGAGCTTATGGTGTTAAACGAGCCAGAAACTAGCCTGCATCCAGATTTATTGCCCGCACTCGCCCGCTTAATTGCTAAGGTGTCACAGGAGTGCCAACTCTGGGTGGTATCCCATGCCAATCGACTTATCAATGCCTTAAGTCAATTTGAACACTGCAATACCTTGGCCCTAGACAAGACCTTAGGCCAAACGCAGCTCCAAGGCCAGGACTTACTCAATACGCCCAGCTGGCTATGGAAAAATCGGTAATCGGTAATCGGTAATCGGTAATCGGTAATGTTAACAAGCTAACTTACAGGACAAAGGGCTGTCCTTATCAATCGTAAAATACCGCGAGCCAGAGGGTTTCGCTATGAGTCGAGGTCGAAGCGACGCGGTGTTTTTGATGGGGCAGAATAGTTAAATAGTCCCCTGGGGTTAATACCACCTGCTCACCCTGCTCAAATACTAAGGTCGCCTCCCCCTTAAGCAAGACCACAAATTCATGTTGGGTTTGGTCGTACCATTGCCCGACCGGGGTTGATTGCCCATGGGAGATAATGCGCTCGATAGTCACATTGGAACTCCCCGCCAATTTTTCAAACACCTCCGCAGATAGATCGGCGGGGATATCACTAAAAAAATTGTGAACCATTTTTTATCCTTATCTTGTTCCAATTTATGGGCCATTCCATCCCATATATTCGGGTATTTTAACGAATACAACATTGAGAAATGAAACCATAAACCGCTATGATATGCGCACTGAAAACTCACCAGCCGTGAGTATCCCTCAGATAAGCTTATTGTTTTACATATGGATATGGAGATTTCGCCCGATGTCGTTGTTTCGCGCACTCAAAACTAAGTTGTTTAATTCCCGAGAAAATCACCACGTCCCCCAGGACATTAAGCCTTTAAATCCCCAACAAGATCAACAAGCTGCATCGCCCAGAAAGGCTGCGGATTTTCAGCGGCATTTTAGTTTAAGCATCAGTGCGACCGAGACGGATGCAACATCACGGGAAGCAAACGCCGCGAGCGACATGGTTATCTACCACTACCAGGCACAGCAAACCATCGAACTCCTCGGTTGGGAGCGCGAAAACGAGCCATGCGCCTTCCATGAAACCCAATTTGATCGCCTTGAGATCATTCATAAAACCAATACATTAGAAAAGCATTTTTGGTTAGGTAAAGAGAAAGTCTGCAGTATTACCCCTAAACACATCCAAGGCTCTTATCCACAAACCGCGGCGACATTGTGGCAGGTAGAATTGAATAATATCGATGCCTTACTGATAAGTCACTTCACGATAGACAGCCATCAAATAGTGCAAGGCGATATTCAAGACTACGCAAGCCTTACGGGAAAATTGCATCGCACTTTCCATCAAATTGATACAGATCAAGGCCTAAGGATCTTAAGAATTGTCACCCAAGCCCCGGATCTGACCCAAGCCGTAGACTCAAACTATTTCGGTGAGCGTGAGGGTGTAACCCGCCAGTTCGATGCCCTAGGCACTTTATTATTTGAGGGAAATTTCATCAATGATCAGCAACTTGGACTACAAACTTGGTATGACCATGATGGCAGGATCAATCAAAGGGAAGATCGCCATCCCAATGGCATGTTTATCAGCCACTACTATGAAGATGGTCAGCTGAAAGAAACCGCTGAGCTTGACAGCGATGGCCGCTATATCAACACCTTAACCCGTTACTATCCTTCAGGCCAAATCCAGCTTATCCGCCCTTTGCTGACCGATACCCTCCATGGGATCGAAAAACAATATTATCAAGATGGTTCGCTAGAAGCGGAAAGACACTACGACCAAGGCCGTGAATATCAAGCCACTTGGTACCATGCTAATGGTGTTATTAAGCAAAAAATGTCTGCCGATCATTCGGGTAAAGTCATTGAAGAGTTTTACGACACAGGCAAGCCCGCATGGCGTGAATCATTTAATGCGAACGGCAAGTTACAGGGCAAAAGTGTAAAATGGCACCCCAATGGCCAGCTCGAAGAACAGAACTATTTTGAGAACGGTAAAGAGCAAGGCACCGCCCTCTGGTACCATGAGAACGGCCAACTCGCCCTAGAAATTGACTTAAAAAATGGGTTAAGGGAAGGTAAATTTAGAAGCTACTTTCCAAGTGGAGTGCTTTCGGCCGAAGGCCAATATAAAGACAATCTTTCGATTGCCCCGTTTATCGAATACTACGAAAACCAGCAAATCCAGATGTATTTACCCCACACGGCGGGCAATCGCGACGGCACCGCCCGCTGGTTCTATGAAGACGGTACTATTCGTTCTGTTTCGGTATATGAAATCCGTGATGGTCAAGGGTATCTTAAGGAATCGAGCTTCT
Source organism: Shewanella sp. KJ2020 (assembly GCF_024197625.1). Classification (NCBI taxonomy): domain Bacteria; kingdom Pseudomonadati; phylum Pseudomonadota; class Gammaproteobacteria; order Alteromonadales; family Shewanellaceae; genus Shewanella; species Shewanella sp. KJ2020. Next base: position 164,576 of record NZ_JAKUKD010000030.1, on the reverse strand, counting down.
ATAATGAGCAAGGCGTGCTAGTCTCGTATCAGCACCATTCCAACACCCGCTGTGGTTATATTCTTGATAATAATCAAAGGGAATATTATCAAGAGGGCATAGCTGACACCCGCATCGAATACTATGAAGACGGGGCGATTCGTTGGTTATTAACCCGAACTATGGGCGATAACTTTAGTGCTAAAACCCTGTCTCCGGAAGGTGCGATACTCGAAACGGGCACGATCAAGATCCTTGACGATAACTATACAGACATAGGCCATTGGCAAAAGTTTAATGCCCAAGGCCAAGTGAACCGCGAAGTCTGGCTAGATGACCAAGGTGTGCTTGTTGAAAGCCGTCACTACTTTGATGCTAATGAAAAGGGATCTAATCAGGCTGAGGCAGCCATTCTGTCCTATCTGCTCAAATACGATCCCGCGAGCAAACTCTATGGGATGAAACGCTATCACCCCAATGGCCGCCTCGCTGAAGAGGGTAATCTGAATATTCAAGGACAAGAAAAATTCTGGGTAGGTATTCATAATCAATACGATGAGCAAGGCAAGCTTAAGCTCTCAGAAACCTACACTATGGCAGGTGAGCCAATAGAACATACCACTAATTCTAGCTCGATTATGTTTAACTAATATTGAGTGTTTAGGGCGGGAAATTAAAGTAAGCCTCCGTAAAATAAGGCTTACTTTAGTTCACTGGAAAAGCGCAATAAACGGAAAACTAAAGTGCAAAAGTGGCGATCGTTTTTTGAATGCCGACCACATCCGTGCCGCGTTTAAGCTCTTTGACTAATGGCTCACTCTGGCCTGAGATCCAAATTTTAAGCTCGGCATCCATATCGAAATGGCCTGTGGTTTCCACTTCAAAATGGGTAATAGATTTATAGGGAACTGAATGATAAGTGACTTTTTTACCCGTCATCCCCTGCTTATCGATCAAGATCAGGCGTTTATTGGTAAAAATAAACAGATCGCGGATCACTTTATAGGCAAGTTTGAGTTCTTCTTGAATGCCCATAATCGGCCTTAACTCCTCGGCAAGTTCCTGTAAATTCACCTCGGAGGCATTGCCCAGTAAACCGTCTAATAATCCCATAGTTACATCCCCTATTATTAATTTTATTTCAATAAGATATCCGCTCATTACCCTCTGTGCAACACAAGTTAATGGGCGGACATAAACTGGGCTTAAAAGATCGATTTAACGGCTGATTTAACGTGAAATACTCACTCAGTATCAGCTCATCTTGAGTATAAATCCGCTATTTAGAGATGCTTCTGGCCCCGAACTTGGCGGTTCTCACCGACTACCATCATTTCACATTTTGGACAATCAAAGACCAGCTTAAGCACATCGTTACCGATTTCGAGCACCATAGGATCGGCTTTGATACCCGGCACTTCCTTAGGACAAAGATTGAAGTTAAATCTCAGGCAGTGCTTAGTGATCATCAAAGGCACATCTTCGGTGACACCGTTTTTCTCATAGGTATCTTGAATTTCAATCACACCGTGGCGTTGATAAAAATCCTTGGCCTTTTCATTGGCTACGTTACCTAAGTAACTCAAATGTTTAACCGGATAGACCGCATCTTGATTATATTTCCAAGGTTTAGGACGTTGATAGCCTGCTACACGGGCAAGCTCGAGTGCAGCGACGGCATCACGGCGCAAACCGTTCAACACAGAGGCAGGTAGGAACCATGGCTTAGCGGTTTCAATACTAATTTGGCGGGCAACAAAGTCTGTACTGCCCAGCTTTGCAAGTTGTGTACGGATAGTCTGCAAGGTTTTTTCGGCATCGGTTGCGGGCGTTTTTTCAACCTCAAGTTCAACCGTTGCGCTCAAGCCATACACATCCGTTAGCGTCAGCGCCACCCCAGCTGCGGTATCGATTAAGCGCATATCCACGCCAATAATCCGCTTAGCTGATTCCTTAGAGAGTATGGTTTCAAAGGCTTGATTGTGGTTACGGTATAAGGTCATACCGACTTTTAGATCCTTTGGCACCTGCAACACATGCAATTTATGGCCTTCGGCGCGGTTAACCCGCAGACCTTGGAGTTTGTCATCGGATTGTTTAGCCATCGCATAGTTTGGCGGAAAGTAGGCTAAACCATCGCCGTTATTAAACTCGTGGGTTGAACTGACTTGAATAAAGTCTTTGCCGATGGCGACCACCTTGCCCACATCTTGACCGATATATTTTGGCGAGCGGAAATCCTTGATCCCTTGGCTACGCTCATTCACAAAGTAATCTGTACTACCACGGTTAAAGGTTTTTTCAGGATCTGGGGTAAAAGTATGTTCGCAGCGACCGTGGGATGACGCCTTAAACTCGGGGCGACGGGCCATAATCGCATCTAATTTTTGACGATAATGGGCGGTGACGTTTTTAACGTAGCTTAAATCCTTGAGGCGGCCTTCAATCTTAAATGAACGAATACCCGCATCGATTAAGGCTTCGAGGTTATCGGTTTGGTTATTGTCCTTGAGGGACAATAAATGTTCATTCTGTGCTAACACATCCCCCGCGCGAGTTTTTAAATTCCCCGGCAAACGGCACATTTGCGAGCACTCACCGCGGTTAGCACTGCGATTACTGAAGGCATGGCTCAAGTTACATAAACCACTATAAGCCACACAAAGTGCACCGTGAATAAAGAATTCGAGCTGCATATTAGTGTGCGCCGCCACTTCACGAATTTGGCTAAGGCCAAGCTCACGGGCGAGCACCACCTGGGAGAAGCCAACCTGCTCTAAAAAGGCGACCTTTTCAGGATTACGGTTATCCATTTGGGTGCTGGCATGTAAGGCAATAGGCGGTAAATTGAGTTGCAACACGCCCATATCCTGCACAATCAGTGCATCGACGCCGGCTTCGTACAACGCCCAAATCAGTTTTTCGGCCGCGTCCAGCTCATCGTCCATCAGGATGGTATTGAGCGCCACAAACACTTGAGCATGGTATTGATGGGCATAGGTACATAGGCGAGCGATATCTTCAACACTGTTACCAGCCGTTGCCCGCGCCCCAAATGCAGGACCACCAATATAGACCGCATCCGCACCGTGGCGAATGGCTTCAATACCATAATCGGCATTCTTTGCTGGCGCCAATAACTCAAGGCGGTTATGGACGTGAGAAAGATTCTCTGGTGTGTAAATTTCTGTCTGGCTCATGGCTTCACAGGCTCAAAATAATCGGTAACGAAAAGGACGGGAGTATAGCAAGAACTGAAAAACACCTCTATCAGCAAATCATCAACTAACGCGCTTTAGTTCACCCTAGAACAGGCATCTTTCAAGGCACGCACTTGCACCCTCAAGCCTAGCAGGGTATCTTTGCCCCGCATTGACGAATAGGCACTATGATGACTGATTTTATTTACCAACCACCGACAACACCTTGGCTCGATATTCTTTATCAAGATAAAGACATTATCGTTATCAACAAACCCTCGGGATTATTGTCAGTGCCCGGTCGAGATCCCGCCCACTACGACAGTGTCTATGCCCGAGTAAAAGCCGAGCATCCCCACTGCCAAATCGTTCATCGCCTCGATATGGCGACCTCGGGCGTCATAGTCGTCGCCCTCATTCGCAGTGCCGAGCGTGAGCTAAAACGCCAATTCCACGACAGAGAAACCAGCAAAACCTATATCGCCCGGGTGGCTGGCCACATTAAACACCATACTGGCAGCGTCGATTATCCGCTTATCTGTGACTGGCCAAATCGCCCTAAACAGAAGGTCGACCATCTGATCGGTAAACCTTCATTGACGCACTATGAAGTTTTAAGTCGCGCCAAGCGCTCAACCTTAGTCAAACTCACTCCCATCACCGGCCGCTCACACCAATTAAGGGTCCATATGATGGCGATAGGGCACCCCATTCTCGGTGACGGTTTCTATGCCGATCCGCTCGCTAAATCCTTAGCACCTCGTCTTCTGCTGCATGCAGCAGAACTTACGATTAAACACCCCTACACAGGCGTCAGTATGACTTTTAGTGCCGCTGCGCCATTTTGTGATCCACAAGGCGAACAATGATCACTAAAATTAACTGAGAACCGCAAAAGCAGTAGCAATTCCCTATAAAAAAACGTAACTTTATGACAATTCATTATGTTATAGAGAGTTTGTTTATGGAAACCGCATTTCAACGTGATCAGCTTGATAATCATATACTCGAAGCCCTAATGCAGGATGCGCGTACCCCCTTTGCCGAACTCGCTAAACGTTTCGCAGTGAGTGCAGGGACTATCCATGTTCGGGTAGAAAAGATGAAACAAGCGGGCATTATCACAGGCGCGCAGATCACTGTTAATCCTAAGGCGCTGGGTTATGATGTATGTTGTTTTATCGGCATAAATCTAAAAAGCGCGGGTGATTACCCCGCCGCTATCGCCAAACTCAATGCCCTTGAAGAAGTGGTCGAAGCCTATTACACCACAGGCAACTACAGCATCTTTGTAAAGGTAATGTGCCAATCCATCGACGGATTACAGCACGTCCTCATCAATCGCATCCAATCCATCGACGAAATTCAGTCAACTGAAACACTCATCAGCCTGCAAAACCCGATTGTCAGGGCGGTAAAGCCTTAGATGGAAATCGACTAAGTTATTACAATCAGAACAAAATACCGTAAAAATGCGACCTAAGTCTTTTTTCAGCTAAAAGTGTTAACCACAAAACATTTTTGTGTTACAACTTCATTGCTAACGCCAAAAGAGCGCAGCAAAGCTATAACAATTCATAAACAAGTGCGATTTACAAAGTGCTTAGACATTTATTGACAAGGAAGAAGTTGTGAAGACAAAACTATCGATTGCTATATCTGCTGCCCTACTATCAAGTGCAGCCATTGCTGGTACAACAGCTCAATACAATACGACCAACCAAACCACAGATAAGTATGCTGGTCTCAGCGTTTCAAAAAATGGAAACAATGAGCAAAAGCAAGCTGTTGCTTGGATGATCAAACTTAAATCGCCTTCACTTGCCCAACAAAGCCAGCAGAAGGGTTTTAACCAACAATCAGTAATGAGCAACATTGAAAGCTCACAGGCCAATGTTAGAAGTGCAATTCAAAGTATGGATGCTGACATTAAAATTGTCGCAACCACCTCAAAATTAGTGAATTCCATTGTTGTTCAAGGCGATCGTAAAAAACTTGTCTCTTTACTTAAAAATCCTGAAGTTGCAGATATTTTACCTATCTATGACTACAAACTAGATGTCGCAGATAGCGCCGAATATATAAAAGCCAAAACAGTCATTGAAGCAGGTATTGCCTCGGGTAAAGGCCAAAAAGTTGCAGTTTTGGATACAGGTGTTGACTACACTCATAAAGCTCTCGGCGGTTCTGGTTTAGTTGCAGATTACCAAGCGGCCGTTGCAGCAAAGAGTGAACAACCAAACTGGCCACAAGGTAAAATCATTGGTGGTTGGGACTTCGTTAATAACGATCCAAATCCAATTGATGCTGGCACTAACCACGGCACCCATGTGAGCCATTCTGTGGTTGGTGTAGCTCCTGATGTAGAACTACTCGTTTATTCAGTTTGTAATTCTGGTTGTTCTGGTATTGCACAATTAAATGCCCTGGAAGCTTCAATGGATCCTAACGGTGACGGCGATATTGGCGACCGCGTGGATACAGTGAACATGTCATTAGGCGGTGACTTTGGTGATACTGACGGCGGTGCCGTTCAAGTGATGATTGATGAGATGGTTCAGCTGGGTGTGAACCTAGTTATTTCTGCGGGAAATGATGGCCCAACACCTTTTGTGGTCGGAGGCCCTAGTACAACGAACAGCGCACTATCTGTAGGTGCAATGACACACCCAACGACAAAAGTCGGTAAAGTAGAAGCACTGATTGCGGGTAATTCAGTCACGGCGGTTGCTGCAGGTTTTAACAAGTCCAATGTTTATAGCTTCACTAATATAACAGCTCCGATTGTCTATCCCGCAGCTAATAAGAATGGTTGCGCAGCCTATAGAGAAGATTTAACGGGCAAAACCGTATTAATTGATCGTGGTGTTTGCGGCTTCGTTGTCAAGGTATTAAATGCACAATTGAAAGGCGCGTCATTTGTTATCGTTGCCAATAACGCCGCTGGCGCAATTGTAATGGGTGGCACGGACGATAATATCACTATACCTTCGGTAATGGTTTCGAAAGAAGATGGTGATGCAATCAAAACGGCCCTCGCTGCGGGAGATGTACCATTTAGCATTTCATCAACTGAAGTCACTACAGCAGGTGCAATAGCAACCTTTACTTCACGTGGACCATCAATTGCAGGGACTTTAAAGCCAGAAATTACCGCTCCAGGCACAGATATTCTGACTGCACACCCTGGCTACGGGGATGAATTAACGCCAATTAGTGGTACTTCATTCTCCAGCCCTATCACTGCTGGTGCAGTCAGCATCATCCGTGAAGCTTTACCCCATCGCAATGCATTTGAAGTTAAAGCTACGATAATGAACGCAGCTAACTTAGATATAACGCTTGAGCCAAAAGAAATTAACCCAGACACTGAGTTAGCACCGATTAGTTATATTGGTTCAGGACTGGTCGATGTTGAGAAAGCGATAAATCTTCCTGTCGCAGCTTGGAACAAAGAAACAAACCAAGCAGCACTCGCTTTTGGTTTGCTTGCTCTTAATAAAACAACCACTATGACTAAAACAGTCACAGTTAAAAACTTCTCAACGGCTGAAAAAACTTACACATTAAAAGTCGATCAACGCTTCCAGAATGACTTAGATTCCGGTGCACTCAGCTTTGCGTTACCAACAAGCGTGACCATTCCTGCTGGGCAATCTGTTGATTTTGATGTTACAGCGACCATTGACCCTACCAAACTGCCTGAATGGTCACTAACTTCATCATATGAACTTGATGGCACTGCAGCAGATGCTTCTACTGCACTAACATTGTCTGAGTATGATGGTGCGATCCTATTTATGGATGGCGAAGAAAAAGCACTGCATTTGGTTTATCATATTCTGCCAAAAGCTGCGGCAGCAATTTCAGTCGCAACGGAAGCAACTGAAGCGGGCCTAGTTCGTACACTAACCAACATTGGTGCTACGTCCATCACAGATCCATTCACTGCACCGTTAATTGCAACAAGCCCAGTTGATGCATCAAAGCGTCACGATTTACTCAATGCATCAAGTGAACTTTTATTAAGTAGTTCATGTGAAGCAGGTATTGCCATTTATAACACGCTACAAATGCGCGATCCTATCGTTCATGCCTTAACTGCAAGTTACAATGTTGACTATGATCTCAATAATGATGGTGTTTGGGACTATACCGCAGCAACAGTAAACTTAAACTGGTTTAACGATGCGTACCCAAGATCGATTTACGGTTTAGTCTCTCCATACGGCACGTCAGACGGATTTTTAGAGCCCGTTTTCCATATTACTGGCAATGACTTTTTAACCAGTAAAGTATGTTTCGAAGATGTAGGTTTGACCGAAACCGACTTAGGAAAAACGATTAAAGTTCGCTACCGTGTCGAAGATAGCGACTGGGCTCCAACGCCATCAGGGGATGAGGACAGCACTGAAGCGACACTCGTTCTTGACGCTTCAGGTACATCTGCAATGTTAGTCGATTCTGATGGTAAAGAAGTGACTGAGTTGAAGCCTGGTGCAAGTGCTCTTTTAGAAGCTGAAGTTGGCGATGATGTGAAGGGCTTTATGTTCCTATCCGATTCGGGTTCTATGTCAGTTGTAGCCAATACAACCGATGAGGGCAACTCAGCTCCAACAGTAGCAGATACGACTCTGACTGTAGATAAAGGCACGGCTGCAGGCACAGTGTTAGGCCAAATAACGGCTACAGACCCTGATATGCTGACCAGCCCATTCTCAGAGTTTGTGACACTCAGTTCCAACAGCAGTATGGTATTAGTTGCTAAAGACGGTACAGTCAGATTGAGTGACGATGCTGTTATTAACCAACAAAGTGGCACTATTGAGGTTGAAGTTGCTGCCATAGATACTATGGGTAATACTTCTACGCCAGCTAAGATAACTGTCTTAATCAACAATACTAAGCCAACAGTTGCGCCTACAGGGATGACAAGTACAGAAGGCTTTGTTGTAACGGCCCAGGCAAATGGTAAAGATGCTGATAAAGATGTTTTAACTTATAACTGGGTGCAGACTGGCGGAACTAAAGTTGCGTTTACTAACGGTGGAAACGCAATAAGCTTCGCAGCTCCTAGTGGCGATCATGTGTTAACTTTCTCTGTGACAGCTTCGGATGGAAAACTAGAAAGTGATGCAGGCACGGCAACTATTACAGTGAATGCTAAAGAAGCAGAATCATCTGGTGGTGGTGCTCTTGGTTGGTTAACAGCCCTGTTATTACCATTAGCGGCAATGCGTCGTCGTATGAAGTAATAATCTACGGACATGAAGAAGGGAGCCTAATGGCTCCCTTCTTATTTGGCTATCAACCTATCAACTAAGTTCGTAATCCTATCCCTCGGGAGATAAGGTAATAAGCGAGGCCCCATAGCGCGGCACAGAAACCCACCATAATGGCGATGGATAAGGGAATGCTAATATCGGCAAACCCTAAAAATCCGTAGCGGAATACGTTGATCATATACACAACAGGGTTAAGGGATGAAACGCCCTGCCAGAAGGATGGCAAGAGTGACAGGGAGTAAAACACGCCGCCAAGGTAAGTTAATGGAGTGAGCACAAAAGTCGGTATGATGCTGATATCATCGAAACTTTTAGCAAATACCGCATTGATAAGACCACCCAATGAGAATAACACTGAGGTTAAAAAGACCGTCATCACCACTAAGCCAGCATGGTGTAGGCTAATATCGACAAAAAACATCGCGACGAGTGTCACTATCAACCCCACACATAAACCGCGGGCGACGCCACCGCCAACATAGCCCGCAATCATCACATAATGGGGTACAGGCGCGACCATAAGCTCTTCTAAGTTGCGCTGAAACTTAGCACTGTAAAAGGAACTGGCTACGTTAGAGTAGGAGTTAGTGATCACCGACATCATAATCAAACCAGGGGCAATAAATTCCATGTAGGACACCCCGCCCATTTCCCCTATTCGGCTGCCGACTAAATTACCAAAAATCAAAAAATACAAGGTCATAGTAATCGCAGGCGGCAATAAGGTTTGGATCCAAATGCGGGTAAACCGATTAATTTCTTTCGTTAAAATGCTTTTAAAGGCGATAAAGTAGAGCTGTTTCATGCCTTGGCCCCCGGCGTTTTCTTCACTAATTCAACAAAGAGTTCTTCTAAACGATTCGACTTATTGCGCATCGATAACACTTCCACATTGGCGGCGGTTAACTGGCTAAAAACATCATTCAGATTATGCTCTTTAGCTACATCTACCTCTAAGGTATGGGGATCGGTTAAACGGCAGACCATACCATTGAGCGAAGGCGCCGCGGGTATATCCCGGCGCAGGTCGAGGATAAAGGTCTCCATATTGAGCTTACTGAGCAACGCCTTCATACTCGTGCACTCAACAAGTATCCCCTTATCGATAATGCCAATGTTACGGCAGAGCATTTCCGCTTCTTCGAGGTAATGGGTGGTGAGGATAATCGTCACGCCCTGTTGATTGATTTGCTTGAGAAACGCCCACATAGAACGGCGTAGTTCTATATCCACTCCGGCGGTAGGCTCATCTAAAATCAGTAGCTTAGGTTCGTGCATCAGGGCACGGGCGATCATTAAACGCCGTTTCATACCGCCGGATAATTCCCGCGACTGGCTGTTGCGTTTTTCCCATAAATCCAATTGGCTTAAATATTTTTCGGCACGCTCGAGGGCAATAGGTTTAGGCACACCATAGTAGCCAGCCTGGTTCACCACTATTTGTAATACGGTTTCAAACTGGTTAAAATTGAACTCCTGCGGTACTAAACCTATACAAAGTTTGGCGTGTTCTAACTGTTTATCTATATCATAACCAAAGACTTTTACCGTCCCTTCAGTCTTTTGCACCAAGGAGCTGATAATCCCAATGGTGGTGGATTTTCCCGCCCCATTCGGGCCGAGTAAGGCAAAAAAGTCCCCCTGCTTAACCTCAAGACTGATGCCTTTTACTGCTTCGACACCGCCTTTATAGGTTTTTTTAAGTCCTTCGAGTACCAGAGTATGGGCTGTATTGGCCATAGTGATTCCTGATCTTTCAATAGCGAGAGTTATAAGATGGTGGCAAAAAAACCAAATGCAATACGTTAACAGGGTTAAAAGTCACAGCTAGGGCTAATCAGTTGAACTGTAAGCGCTTAAATTTATTAAATATGCTCAACTTAAACCTTGGTAGCGTCACGGCTCAAACCGCCGTATAGATAAAAGCAAAACTCCCACACAGGGCGGGAGTTTTGTTCAAGACCGAACGGGGCCTTAATTAGTAATTAGAGCGGTACCACTTTGGCAATATAAGGCAGATTGCGATACTGCTCGGCGTAATCGATACCGTAGCCAACGATAAACTCATCGGGAATGGTAAAACCGATAAAGTCTACTTTAACATCCACTTCGCGGCGTTCGGGTTTATCGAGCAACGTACACAGGGCTAAGCTCTTAGGTTCACGCAGCAACAGCATTTCGCGTACTTTGCTTAATGTATTACCCGAGTCAATCAGATCTTCCACAATCAATACGTCTCTGCCCGCGATATCCGATTGCACATCTTTCAGCACTTTCACATCCCGTGAACTGGTCATAGCATTGCCATAACTGGAAACCGCCATAAAGTCGATTTCAACATGGCCTTTGATACGGCGGCATAAATCAGCCATAAAAACCACAGAGCCCTTTAACAGCCCTACCATCAGCAGGCGTTCGCTGTTGGCATAGTGGGCATTAATAAGCTCGGCCATTTGATCCAATTTTTGGCTGATCTCTTCTGCAGAGATCATCACTTCGGTGGTGTGTTTCATATTAATCTCAATTGTCGATGTCGCGGTCAGTTATCTTGCTGTAACCCCAGCGACTCGTTAATGCATGGTCAACGCCCAAATGATCTAAGATCCGAGCGACCATGAAGTCTACCAGATCTTCCACCGATTTGGGATTATGATAAAAACCTGGCGCGGCAGGCATAATAGTGACGCCTAGGCGAGAAAGGTTAAGCATATGCTCTAAGTGAATGGAATTAAACGGAGTTTCCCTAGGGACAAGGATAAGCTGCCCACGTTCTTTGATGACGACATCCGCCGCCCTCTCGAGCAAATTATTGCTCATTCCCGTAGCAACCGCCGCTAATGTCCCGGTGGAACAAGGGCAAATCACCATTTGCTTAGGTGCAGCACTGCCCGAGGCTGGCGGTGAAAACCATTCATCCTTACCCAGCACCACCAGCTCACCCGCTATCGCCACATGTCTTTGGGCAAGCAGTTCCAGCAATTGTGTTTTGGCTTTATCGCTATTGGCGCTGAGCTGCAACCCGTGCTCGGTAGCCAGCACGACGCGCGCGGCACTGGAGATCATCAAAAACACTTGATAACCCGAGGCCAATAAGCATTCGAGTAGCTTCAACCCATAGGGAGCGCCCGAGGCACCGGTCCAAGCTAAGCTTATCGCCTTAGCGGACTTTACATAGGCCATGGGATTAAACCTGTTCCATCAATTGCGGGCTCACCTCTAGGGCAGCCAAGAGCTTTTTATGTAGGCCACCAAACCCGCCGTTGCTCATCACCACTATGGTATCTCCCGCTTTTGCCGTACTGGCCACTTTAGCGACCACATCATCAATCTGGTGCAGCACAGTGACAGGGATCACCGCGGCTTCCATAGCTTCTTTCATATTCCAATCGATGGTATCGGCTTGATATAAAAAGGCTTCATCGGCCTGCATCATAGAATAGGCCAAAGTGTCTTTATGCACTCCGCTCTTCATCGTATTCGAGCGCGGCTCCAACACCACAGTGATTTTGCTCTGGCCAACCTTAGCACGCATGCCCTTTAGGGTAGTTGCGATTGCCGTTGGGTGATGGGCAAAATCATCGTACACACTGACGCCATTGACAGTACCTAGCAACTCGAGACGGCGCTTAGGCGGAACAAACTTTGCCAACGCCGCAATCGCAGCACTCGGCTGTACACCCACATGGCGCGCCGCAGCAATGGCCATAATGGCATTTTCGATATTGTGTTGTCCGATAAGATCCCATTCGAGAACACCTTGGGACTGCCCATCGAAAAACACTTCAAATTGATGGCAATCATCACTGAGCGCTTTGCCATACCAACCTGTTGCTGATTCGCCGCTATGGAAGGTTTCCTGCTCGCTCCAACAACCCATATCGATTGTTTGTTTTACCGCTTGGGAATCGGCTGGCCAGAGAATTTTCCCTTCACCTGGAACTGTGCGGATCAAGTGATTAAACTGTTTTTGGATAGCAGCAAGATCGGCAAAAATATCGGCGTGGTCAAACTCAAGGTTATTAATAGCTAAGGTACGCGGATGATAGTGCACGAATTTGGAACGCTTATCGAAGAAGGCACTGTCGTATTCATCGGCCTCAACCACAAAGAAAGCGGATTGACCTAAACGGGCCGAAACCCCGAAATTTTGCGGAACGCCACCGATTAAAAATCCAGGCTGATAACCGCAATCTTCTAGAATCCATGCCAACATACTCGAAGTTGAGGTTTTACCGTGGGTACCGGCAACCGCTAAAACCCAACGTTCAGGTAAAATATGGTCGGCTAAAAACTGCGGGCCAGAGGTATAAGGAATGCCAAGATTCAGTACGGCTTCGACGCAGGGATTGCCACGACTCATGGCATTGCCAATAACGACTAGGTCAGGATAGTGCCCCGCATCACCCAATTGGCTTGGGTCAAAACCTTGAATAAGTTCAATGCCTTGCTCTTCAAGCTGTGTACTCATCGGGGGATAGACATTGGCGTCTGAGCCCGTCACTCTATGCCCTTTGGCCCTCGCTAATAATGCTAAGCCGCCCATGAAGGTTCCGCAAATTCCTAAAATATGTACGTGCATACTGCTCGCTCTGATGTTTTTGAATTCAAGGCCATTCTAATCCATCACAGGGCAGATTGGCAGGTTAGGATCTCGGAAAAGCGGCTCAATAAGAAAAGATCTGTAGGGGCGCGAGGATATTTTACAATTCAATGATTTTTCTCTAACAGCGTCGAATCACTTGGCTTGTACACTGGCGTAAAGTTTAGCATGTTGGCTACGGTGACGATTAAACAGGAACTGACGTAGCGCCTCACGCTCTTCGGCCTCAGCTTGAAATTTCACTATGGCTAAGCCCTTCTCACTGCGGATGGGCTCGATATCCACTCGTAGAGTCTCACCATCGGGAAGCTGCAATTGTAAATCTTTACTCCCGAGCAATTGGGCGAATTGTTGTTGTGACTTCGCCCGAATAGCCATCCCCGAACTCGATAGGGATGCCACGGACCATTGTTCGCCCTGATCATGGTCAAATATCCACACATCTTCGGCCTGAGTTAAACGCCAGCTACGTTCGACGCCCGATGCATCTAACACTTCGGGCACACCTAATGTCGGTTGCAATTGTCCAAAATCATCCATTTTCATGCACAGGGGGAACCAGAGTTTATAGGAGCCGACTTCAGCGAGTAAGGTCAATTTGGCCTTACCTAAAATAGAGGCAATCACCTGCGGAACCTCAGTCGATACAGTCAACACATGGTTGACCATCGGCTCTTGAGGGAAATTATCTTGGCTCAATCCACTATCAAGCCGTGTAGGGGTAAATAACTCCCTAAAACAAGCTAATTCCTCTAGGGATAAATGGGGTTCATCCACCATAACGACAATCACCTAAAACGAGAGACTTATCCAAAAAACTACCACCAAAGTCTGGCACTGTACATTTTTTGTGCTCCACACAAAAAAGAACCCTAGCCTAACGGTGCAAATGCCCTTGCACCATTAGCCATTTAGACTATTTATTGATAGTGCTTGATGGTTGAGCTTATACGGAACTTAGCTTGTGCGTAGACAAACTTTCTCGTAGCTAAAATTTGTCGTAGCAGAACTTTGAAACTGCAGGATTTAGTCGTTGTGTTTGACGCTCGCCGCCGGAGGAGCAAAGAGGATCCGCAATCTTTGCTTAAGGCTTAATCCCTTCGCCGTCACCTCAGTAAACATGTCGCGCCATTCGCTAAAAGTGACTTTTAGAGGATTAAAACTGTTTATCGGCTTAGTGATGCCGTAAATCACAGTGTCAACCTCAGGCTCAAAGGTCCCAAAGAGCTTGTCCCAAATGATCAAAATCCCCGCATAGTTTTTATCGATATATTGTGGGTTGCGACCATGGTGAACCCTATGGTGTGATGGTGTGTTGAAAATCCACTCCAAGGGGCCAAGGGATTTAACGGCTTGGGTATGCACAAAAAATTGCAAGCCAAGATTGAGTAACACCACAAAAACCACCCAATTAGGATCAAAACCGACGATCACCAGCGGTAACCAGAAGATCCACATACCGGCAAAGGGGTACATTAAACTCTGGCGAAACGCAGTGCTAAAATTCATATTCTCAGAGCTATGGTGGACGACGTGTGCCGCCCACATCCAACGCACTCTGTGGCTCGCCCGGTGAAACCAGTAATAACAAAAATCCTGAGCGACCATTAGGGCGATAAAACTGAGGGGCCCCATTTCAATATCGAAGAGTTTCCAACCAAAAACCGCGAGATATAGCTTAGCGATCAGCAAACCAGTAAGCAGATCGGCGCCTTGGTGCATGGCCGCAAGGCTAAAATTACAGAGTACTTCAGGGCCACGATAACCCGCACTCAGGGGTAGTTTTTGTTGCCTATCGCCCAAATACCATTCCAGCAAAATACACACGAAAAAAATCGGTGCTAACACTATTAACAACACTTCGGGATGCTGAATTAACGCGGCGATATCCATATGATTTTTCCTATTCTTATTATTATTTATTGTCTACGAGATTAATTACCAACGAGCATAATGATCTTCGGTTAAACCAAGTACATTATTCAACGAATGGCGTCGTCCCTGATTATCGATAATAGTGCCGCTAAAGTGGCCGATATATTGGCGAAAATTACTTTTTAGTAGCAGCAAATTGCGTTTTTCGCTACGACAGTTCCTGGCTGAAAACTGCAGTTCGACTTGCCCGTTATGGCTATAAATGCGCCACACTTCAGCCCCTTGGCTGGCATGACGGTCAAATTCAAACTGGACAGGCCCAAGTAAATGTCGCTCACCATTAATCCAAAAGACATTTTCATTAGCGCCAGTTTCATTGACTCCCGCGGCGAGGTTAAGCCCCATAATGCCATCCTCGATTTGGGCGTTAATCGAAGCCCAGCGCCAACTGGTATCACGGCGCATAAAACCCGCCGAAAAATCATACCCAGCTAAAGCTTGATTGAGTGGCTGTGGCTCATGTTCAACGGTCAAACTGCCTTTAACGGCGAGGCCATTGTGTTTCTGCGTATAGGTCCAGCCGTTGTAACCCGTTGGACTGCACATCGCCATAGGTAAACTGAGTGGCGCAGGCTGCAACTTAAGATCGGCTTGAATATGCTGAGTATCGAGGAGCAAGTGCCACCCACCATCGACTATCTCAAAACTAAACCCAGCCCCTTTGCGGCCAATGCCACTCTTGCCATTGGCGGGAGAGGCGGTCATCCGATAGCCAAACCTTAGGGGTTTTAGCCAGCTTTGTTGGGTTAAACGATTGTTTTTTATGTCGTATATATAGCAAAAAGCACTGCCAAGATAGGCAATATCGGCCAGCGCTACGCCAATCACGAATCTTGGGGTAACCAAGGAAACGAACTGGAATTGTTTGTAGTCAAAGCGTCTTGCCCAGGCCGAAGCGGGTCTATCCATAGTGTCAAAATAGGTAAAATTGGCCACACCTAAGGACTTAACTATGCCATCGAAATGACCGAAATGCGGGACACCTTTAGGATTGATTAAACTATCAGGGGCAATTTGAGTGGTGATGGGTAACATGACTTCGCCTTGCGCTTGCATAAGTAATTTGGAGCATAAATACGCTCTAATTCAACGTTGAATTTTTACTCTAACCTGTCCCCCACTGCATTAAAAGAGTGCAACATCAAATTGTTGTAACTTTGTTATAGAACGCCACACTATTTAATCTCGCACGTTTAAAATATATGTCCCGTCCTAAGATAGGTTGACAGTTTTTAGGCCAGCTCCAGTAGCTGGCCTTTTCTATTGTGCACCTGATTAGGGGTTGCCATATTCAAACTCAGATGCGGTCTCATATCGTTGTATATTGCTATCGATTCTCTAACAAGTATCTTCAGCTCCGCAAATGTCCTACATCGGTGCAGTAAAAACTCCTGCTTCAGTATGCCATTCACTCTTTCTGCTAATGCATTTTGGTAGCAATCATAACCATCCGTCATTGACGGCTGGATTTGGCTCGCCTGAAGCGCATTCTGATAAACTGCTGAGCAGTATTGTAAGCCTCTGTCTGAGTGATGCACCGCGTTGCCAATATAGCGTTTATCTTTTATGGCCATTTTTAACGCTTTCACCACACTCTCGGCTTTCATGTCTTTACTCACGTGATGACCGACTATCTTACGAGAACTCGCATCGGTGACCAGTGACAGGTAGTGCACACCTTGGTCTGACTCAAGATAGGTGATATCGCTGACCAGTACATGCCCTGCATCATGTAGTCCTTCCTCTTTCAGCAGATTAGAATGCTTCTTCATCCAGTGTTTGCTGAACGTGGTTTTTGTGTAGCTTTTCTTCGGTTTAACCAGCAAACCTTCACTTCTCAAATAGGTAAAGAACCCATCTCGCCCGAGTTTAATATCGTGTTCAACCAGCTTGGATTTTATCAACGAGTAGAGCTTACGGGCCCCTAACCTTGGCATATATTTACGCCAGTACTGGACCCAGTCTTTGATGACCGATAGCTCAGCTCTACGACGTTCCATTCGAGCAACTGCCTGATAAATACCTTGCCTCGACATACCCGCAGCACGACATGCGGCTGCGAGGTTTATTTCTCCGTTGCCTTTTGCTTGCCAGACGTACCGGATAAGTACTTTTTTTTGAGGCCAGCTCCATATTCATTGTCCATGATATCAACCATGCCATTGAGGATTTGGTTGCGCAGTTTCTCTTCTGCTAACTCACGTTCAAGGCGCTTGATCGTTTCGGCAGGGGTTTCTTTTGACTTAGGCATAAGGGGATGCTGAAAAGGTTTCGACCAATCGAGTCTACCATGTTTTCGAAGCCAAACGAGTACGGTTGAACGGCCTTGAATACCAAAACGGCCTTGGGCTTGTTTGTACGTCATTTCGCCTTTTTCAACACGCTCTACAACGCCTAATTTAAAGGCTAAGGTGTAATCTCGTTGTGTGCGCTTACGGCTTGAGTTAATTGATGTTGTCATAAAGAAGTCCTCTTTATGTCAACGTATTTCAGGACGGGACATTTTGCATAAAAAAAGCCCGCTAAAAAGCGGGCTTATTCGGGCAATAATTAAGCTTACAGGTTGATCTTAGGATCTAAGGCACCTGATTGATAAGCTTTGTACATTGCTTGTAAAGACAAAGGCTTAATCTTAGAGGCTTGACCCGCACAACCGAAAGCTTCGTAGCGGATAGTACAGATATCGGCCATCGCTTCCATAGAGGCTTTTAGGAACTTACGTGGGTCGAACTCGCTTGGGTGTTCGGCCAAGTATTTACGTACGGCACCGGTAGACGCTAAGCGCAGGTCGGTGTCGATGTTCACTTTACGCACGCCGTGTTTGATACCTTCAACGATTTCTTCTAATGGCACACCGTAAGTCTCAGGAATTTGACCACCGTATTGGTTGATGATCTTAAGCCATTCTTGCGGCACTGAAGATGAACCGTGCATCACTAAGTGAGTGTTAGGAATACGGGCATGGATTTCTTTGATGCGATCAATTCGCAGCACATCACCCGTAGGTTTACGGCTGAACTTGTAAGCACCGTGGCTAGTACCAATCGCAATCGCCAGCGCGTCAACATGGGTATCGGCAACGAAGCGCGCAGCTTCTTCAGGGCTAGTCAGCAGTTGGTCATGGCTTAATACGCCTTCTGCGCCTACACCGTCTTCTTCACCGGCAGTACCGGTTTCTAAGCTGCCTAAACAACCGATTTCACCTTCAACCGACACACCACAGGCGTGGGCGAAGGCAACGGTTCTGCGAGTCACATCGACGTTGTACTCGTAAGACGCTGGAGTTTTACCATCCGCCATTAACGAGCCGTCCATCATCACTGATGACATACCAAGTTGGATAGAACGCTGACAGATATCAGGGTCAGTACCATGGTCTTGGTGAATACAGACGGGAATATCGGGATACTGCTCAAGCGCTGCGGTCATCAGATATTTTAAGAACTGAGGACGGGCATATTTACGTGCACCGGCAGAGGCTTGCACGATAACAGGACTGTCGGTCGCTTCCGCCGCCTGCATGATCGCACGCATCTGTTCTAAGTTGTTTACGTTAAACGCTGGCACACCGTATCCATGTTCTGCCGCGTGGTCGAGTAGTTGTCGTAGGGAAATTAACGCCATTTTTTAACTCCAATAATAGGGTGACTTCACATTAATGCTGGGTCACCGAGGTCGCTATCGTTTGGATGGATTTTTATGCCCGCCCCGCTAATACCTTAGAGAGACGAGCGGTTTTTTATAATTTTTATAACAGCTTAACTAGCTTAATCGCGGCGTGGTTATGCGCCGCGTTATTCATATTTGCTTAGGCACCGCGCTTTTCGAGCATAGCCACAGCGGGTAATTCTTTACCTTCTAAAAACTCAAGGAAAGCGCCACCGCCTGTAGAGATATAAGACACTTTATCGGCGATACCATATTTATCAACCGCCGCTAGAGTGTCACCACCGCCAGCGATAGAGAAGGCTTTAGAATCAGCGATAGCTTGTGCAATACGCTTAGTGCCTTCACCGAATTGGTCGAATTCGAATACTCCCACAGGACCGTTCCACACGATAGTGCCAGCAGACTCAATGATTTTCGCTAAGGCTTCGGCGCTGTCTGGGCCGATATCGAAAATCATATCGCTATCGCCAACCTCACTCACCGCTTTTAAAGTCGCCGTTGCCGTTGGGCTAAACTCACCCGCCACAACCACATCGGTAGGCACAGGAATATCCCCACCGCGGCTTTGGGCGTTCGCCACTAAGCGCTTAGCTTCATCAATTAAATCCGCTTCGTATAAAGATTTACCTACATTGTGGCCCGCCGCAGCGATAAAGGTGTTGGCAATACCACCGCCAACCACTAGCTGGTCCACAATGCCGGATAAGCTTTCTAATACGGTCAGCTTAGTCGACACTTTAGAGCCGCCAACAATCGCCACTAATGGACGAGCTGGATTATCTAACGCTTTGCCTAAGGCATCTAACTCTTGGGCCAGTAATGGGCCAGCACAGGCGATAGGAGCGTATAAACCGACACCGTTGGTTGAGGCTTCTGCGCGGTGAGCGGTACCGAAGGCATCCATCACATAAACGTCGCACAGGGCGGCCATTTTCTTAGATAGCGCTTCGTCGTTTTTCTTCTCGCCTTTGTTAAAGCGAACATTTTCAAACACCACCACTTCGCCCACAGCAACTTCGACGCCGTCTAAATAGTCGGTCGCTAAACGGACGTTGCAAGATAATGCTTTGGCCAAGTAATCGACCACAGGTTGCATTGAGAATTCGCTGTTGTACTCACCTTCGGTTGGACGACCTAAGTGAGACATCACCATCACAGCCGCACCTTTGGCAAGGGCTAACTCGATAGTAGGGAGAGAAGCACGTAGACGCGCATCACTGGTGACGACGCCATTGCTGACAGGCACATTAAGATCTTCACGGATAAGCACTCGCTTACCTTGGAGATCTAAATCTGACATATTGATAATTGCCATGGTAACACTTCCTTTTATAATCAAAAAACAAACTGGTTTTTCATCAATCGGTTAGAGTGGATAGCGACTCGGCACTCGACATCCCGTCGAATTGGCGACCCACGCTTTAGCCCATTGGTATACATTCTTTTTCAGCTTTGTTTAGCCGCAATCATCGCCAAACTGGTATCTAACATGCGATTGGCAAAACCCCACTCGTTATCGCACCAAAGCAGCAATTTGACGAGCTGGCCCGCACTCACTCGAGTCTGGGTACCATCGACAATACTGGAACGGGGATCATGGTTAAAATCACATGATACCAGCGGCTCATCAGTATAGCCCAAGATGCCGTTAAATCGTCCATTGGCGGCCAATTCTAACACTTGATTGACGGTAGCAATATCCACTGTTTTCGCTAAAGTGACGGAAAGATCGATGGCAGTCACATTGATGGTGGGGACACGCACCGAAATTGCCTCAAACTTGTCTTTCATGTGCGGCAAAATCCGCTCGATACCGCGGGCAAGCTTAGTGTCGACTGGAATAATGGATTGGCCAGCGGCGCGGGTGCGACGCAGATCATCATGATAAGCATCAATCACTTGCTGATCGTTCATCGCAGAATGGATAGTAGTAATGGCGCCGCTTTTCACCCCAAAGTGTTTATCGAGCACATCGATAACCGGGACGATACAGTTGGTGGTGCAGGAGGCGTTAGAAACCACAGTGTGCTCGGCACGCAGTAAATCGTGGTTTACACCATAGACAATAGTGCCATCGACATCGGCCGACGAGGGATGACTGATCAGCACCCGTTTAGCACCAGCATGGATATGGGCCTCGCAGCTTTGGCGATCTAAAATTGCGCCCGTGGCTTCATAAACGATATCAATATCCATCTCGCGCCATGGCAATTTTGCGGGATCCGCTTCATGGAGGATTTTGATGGCATCATCGCCGATCAGCATATGATCATCGGCTAGCTTAACTTTATGCGCAAAGCGACCGTGGGTAGTATCGTACTGGGTCAAGTGAATGATGGCTTCAGGCTTGGCTAATTCGTTTATCGCGACAATCTGTATTTGCTGACGTTTTCCCGACTCATATAAAGCTCGAAGAATAGAGCGGCCAATACGACCATAACCATTGATTGCGACTCGGATCATTGAGGTCTCAATTTCCTCTTAATAATACTGCATAAACAAAAACGGCCTGCAAACGATTGCAGGCCGCATTATACAGATTAACAGTTCAAAAGTTTAACCTTTTGTATTTAATCTAATCCCTTAAGCTATTAGCCTAATGATTTTGCTGCATTCAGCACATTTTCAACGGTGAAACCGAAATGGTTCAGCAGTACGTTGCCTGGCGCAGACTCGCCGAAGGTGGTCATGCCAACGACAGTGCCTTCGAAACCAACATACTTGTACCAGAAATCGGTATGGGCCGCTTCGATAGCAATACGTTTAGTCACAGCACGTGGCAATACTGACTCTTTATAAGCCGCATCTTGCTTATCAAACTCAGTGTTTGATGGCATAGAAACCACACGCACTTGTTTGCCTTGCTCGGTCAGAGCCGCCGCAGCTTCCATCGCTAACTGTACTTCGCTACCGGTTGCGATCAGGATGTACTCAGGCGTACCCGCGCAATCCTTAAGCACATAAGCGCCTTTTGCCACATTGGCTAATTGCTCAGCGGTGCGAGCTTGAGCCTTGAGGTTTTGACGGCTGAAAATCAGTGATGTTGGAGCATGGCGACGTTCAATTGCTGCTTTCCACGCAACTGCGGTTTCAGCCGCGTCACAGGGGCGCCATACAGCCATGTTTGGCGTCATACGCAGGTTAGCTAATTGCTCAACGGGTTGATGCGTTGGACCATCTTCACCTTGACCGATAGAGTCATGGGTGTAAACGAAGATGTTTTGAATGCCCATCAGCGCCGACATACGTACAGCGTTACGGGCGTATTCCATGAACATCATGAAAGTTGCGCCGTAGTTGATAAAGCCACCGTGGAGTGACACGCCGTTCATAATGCCGCTCATACCGAACTCACGCACACCGTAGTACACGTAGTTACCTGCAGCATCGTCTTGAATACCTTTAGAACCTGACCATAAGGTCAAGTTAGAACCCGCTAAGTCGGCAGAGCCACCAAGCAGTTCAGGTAACATAGCACCAAAGGCTCCGATAGCATTTTGTGAGGCTTTACGGCTCGCAATACCTTCGGCTTTATCTTGGCAAGCCTGGATAAATGCCTGAGCTTTTTCTTCAAAATCAGCAGGTAATTCGCCTTTCAGTACACGGCGCTCATATTCTGCCGCCAGTTCTGGATAAGCTTTAGCGTAGGCAGCGAATTTTTCGTTCCAAGCGGCTTCACGGGCAGCGCCCGCTTCTTTAGCATCCCAACCTGCGTAAACATCGGCAGGGATTTCAAATGGTGCATGTGGCCAGCCTAAAAATTCACGGGCTGCGGCGATTTCTGCATCGCCTAATGGCGCGCCGTGACAATCGTGGCTGCCAGATTTGTTTGGCGAACCAAAACCGATAATGGTTTTGCAGCAGATCATAGTCGGTTTGTCGGTGACCGCTTTAGCCGCTGCGATAGCCGCGTGAATCGCATCGCTATCATGGCCATCGACGTTGGCAATCACATGCCAGCCGTAGGATTCGAAACGTTTTGGCGTGTCATCGGTAAACCAGCCTTCAACATGGCCGTCGATAGAGATGCCGTTGTCATCCCAAAATGCGATCAGTTTACCTAGGCCTAAAGTGCCCGCAAGAGAACAAGCCTCGTGGGAAATACCTTCCATCAAGCAGCCATCGCCTAAGAAGCAGTAAGTGTAGTGGTCGACGATGTCGTGACCATCACGGTTAAACTGCGCCGCGAGTGTTCTTTCGGCAATCGCCATACCCACTGCGTTGCTGATACCTGCGCCTAATGGACCCGTTGTGGTTTCAACACCTGGGGTATAACCGTATTCTGGGTGACCAGGGGTTTTTGAATGTAACTGACGGAATTGCTTCAGTTCATCGATTGGCAAGTCATAACCTGTTAGGTGTAATAAAGAGTAGATCAGCATAGAGCCGTGACCGTTAGAGAGGATAAAGCGATCTCTATCTACCCATTTTGGATTGTTCGGATTGTGCTTAAGGAAATCATTCCACAGCACTTGCGCAATGTCTGCCATGCCCATAGGGGCGCCGGGGTGGCCTGAGTTTGCTTTTTGAACTGCATCCATACTTAACGCACGGATTGCGTTGGCGAGTACTTTACGGGAAGACATGCTCTCTCCTGCTTAATTTGTGGGGTCTAGCGGGCAATTTGGACGCATATTTTCCCCTACATAGCGAAGCGACGCAAACGAAAATTGCAATCCAATGCCCAGTCTGGTGGATTACACCTTAGAAGCTTTAGGCTAATTCATCTTAAAACACATTAAACATATTTGTCATACAATAATTCAAATATAGGCATTAGTTTTCACATCGAATCACTGAGCGCTCAAGCCACAAGCTTAGTTTTACTTCTGCCTAGCGAGGATTAACGCAACTCATCGGGACGAAAACCCACATACTGCTATTAATTCATTAGGTTAGAGCAGAGACTCAAAAACCACAAACGCTCCCCGATTTGGGGCTTACCTCACTTTACACACAAATATTTAGTTTAGGGGGTGTCATCAAAGTGAATTTCCACTAAAATAGCCGTCTAGATGTAGATGCTTCTACACGTTTGAATGCTAACGACGAGATTTTCCTACTATGGCAAAGCACTTGTTTACTTCTGAGTCGGTCTCAGAAGGTCATCCCGATAAGATTGCAGATCAGATTTCTGATGCTGTGCTAGATGCAATTCTGGCCCAAGATCCAAAAGCACGCGTGGCGTGTGAAACTTATGTCAAAACCGGCATGGTATTAGTAGGTGGCGAAGTCACTACCTCTGCCTGGGTTGATATTGAAGAGCTGACCCGTAAAACGGTTCGTGAAATTGGCTATACCCATTCAGATATGGGCTTCGATGCCGATTCTTGCGCCGTATTAAACGCCATTGGTAAACAGTCTCCTGACATCAACCAAGGTGTTGATCGCGCCGATCCTAAAGAACAAGGCGCCGGCGACCAAGGTTTAATGTTTGGTTATGCCAGCAACGAAACCGAAATTCTGATGCCCGCCCCTATCACCTATGCCCACGCATTAGTGAAGCGTCAATCAGAAGTACGTAAAAATGGCACTCTGCCATGGCTGCGCCCCGATGCGAAAAGCCAAGTCACCTTTGCCTACGAAAACAACAAGATTGTCGGTATCGATGCGATCGTGCTTTCAACCCAGCACAGCCCTGATATCGCCCAAGCAGATTTGATCGAAGGCGTGATGGAAACCATCATCAAGCCAGTTCTGCCTGCCCAGTGGTTAAGCAAAGACACTAAATACTTTATCAACCCAACTGGCCGTTTCGTTATCGGCGGACCTATGGGTGACTGTGGTTTAACGGGTCGTAAGATCATCGTTGATACCTACGGCGGTATGGCACGTCACGGTGGTGGTGCTTTCTCTGGTAAAGATCCATCAAAAGTTGACCGTAGCGCCGCTTACGCTGCCCGTTATGTAGCGAAAAACATCGTTGCTGCGGGTCTGGCTGACCGTTGTGAATTGCAAGTGTCCTACGCTATCGGTGTGGCAGAGCCAACATCCATCAGCATCGAAACCTTCGGTACGGGTAAAGTGTCTGAAGAAGTGCTGATCAAGTTAGTGCGTCAACACTTCGATCTGCGTCCATATGGCCTGACTGAAATGTTAAATCTGGCTCGCCCAATTTATCAGGCAACTGCCGCTTACGGTCACTTTGGCCGCAACGAGTTCCCATGGGAAGCGACAGATAAAGCCGAAGCACTGCGCGCTGACGCTGGGCTGTAATTATTTCGATTACGACTCGCTAAGATTGCAATATAAAAAACCGCTACCCAGCGGTTTTTTTATGTCTGAAATTTGTGGGGCGAATGTCACCATCACATAGTCAATAATGTTCCCAATTTATAGTGACATTCCCATATCCCTGTGGATGAACAACTGCACCTAGCAATGATCGAAATGGGCATTTTGCATGCAGAGTAAACCCAACTGCTCCTGGGATAAAATGGCGCACGCCAGTGACTGCTTGGCATTTATACAACTCACTTGCTCATCGGTTAGTTGCGTTATCGCGGCCGAATAGGCATTGGTTCTGCCGCAATCGAGCCAAATATCTCCAATTTGAACCCAATAATAGCGCGATAGATTAGAGTCAGCGGCAAACTCGACTTCAAATCCCTTCGCCTCAAAGCCATGGTGAGAGCACTCGGATAGGACCAGCCTCAGATTATCCCAAGCCGATAGCGTAACCCCGGCGTAGGCTGCTAATAGGGACTCAACAAATTGTATAGTCACGTATTTATCTCCAAGGGAATCTAAACGATTACCGCTGTGTTTCTGCCACCATTAAATAATAATCTCTGGCAGAGACAGTGAAAAAGTCCAAAACTTGCATCTTGGCCTTACCTGAATGGGCGGCAAAGGAGCGCTCATTGTCTTCGGCAATAAAGGTCAGCATATAGTTAAAATGGGGAGCAACTTGACGGCGAACTTCACTGACTAACGCCTCGAAAACACCTTGCCCACGGTGGGCTTGTTGCACCCAAATAGGCCCGTATTGGCATGAATTTGCCTTAGTTATTTTAGGCCCATGCCAATCGAGTTGGGGTAAACGATTCAGTATGGTGCGGTAAATGGGCCAATGTTCGAAAAATCCCCAACGGCCAGCAATCACATAACCGACTATCTGCTGCTCTAACTGTGCTACCACAATCCAATGGTGCTGCACTAATTCAGTCAGTTCACTGTGGGAAAACGCTTGTCCTTGCAGCCCCATATTGGCCGACGCTAGCTCATCATTAAGATGTTTTCTTTCAAATTTTACTAATAAATCAATATCTTGTAGTGTAGCCAATCGTATCTTCACCGCAATTTTCTTCCTTTTGCCGAAACAGGGGATGCGCCAGTATACAGGAGCCAAACACTAACCCCGATATTAGGTGCAGGTTATTATGGCTTTTTTACCGTACAGATTTGCTAATTATCCTTTTGTTTCCCAAACTTAATGCATATTTAGCCACTGCTAGGCGACTTTATGCTGCCCGATACTATCAATCCTAATGTGAGTCTGCTCGACAGCGATCATCAACAAGTCAATTTTGGGCGTTGGATGCACCAATGCGAATTGATCAAAAGCTTCTATAGCGCGACCAGCGTGTTTGTGATCCAATCGATTCACTCAGGTTTTGAGATTATTGTCAGCTCCATGAATGAAACCCCACTCTTCACTTCTGGCACCTTGTATCCATTAGACTTTTCCCTCTTTAAACAGTGTATTTATAGCAAGCCAGAGGGAGACTATCAAAACCTTGCGCGGTTTATGCTCGATGAATTACCGCGGGATTTTGATGGCATACAGTATATTCTCTCCCGCCCTATCGCTTGGCCCGATGGCAGTCAGTTTGGGGCGCTGTGCGTACTTAACCCGCACATGACAGATCCCCTAAGCAATGCCGCTATGTTGGAGCCATTTCAGATCCTATTGCAGCAGGATCTCTCTCTGTTGTGTCAGTACCACCGTATCGAATCACTTTCCATGCGCGATCAAGAAACTGGCATGCTCAACCATTATGGTTTTGTGATGATGGCGCCAAGACAACTCAACTTAGGCCGCCGCTTTGGTGCCCATGCGGGGATCATTTTCTTTGAATTACAATCCCCTAAAGACACAGAAAAACCCCTTGAAGAAAAACACCATAGATTACTCGGTAACTTAATCCAAGATACGATACGCACCGCCGATATTGCCGCCCATTACACAGCGACTCAGTTTGTCGTCTTGGTATTTGTGGATAGTGAGCGGGATGTAGTACACATAATGAAGCGAGTCGAAAAGCAATTAGAGCAGCAAAACCATGCGCTTAAACTCGATAGTAGTTATAGTTTTTTCACTCCGGAATCGAGCGCCAAACTAGCCCCAATGATGGAAGGGGCCCGCAGTCAACTCTTGTCAATGCGCCCTGCCGTGCCAGATACAACAACCCCCAGCGCAAGCGCGACTAACCCAGGCGCTATTTCAAGTTCTATCGACTCGAGCCTATACGATAATCCTGCGGCCGATTCAGCGGAGCTTTGAGTATTATTTGAGACGCTCATCTTGACGCTTAGCCCATTGAATAAACAAGACCACTGGATAGGGCGACATCAGTACCAGTCCTAAACCAATCAGCGTTGCGATCAATAACATGCCGCTGATGTCTAGACTCCATTGGGTCAACAGATAGATCCCAAGCCCGCAAACTAACATTAATACCCCTAACCAATGTAAAAACTTCAACAAATTCATAATAGTTTTAATTTGATCTGCCATATAAACCTCTTTAGATCTCGGGCTAAACTTGTCACACTATGGGCATGAATATGGAAAAAG
Organism: Shewanella sp. KJ2020; assembly: GCF_024197625.1. Classification (NCBI taxonomy): domain Bacteria; kingdom Pseudomonadati; phylum Pseudomonadota; class Gammaproteobacteria; order Alteromonadales; family Shewanellaceae; genus Shewanella; species Shewanella sp. KJ2020. Next base: position 137,108 of record NZ_JAKUKD010000030.1, on the reverse strand, counting down.
GAACAGAGACAATGTTAAAACAAACATTTCTATTAAGCGCATTACTTTTTGGCTTAACCGCTTGTCAGAGCACTGACGTTACCAATCAGGACACAGTGCCATTACAGGGCAGTTGGCACATTGAGGTAGTTCAGGGTCAACCCACTATCGATTACAGCCCAGCACAAATTACCTTCGACGCCGAGGGTAAACTCCATGGCAACAACAGTTGTAATAACTTTTTCGGCCAATACACTCAGCAGGGGCAGGAACTTAAGCTTATGCCCGCAGGAAGCACGATGAAAGCCTGTGTCGATGCCCTAATGCAGCAAGAGCATAAAGTCATGCAGGCCATGCCACTCGTCGCTAAAGCAAAACTGCAGCAGGGTCGCCTCACCCTATTGAGTAGCGACGACAAACCTGTGCTAGTGTTAAGCCAAGTGAAGTAAACATAAGTCAAATAAGCCTAAGTGGTATAAATCTTAAGTCCCATAAATCTAAAAAAACCGCCAATGGCGGTTTTTTTAGATCCAATATCATCACTTAGGCTTTGGCATTCTTCGCCGCCGCATGTTCGCTTGCCGCATTTTGCTCGGCGAACACAGCGCTTTGTGCCATATCGGCATTGTAATGCTCAACATCGAGTTCATTTTCAGACTTAGCAATCACAGTCGTCGCCACGAGATCGCCCGATACGTTAACGACTGTCCGAGCCATGTCCAGAATACGGTCAATACCCGCAATTAACGCCACCCCTTCTAAGGGTAAACCTACGGTTGAAAGCACTAAGGTCAACATGACTAAGCCTGCCCCTGGTACACCCGCCGTGCCGATGGACGCCAAAGTCGCGGTTAAAATAATAGTGAGATAATCTACCCAAGTTAAATCAATACCAAAGGCCTGCGCCACAAACAGCGCAGTTACCCCTTGGTATAAAGCCGTCCCATCCATATTGATGGTGGTGCCAAGGGGCAATACAAAGCTCGAAATCTTTTTATTAACCCCGAGATACTCGCTGGCACATTTCATACTGGCGGGCAGAGTACCCGCCGAGCTTGAGGTTGTGAAAGCCACCGCCATCGCATTACTAATGCCTTTAAAAAATTGCAAAGGGTCCAGCTTAGCAAATACGCGTAACACTATGCTGTAAAAGCCTAAAACATGAATAATACAGCCAATATATACCGCAATAATCACCTTAATCAGCGGCCATAACATCTCAATGCCATATTCCCCCGCGACCCATGCCATTAGGCCAAAAACACCGTAAGGGGCGAGTTTCATCACCATATCGGTGAGTTTGTACATGGCCTCGGCTAAGCTCTCAAACACTTTGACTGCAGGTTTGCCATGGTCGCCAATCAGTACCAAAGCTATGCCCAACGCCACAGCAAATACAATGACCTGTAAAATTTGCCCACTGGCCAACGCGGCAACGGGGTTGGTTGGCACTATATCAATCAGGGTTTGCATCACCGAAGGGGCTTCCTTCACTGTCTGCACCGCATCATGCTCTAATAACGGAACGCCGGCGCCGGGCTGAATAATATAGCCCACCACTAAACCAAGGCTTATCGCAATTGCGGTGGTGGAGAGATAAAATGCAAAGGATTTGAAGCCGATCCGCCCCATCTTGGCGGTGTCTTCCATCGAAGTTACGCCGACAATTAACGAGCAAAACACCAAAGGCACAATCAGCATCTTAATGGTATTCACAAAGAGCGTGCCTATTGGTTTTAAGTAGGTCGCCTGCTCACCGAGCACCACGCCAACGGTAATACCTAACACCATACCGACAAAAATTTGTAGCCATAGCGGCACTGACATCCAATAAGACCAAGCCCGGCCTAACGCTGATGACCTCTGTTTTGACATGTTTTTAACCTTGAGTTTTAAATGATGATATGGCGAGCCCTATCCTTGGCGACACTAATTTAAGCCTCTAAATTAGCTAACCGCCGAGTCTAGCATAAGGGATAAAAATCTAAGGATGATCTGTATCACGTTGATGCCAACCGTTGCAAAATACATCAAAGACGTGCAAACAAACCACCTAAGCCTCAAAATGTCCCGTATCCACTGTCGAGGCAATTTGTTGGCGGTAAAGCGCCGCCGGAGGTTGCTCACGCTCGATTAAATAGCTCCAATAGTCATCATCAAAACCGCTAAAGAGTGACTCAGATCCCCCCTGTGATTTGAGTATCAGCCACCACCAAACTAGGCCCCATAATCCAAACGTCAGTAAGGTTAAGATAAAATGCAATCCATGATGAATTTGCTGATCTTTTTTAGCATCATAGACCTGCAAACATCTAAGTTTAAAGCGGCGGCTAGACTTAACGAATCCCATAGTAGACTCACTAATCTTAAGGTAGAAAAACCTAATACAAGCCTAGCAGATTAGACTTTAGTCGTACAAAGTTTCACCATTAAAAACTGCAACTCCAGGCAAAACCTTACCCCACTCGTTATCCCTGTTCGTTCCATGCTAAAGTGAGCCGCCCAAATGTCCTACCCAACAAGAGCGGTATTGTCGAATAACCGCCAAGGAGTTGTTATATGTTGATCCGTAAAGCTACAGCGCAGGATCTCACCGCCTTAGTACAATTTAATCAGGCGATGGCCCAAGAAACCGAAGGCTTAGTGTTAGATGAAACCACACTCACTAAAGGTGTCAGTACGCTACTCAATGCACCTGAAAAAGGCTTTTATCTTGTGGCACAAATCGCCGAGGAGATTGTGGGTTCGCTAATGGTAACATTCGAATGGAGTGACTGGCGCGCCAAGGATTATTACTGGATCCAAAGCGTGTATATTCGCCCGCAAAATCGTCGTCAGGGCATTTATGGCAAACTCTATAACGAAGTTAAGCACTTAGCCGAGCTCAATGGCGGCGCCGCCAGTTTCCGTCTGTATGTCGAGCAGGAAAATATTAACGCGCAGCAAACTTACCAAGCACTGGGGATGAAGCAAAGCTACTACCTGATGTACGAAGAAAAATAAGTTATTCAACATATTATCTATAAAAAAACAGGATCGAGCCTATGGCCAGATCCTGTTTTTTTAAGACTAAAAACAAAAACTAACGGAAGAAACCAAACAGAATTGCCGTCATGGCCAACAGACCCGCAATCACCACGAAGATATTACTGAACCGGCCACGGTGCGCTTTTAATGCTGGCACTTTATACACAGCGTACATAGGCATTAAGTACAGAATAGCCGCGATAATTGGACCACCTAAAGCTTCAATCATATTCAAAATACTTGGGTTTTTGATTGCCACGGCCCAAATCGTCACAAACATAAACACCAGAATAAATTTGTTGATTTTTTGCTCTGAGATGCCTTTTTTATTCGCGTCTAACTGCTTAACAATAATCCCCTTCATCCCTTCTGTCGCGCCCATGTAATGGCCAAAGAAAGAAGAAACTATCGCGATAAAGGCGATTAATGGGCCAAAGTAGCTCACAAAACCACTGTTATGTACGTTTGCGAGATAAGACAGAATCGGCAGGTTTTGCGCTTTCGCATCGGCGAGTTGCTCAGGTGATAGGGACAACACGCAGGAGAACACGAATAACATCACAAAGCCGACTAACATCATGGAGGTATTGCGCAGAATCACATCCGCCTTACGGGCCGCATTTGCCCCATGGTCACGTTTTAGGGAAACCGAAAACTGTGAAATCGCGGGAGAATGGTTAAAGGCAAACACTAAAACTGGAATCGTTAACCACACAGTGCCTAAAAAAGCCCCTGCTTCTGGCACAACCTGCAGCGCATCCATTTTCCATTCTGGGATTAAATAAATCGACATAAATGCCAAGATACCCACCAGCGGATATACCAGTAGCTGGGTCACTTTGAGCATAAACTTCTCACCTGCGACCATCACCGCCATCATCCCGAAGATCAGTACGCCAGAGAGCAGAAAACGCGGTGGAGAGGCCATGCCCAATTGGTTCACAATAAAGCTATCAACCGTATTGGTAATACCCACACCATAAATTAGCACTATGGGATAAATGGCAAAGAAGTACAGCAAGGTAATGGCTTTACCCGCACCAATGCCAAAATGTTCTTCCACAACTTGGGTAATATCACTACCCGGAATGCTCGATGAACACACAAAGCGTGAAAGGCCGCGGTGGGCTAAATAGGTCATAGGACCTATGATCACCGCCATTAATACGAGGGGCCAAAAACCGCCCATGCCCGCATTAATAGGTAAAAACAAAATACCAGCACCGACGGCGGTACCAAATAAACTCAGCATCCAAGTGGTGTCTTGGCGTGTCCAAGATAAACCTTTTTTTGTGTCCTGTTCCTGCGTGCTTTGGGGTGTTCCAAGAACACTGGTCGCATCTTTTTGCATATAAAAGTTACCTTACGGTGTGACTGGCATAAAAAATTCGCGGTAAGGATAACCAAAAAGCGATCTCAAAAGTTGATCTGACACCATTTTAAGTAAGAGAATTTCAAGTTAAGCCAGTATTGGGATCTAGATCTATGATTATGTGTAATAAATTTTCAAAACAGCATCAAAAAGATCACATAAAAACATCAGAAAACACAATAAATTCACCACAGAACCTAGATTGCGACATCCAGCATCCGCAGATAAAAACGCCGGAACGGATTAAGGTCGCAAAAAACTCAAAAACCAAGCATTCATCCACAAGTGCCAACAAAACATTGAACTAGATCACTCGGTCAATTGTTAAATTTTCACAACTTGCTACATTGCAGGGCGCCAAAATTCCCATAAAAAAGGCCCAATTTAATGGGCCTTTTGTCTGGCTATGTTGAGCCGTCAGTTAAGGTTTTTGCAGACTTAACTCGGTCGTCGACACTACCGCAGGCGCTATATCGGCCTCCTTAAATAACAGGGGGCGGAAGCTCTTCGCATCTGAGTATAAGAGGCTTTGATCGGTAAACTCTGGCGTCAGAATATTGCTCGACTCGGAGTAAGTTAAAATCCCCCGCGCCACTGGACCATCGTCGGTAAAACTCACCGCCATCATCCAACTCGAACCGTAGCGGATCTGATATCCCTTAGCCGTCAAGCCAGAGCTCATCGCCTTACCTGTTACCACATCCATCACTGGGGCATATTTATGCTGCGGGATCAGAGTGTCATCACCGGATAAACTGGTGGAAAACACATTGAACCCACCTTCGGCATTGTGGCTCCCCGGCCAAGGTAAACGCGCACCGCTTGGCGTACCATTAGGCAGGGATTTTTCCACAAATTGCACCTCACCTAGGGGCGCATCTAAGGCAAAGCCTGCAGCCTCCAAGTTCAGTGCGCCGTGGGCAAGCGCGACTAACGCACTGCCATCTGTCGTTAACGTTTTAGGTGTAGTAGCAGCATTGGCGACATCGAACCCTTGGGTCAGCATAGTCGCTTGGCTAAATTGATGGGCAAACTCACGCAGTAAGGCACCGCCTTTGCTATCGTTATCTTGCTTACCATTCCATGCCTTTAATGCCGCGCAAGCTGAAGTAATATCCTTAGATAAACCCGCCGACACCACCACAGGCGTGCTGCCCTGTGCATCACATTGGGCGAGTAACTCTGGCAACACCAATTCGGCTAAATAGCTGCGGTTGGATAATACCGAGGCTTCGAGTTCTTCTAGGCTAAACTTGCCATCAGCCCCAGCGCCGTCCTGCATTAGGGTGAGTCCCATACGAGTGCGCAGTGATAACTGCCCCGCTTCTTCACCATACATGGGCGAGAAGTAAGTCAGCGGTTCATCCAAGTTAGTTGACCAGAAGGAATCATTGGAGTTTTGCACAAAGTCGCTGCGCTCAAGCTTAGGCGCACGCTCATAGGGGGTTGGGCCGCTAAAGCTAAACAAAGAGGTATTACCCGGTAAAATAGTAAAGCCCGCTTTCTCTTTTGCCGCCTTAATATCCGGTGAAGTCTTTAGCACTACAACTGCCGATTCGGAGAGCCCAGGCACGGTTGAGTCATCGATGTAAAAGGCATTACCTTCTTTATCGGCGTACATAGTATTATTGAAGATGACACCATCATAGTCCTTAAACGCCTGTTGGAACTCGGTTTTATTCGTTGCCATATTCATGGCTAACCAATGATCCACAGGGTCCATCGTCCCCATATTGGCATCTTGGATCATAAAGGCACTGCCATCATCCCAACCAAAAGGCGCAAGCGTAGGCGGCGCTTCCACCATAGGGCCTTTAGCCGTGGTGTAAATATCCTTCTCTGCCACTAGGATCCCCGCAGGACCCGCGTTAACCAGAATAGATACGGTTTCTTTAGTGATCGGCATTGGCTGACCATCGAACAAATACTGCATGCGATCGCCCGAGACTAACTCTAGGTTATACATGACAAAATGTTCGGCGGTTGAGAAGGTATGCGTCCAAGCTAAGTCTTTGTTAAAGCCGATATTAATCGGTCCTGGCATACCCACAAGTGAGCCGCCCATCATATCTAAATGCCCAGGGATAGTGATATGGGACTGCCAGAAGCGCAGGTTCCCCGTGTGTGGGAAATGGGGATTGCCCAGCACCATACCTTTACCGTTTTCGGTTTTATCTTTACCTAAACCCCAACCGTTTGAACCAAGATCACGGGGATTGGTCTCTGGCGTCGTAATACGAGCCGTGCGGGCCAGTAACTTAGACTGCATATTCGCGACAAAGGCGGTTTGCGCTTGGCTTGGCGCTGGCCCGACGATGCGCGGCATATATTCCTGCGCATCTCCAGGGTTGGCGTAGAAAATCAAATCGAGGAAGTTAGCTGCGCCAGGTAATAAAGCAATAGAAAACAGATAGGTAACAACATCCTCTGGCACTATGGGTTTCACCCAAGGCTGGCCGTTACAGAAAGGTTCCGCCGTCTGTTTACCCGCTTCAACATCACTCAGGTATTGGTTATAGCCAGCGGTAAAACCTTGGATCAACGCCCGAGAGTTTTCACTAAACTGCGGCCACTTAGCTTCGGCTTGCTCCCTGATCTTCAAGGCCTTATAGCCAAAGTCAGAGATCAGGTTACCGTTATCTTCCGCCGTGGGTTGCCCAGTGGTGAAATCAATCGACGCGTGGGGGCCAAAGTACATAGAACGTTGTGAATTAGCCTTAATAAAACCATCGGCCAGTACACACAGGTTATCCTGCGCCTGTGCATAGCCACTACCAAATCCTAAACTTTCTAAGTTATCGGCTTGAATGTGTGGCACGCCATAGGTGGTTCGGCGAATGCTGGCTTTAAGCAGGCCATTGGGAGCAAAGGTTTGCAGTTTATTTTCAGGTTCAGTCGGTGTAGAGCTATCTTCGCTATCATTACAACCTGAGAGCATTACCCCGCAGGCGATCCCCATAGCGATCACGAGTTTGTTGAATTTCATTATTATTATCTCTTGGTTTGGTTCCTTCAATTGCGTGACATATAACCTTACTGCCTACCCCGCCCAACTTACTGAAGGAGCAATAATCACATGTCGCTTCCTAGTATCTAAGGCTGGCTATTTCCTCCCTAGCATGGGCATTTTTACTGAGCTTCGCCGCCAACTGTGGCAAAATAGAAAACCCAAACGCTTAGACACCTCTGACCATTTAAGCAATGATTCAAACGAGCGTCTACATTAAAACCAGAAATAAATAACTTATATGCAACAAAACATTATCAAGATTGTTGTGGGCTCTAAAAACCCAGTCAAAATCAATGCCGCAGCCAATGCGATGGCACAGCTATTCCCAGAATATGAGATCCAAACTCGGGGTATGGACGCACCTTCTGGCGTCCCCGCGCAGCCCATGACAGATAGCGATACCCGTCAAGGCGCCATCAATCGGGTTAACTATTGCCAGCAGCAGGTAGAAGCCGACTACTATTTTGCGATGGAAGGTGGCGTCGATTACTTCGATTTTGGCCCCGCCACTTTCGCCTATATTGCCATCGGCCATAAAGACCAACTTGCCATTGGCCGCAGCGCAATTTTACCTTTGCCAATGCAGGTTTATCGGGCATTAAAAACGGGTGAAGAGCTTGGGCATGTGATGGATAGGCTATTTAATACCGTCAATATTAAGCAAAAAGGCGGCGCCATAGGTTTACTGACCCACGGCCATGCGACCCGTGAGAGCAATTACACCCAGGCGATTATTCTTGCCATGGCTCCACTATTAAATCCCGACATTTACAGATAATTTTTGTTAATCAGATGTTGCAAGCACAATTAAAGCCCGCTAACTTAGTTGTGACTTACAACTAAGTCCATTCAAACCAAACGCACACTATGCGACTCCCACTGTACACACTGGTTTTACTATGGCGCAAATGACAACAGATTTACCGGAAACGATGACGCACACAACCTGCTCTTCCAGCCAACTTAGGCAGTTATCCCGTTCAATGGTAAGACATTTAGGCATGCTAAATGCCGCCTGCGGGGATTTACCCCTTTCACCTGTGCAAGCCCATGCATTGTTTGAAATTGGCCGTCAACCACAGACGATTAAAGAACTCGCCTATAGACTCAGCATAGATAAATCCAATGCCAGTCGAGCGATTAGCCATCTGGTCGAAAAAAAGCTCGCCCAGAGTCAAATTCATCCTAGGGATAACCGTTGTTTAGTTGTGCAGATCACGACTGCTGGCAAAAAATTATTAGCTAAGTTAGATACCCAGCAAAATCGGCTATTTCAAGATATCTTAGCCCAACTCACTCCGGCACAAACCCAGCAAATAGAGCAAGCACTGATGTTGTATAACCAAGCGATTCATAATGCTAAGCAGCAAAATGGCTGTCTTATCCGCCAAGCCAAAGCCGAAGATGATGCCGCGATCGCTCAGGTGATCCGCGCCGTATCCGCCGAATACGGTTTAACCGCAGATAAAGGCTATAGCGTGGCCGATCCCACCTTAGATTGTCTCAGCCAGATTTATTCGCAAACGGGCGCCAATTATTGGGTGATAGAAGTTGAGGGGCGCGTCCTCGGCGGCGCCGGCATTGCTCCACTGGCAAATAACGATGGCGTGTGTGAACTGCAAAAGATGTACTTTATGCCAGAAATCCGCGGCAAGGGACTCGCTAAACGTGTGGCATTGATGGCACTGGATTTTGCCCGTGAAGCGGGTTACCAAAGTTGTTATTTAGAAACCACAGCCGTGCTAAATGAAGCCATAAAACTCTATGAAAAATTAGGTTTTATCCACCTTTCGGCGCCGCTGGGTAACACAGGACACGATGCCTGCGAAATCCCCATGTTGTTGAACCTTAAGCCAGCATAAAGCTAAACCTATCACTCACAGTACCAAACCCATATCGCCATTTATGGGTTTCTTGCTGCTTTTTATAAATAGAATGTGACCTTAATTATCAGTCTTAAAGCATAGTTTTTCTGTCACTAAATGCATTAAAATATAGGCAATTTCACTTTATCAACATTAATTAATTGAAAAGCGATTGATACTATTTTGTTAATAGCATTAGATAGGGAACATTATGCTAAATTGGATTTTTAGTGATAGTAAACTCACACTGCGCGATATTTGTTTAGACTCGGCAATTTCGACCCCCAAGAAAATACAAAAAATTGAGAAATACCTCGCTAACGGTGGGGATCTCAATTTTATTGACCCTAATATTTCCCCCTGTAATGTCTTAGTCCCGCTTTCCCGCAGCCCGGAGTCGGATTTAACGCTTATCCAGTATCTACTCGAGAAAGGCGCACAGATTGAATGCAATGGTTTCAGTGCCTTACATTCTGCTATCGAATATAATAATCCTGAGTTAGTTAAGCTTTACCTTGCATCCGGTGCCAATCTTTACTACCAAAATCAATACAATAATTGCTGGTTGAACTATTTATTTCACCCTAATCCGCAGTATATCTATCAGGATCATCAACGTCGAGATATGATCGATCTTCTACTTGCTGCTAAGTTAGACATCAATAAACCGGTGAGTTTTTGGACCAATGGTGAGCTAAATCATCCGTTAGAAATATTAGTCGATGAGCGAAATAAAGATCTGTTTCTGCATATCATTAATAAAGACATTCCACTGGATATTGGTGAATTAAGCCTGATTGAAAATGTTATTACTTCGAGCGATTTTTGGGGGATTGAAGCCTTTTCACCTTTAGTGAAACGCTTTCCTCACTTTAAAAAGTCACGCTATATTATGGCGAATGACAGTAGCTTTTGGGATGATGCGAATCTATTAGAACTGTGCGTTTACGCCAAAGCGCAGGAATACACTGAATACCTGTTAGACCATTATCCACAACTCAAAGCCGACTCCCACGCTAAAAGCTTGGTCTATGCGGCATCGACCTCGGAATTTGACCTCAGAATTATCGAAAAATTGATTAAGGCGACCGTCGATATCAATCGCATCTATAGGATGACACCGCCTGACGCCGACCATTCACCCGTGCTCAACCAATTTATTAATAACGCCCCATTTACCGATGTGAATAAACGGCCTTATATCTATCAAGCCGCTGAACTGCTGCTCAAATATGGGGCTAATCCAAATGCCGAATTTATGAACACGGGTAAACCCTATGAAATGTTGGCCTGGTCGAACTTACGACTATTGGTTTATCCGATGGTCGAGAAGAAAACCTTTTTACCCGAGTTTCTCGACCTCTTCATAAAATATGGTATGGATATCAATAAAAAATTTGGTGCTGTGGATGAACCAAGCTTACTGACTATCTGCCAGCGCGGTTCGGGGAAAGAAGATCAAGCCACGCTTATCCAAGTGATGGAATATCTGCTCACTAAGGGACTGGATTTAAGCCTCACCAATATCTACAACACTAACTATGTTTCTGCGGCGGCTATCTCCTGTCGAACCCAAGTACTTGAATGGCTTATTAACCAAGGCGGGGATATTTTTACCCATTGCGGCCACGATAATTCGCCTATTCTGCACAAGGCGATTTCGACCTACTGGTGGGATCAAATCACTGGCCCCATGCGACGTAATACTGTGGAACTCTTACTGCGCCACGGAGCTAAAATTGAAGAATTCTCAGTCGATGAGCAATTTACGCCACTCATGTGCGCCTGTTACTACGGCGCGCAGTCCTGTGTAGAAGCCCTACTCGAACATGGCGCAAACCCTAATGCCATCAATGCTGAAGATACCACCCCTGCCCTTTGCGCCCTAATAGGTGGCAGTTCCATCGAGTTTCCTCGCTTTGAATCAACAGCGGTACGGATTTTAAAGCTATTGCAGCAATATGGCGCCGACTTAACGGCTGAAAACTGCCGCGGCAATAGCCCACTGGTCGCGGCAATTGAGCTGGAATATAAGGAGATTTTCGAAGCACTGCTGCAAATCGTGCCCTATAGCGAAACTCAGCTTGAGCGAGCACTCGAAGTGGCAGAGCCAGAAAGCTATTTCAGCCGTCGACTGCTGCAAACACTGGGGCGCGAGATACCGCCAGCATCAGCAAGCCTATCCCATTCAAATCTATCCCATTCAAATCTATCCCATTCAAATCTATCCCATACTAATCTATCCCATAATAGTGAAGTACCGACAACAGCTTCGAGCAATGCCGATCCGATAACGGCTAATCCACAAGCGTCTGGGGTGAATGTCACACCTGTGCCCGCCAAACAAACCCGATTAGAGGTGAGCAATGCGGCGGCAAATCGAGGGCAAATTCCAACGCTGCTGGATCTCAAAACCAAAGTACAGAGCTTTTTTAAACTGATCGCCACCGATCCCACGATCACAGTTGAGCAATTCGATTCGGTGAGAGCCCTTATCGATCAATTGATTGAAAAGCTCGACCACTTTAGCTTTTTCCGCAATCAAGCGACAAAGGCCGAATTTGAGGAAGGTGTTCAAGAATATATCGATGAAACCGTCGAAGAAATTAACGGAATTATCGAGGATGATTATCCTGCACTTACCGAAGCCTTAGTCGATTCCGTCTGGATAATTTTGCAGTACTTTAAAGTTGAGATTGATATCGAGACCGCGCTAAGAAAGCGTTTTTGGTAACGGTTTAGCACCTTGGCTGCCATGAGCACACGAATAAAGCCCCAACGTTGGGGCTTTATGCTTTCAAGGGTAAGCCTGACAAAAAGTGCCACTTAGGAGCCTGACACCGGCAGACTTAGCAGCCTATTAACCAACATAATGGCGAAAGCTAAGGTTTAAACATTAGAGACTTAAGCATTAGAGGCTTTAGCAAGCAGTAACTGGCTACGGATGATTTGACGTATCTGATTATGCAGTTCAAATACTCGAGCGCGATCATTAAGATTTAGCGATAGATTTTCCAGCATCACCAGATCCAAATTAAATTCGGGATAATGCAGTGTCATCGACATATAGCCAGATAAATAGCCCGTATGACTGTATTCGACGAGGCCATCGTCCTTATTGATCCTCACCCCATAGCCATAATGCATATTCGGCCATAAAAATGAGATCTCGGTATACGCCGTTGTCATACGTTGATAACTCTTTGCGCTCATCAACTTGCCAGAATGTAATAAATGCTGAAAGGCGACATAGGTGGGGGCTGAGGCAATTAATCCCCCCACGGGCAACAAAGCTTCATCAAGCACTAAACCAGAGGGGGCAATCACCTCACTTTCCTGTAAACCAACGGCGAGTGAAGGCACTTTGGCGTGAATCGCCGCAATACTGCCAAGCTCAGCACTCAGACCATTAAGCTGATATCGCGTAGCAAACTGCGCCACTTGCTCGGCAAAGGATTGTTGATTGACCTTCTCAAGCACTTGCCCTAAAAGCGAATAACCAAAGTTGGAGTATTCAAATTGGCTACCCGGCTCAAAGCGATTGGCCTTACCCAGTTTATCGACACCCGATGTATGGGTCAGCAATTGGTGCAACGTAATCCGCTCGTCATAACGACTGGGATTAAGTGCATCCGCACTTGAATTTGTGCCCGCCACAGTGCCTTTTAATGCCGTGTTATCTCCCTTCGCATCACCAAAAAGGTAATGATTAAGCGATAGATTTAAGTCGATTTTCCCCGCATCGACCGCCTGCAATACCAAGGTTGCGGTAATCAGTTTAGAGAGCGATGCCATCACAAAGCGTGAATCTTTGCTGATTCCTTCGCCCTTTTGTAATTCAAGCTGCGGCTTACCCTGCTCGAGCAGGATAACACTGCCACTAAATGGCTGCGGCGAATCCTCTATCGCGGCTTGGATTAAGGTCTTAATCTCTGCCGCCTTTGAGACAAAGGACGCGGTTTGGCTTTCAAAGGCAATCGACTTATCACCTTGCACGCTCTGCGCTTTTTCAGCCCCAGTATCAAGTAATGCGGCAATACTATTGGCACTTGGGAATAATAACAAACCAGTCAACAGAGTACTGATTACACTTAAACGCATAGGTTATCCTTAACTTAATTAGTAGATACTACCTTATTAGAAAGCGGCCAGCTTATCACAGTGGGATGTTAAGTGATGCTGCTTTGAGATTGGGAATGAAAGTCAGAATTTAGTCTTTAAAGTGAGTGGATTAGATGCCGAGACTCACGCACTCTTTACCAAATCAACAACGCTATTTGCCCAGCGGCAACTCCGAGGGGGATTGTGTGCCCTTGAGCTCTGGTGATATGGGTAAATAATTAGGGCATAACAGTTATGCCTGTTGGCTCTTTCTAAAAGCAACTTAAGACGATTTAGGCATTAAGCAATGATAAATAGTTGACTAAAACAGTCAACAACCATAACATGCGCAATATAAGCATGTTTGATAATTACTAGTCCTTAATAGATTAAATAGAGGTAGTTCTGATGAGTTCATTATTTACTAAGTTCACTAAAACTGACGATAAAACCAAAAATGTAGCCCAATTTGTGCCGAGCACGGATGATAGCACTGCGGCGGATATCACAAACACAGAGCAACCTGAACAGACGAATACGGTAGAAAAACCTAAATCCCCTGGTTTTTGTTGTGGTTCATGTTCATAAACCACTTACCCTGGAATTTTAATATCGACTCACATGCATAGCATAGATATAGCTAGCGCATTGATAAAAAAATGCTCATTGGTGGCGTTTTTTTATTTGGACAATGGAAATAAGCTGACAATGCTTATCTCACTTCTATCCCATCTAGGCTATTTTATTGTTCTTTATGGTTGATATCGACATGTAAGAGTCAAGTTTTGCTCAGTCGATATCACTCTTCAAATACTTATGATTGGTTTACTAACACATAGGGCTATAAAACACTCGATTTAATATGCCATGAATATTTGAAATCACGCCTAAACTATATCATTACCAGCTAAGTTTTACAGTGCATTCAAACTTTCAAAATCAAAGTCTTAAAACAGACACTAGGAAAACATAGAGGAAAATATGCGTTCACTATTTATTCGCATGAGGTTTATCCACTGGTTAGGTGCTATTGTACTCTTTATGAATGCAACTTTCTTCACTGATCTATTATTTTCACAGATAATTCAGTACATTATCACAATGTTTTTGATTATTCATGATATTGATGAAAAAGTCTGGGGAGTTGATTCCTTAAAGAAAGTTACCGAATATATGAAAAACTTTGAAAGAAAAGATCTGTCAATTCCATGCACCATCAATAGCCTATATAACAGTGAAATGGAAAAAGTGCTTAGTGTTATCAACACGTTTAGAGAGAATGTAAAAATTGCACTCATCGATATTCAACAACAGGCCGTAGCTTCTGATGAAATATCAGATCTTCTAAAAGTAAAAGCAAAAAATATTTCGTCACGTATCAAAGAGCAAGATAATCGGGTCAGTATTCTCACCTCACAAATAGAAGCCTTAGACCAAACCTCTCTAGCACTACAAGCTAAAGCGGAAAAAACACGCGAGCAAGTAGAAAACACGCAAATAGGGCTTGTTCGATCAAATGAATCTATGGGGGCTATGGTTAAAGATTTAAGCTCATTTATTTCAAGTAATGATGAGCTTCAGGCAAAATTTTATCAACTTTCTCAACAAACAAAAGCCATTGAGGGAGTGGTATCGGTTATCAACAACTTAGCCGATCAAACCAATCTATTAGCTTTAAATGCTGCCATTGAAGCCGCTAGAGCAGGAGAGCATGGACGAGGCTTTGCCGTTGTTGCCGATGAAGTTAGAAACCTAGCCAAATCAACCCAAAGCAGTTTAGATGAAATTAATCAAATCATATCAGGAATATCTAAAGCGGTTCTTGATGCTGGTAATCAAATGAAATCACAAACATCTGCGATTGTTCTATTATCGGATTACACAACAACGAGCCAATCGGAATTAGATATTGCATGTAAAAACATCAGTGAAATTTTAACTTTGATTGGGCAAGATAGAACAAATAATAATTTAGATATACTCTATGTTAATAGGTTAGTTGGTGATGTCAGTAAGGAAATTGAGGTATTAAAACACCTCTCAAGCTCCAACTCAAATGATTGCATCGAATTAGAGCAGCAGGGCCATAGCTTAACTCAAGTTACTGAAAAAATTGTTCACCAATTAGGGATGTTTAAAACTAAATAGCAACATAACGCACTTTTTTGCCTCCACCCTGCTCTGGCTAAATCGGTGTAATCTTTAGCATAAAAGTTACGCCGATTCGATTTTTTCGTGTTTATCAAAGCAAAGTCAAAGTCGTGGGGCTTCACCCCACACCCGACCAAGGAGGACTGCTCGTCCTATCTGCTTTCACATCTGCCAAGACGCCCCTAGCGAAGTTACATGCATTAGAGACTAGCCTTGGTCTTATGGATAAAGGCTATCGCTTCCGATGGTACATCCCCTTGACGTTAAAGAGAGAGTCCGAAAGCTAGCCAGTCATCTGATAGGCAGGATGCCTGAATGTCGTGAAGTACATGGATGCACGAGAACGACCATGACCGGACTCACGCAATTTATTCCAACGCCCTGCGACAACTTCGCAGGGGAAGGTGAATTCCTGTCGATTTTGTGTTACTTGCGAGTAATTCAAAGCAAACTGAGTAACGCTTACTATCACTTTTTGAAAATTTAACAATAAGTGGCTCGTTAAATTCCGTAAATACCAAAACCTAACCAAAAATACCAAGCATGGTGAATCACTCTTAAATTGTTTTTATTACCCGTTTGACGCATAAGGATAATATCCCCCAGCCTCCCCTAACTTAATTCTATTCAGCCAATCATGGTAGACGCTTGGATATAAATGTTGCCTAGTGACACCAAGTTCTTTAAGAGCTTTTTCCAAACCAACTACTATGCGTAGTTTGTCGTCTAAATGCTGCTCTGAGTCAAAATCAAGACGATTATATGCTTTCACTAAATCTCCATTCGATAAGAAGAAGTCTGGTAGTTCAAGAGCATTAAAATCATCAAAATACCAATCCTTGTTTTTGAACTGTATAGCAAGACTATTTGCTAAATACGCACCTTTTTCCTCTAATAGTTTCAACAAGCATTCAAAATCAAAATTATATTGGAATCGTAACATAGCTCTAACATCATCTATAGATTGACCTTGTTTTTGATATACTTTTAAAAGTACATCTTCCATCTCCCTTAGACTAGTTGAATCATCGATTTTTCTAGTTGTTTCTGAGTGCATAGCTAAACACAGCAGTAAAACCAGACAAAGCGAACTGCGGTGCATTCCTCTAGACATTTCCATTTTTAAAGCACTGACTAATTCTAGCTTCGCCCCATGAAACACATGCCTCAGAATATACTCTGGAAATGCACAAATAAAAAACATTGGAGCATTTAGAGAAAACCTAGAAATTAGAACCATAATTAAAAGCTGCTGACGTAATTTTAATTCTGGAAATAACTGATTGATTAAAGCTAAGAAGCATGAATATTCACTACCGCTGAGTGAACTAATATCTTTACTAACTTTTGAAGCTAATAAAGAAGATGACACTATATCGGCTTCTTTGTCATGTAGTTCACATGATAGTAATTGTTCTTGCACATATGCATGCCCCTCCAAAAGAGATAACATGGTGATTGGTGTTGATTGAATAATATCACCATACTCGTCTAAATAATGCATATGCAAAAATACACCACAACTTTCGTCATATTCGAGGGAATACTTCAATTTTAGGAAGCGACGCAATTTAGAAGGCGCTTTCAGCAAATATGAGTGCATCTGAATCTCAGCATCATTTAATGAGATAACTTTTAAGTACTCTACTGATTGGTTATTAAACCAGTTATACATTCTACAAGTGTACTCCATACCCCAAAGAGTTGAGGTACTGTCTAACAAATGAGTTGTCTCATGCTTATAGGTTTTATATATTTCAAGCTCTGCATCGCTCAAATTCCCAAGGTCTACTACCTTGATTATTTCCTCAATATCTGCAGCCGTTTTTCCTGTGTAATCATTGTTAATCTGAATTTGTTGGAAACCAAAATCATACTGCCCTAAGGCTTGATCGTTAAAAATATATCTACTCAAAGGCTCTCCTCACTTTTAGAGCTATAACACACTCCTTGGGGCTGGCAACGCATAGCACTAGACTCAAACACAACAACCTTAACAACCTTAACAACCTTAACAACCGCTGCTCATTAGAACTGAAAACGACACGCGTTGACAGTCCCTTTGAGGCGTTTGTTAGGTGAATTTACTCACGAATTTATTAAGACACCTATTACTACACTTTTAATTGCATATAATAAAACCTGATGCTTATGAAAAACTTAGAGTAACAAGGTGTTGCCATAAAAGTGGTTGTTCGCGGCAATTCTATCGTCTATTGAACCTAAATATTATACAGATGCTCAACAGGTGAGCCATGGTGGTGGGCGAGACGACCGTCCGCCCCATGGACGGGGCGGTCGAGCATCCAAGGATGGACTTGCTGCGTGTCGGAGAGTCAATGCCATGGCGAACCGTTCAAGGTAGATAACAATATAAAATCGCTATCACAAGCCACTATACTGACTAATATTTTTAATATTAGCGTTTTCAAATAAATAGGTTAAATATCCCTATGAGCACTGAACTTATCGATGCGGTTAAAGCCAAAGATACACTTGCAGTAAAGCGTATTATTGCCAATGGCGCTGATCTTGAAGGCGTGGATGAGAGTGGCATGACGGCAATCTTACATGCCTGTGAGATGCAATCCTTTGAACTGCTCAAACTATTGGTGGATGCGGGGGCCGATGTGAATCATCCAAATGCGCTGGGGTATCATCCGCTCGATATAGCCTACTGGCAGGGCGAGTTTCGCATGGGGAGCTATACCGCCGAGAGTCAGCGTATGGTGAGCTATTTAAGCCGCCATGGCGGTAAATCATCATTTAGCTAGATATCAAAACCAAAAACTAAAAGCCCTAAAAACAAAAATCGCGTTGGACTCAGCTGTACTAGCTAGGCCTAACGCGATTTTTTTGTTCACTTACACTCTAATCACCAAAATCATCGAGCAGGATATTTTCAGGCTCAACCCCTAGGCTTTCGAGCATCTTAATCACTGAGGAGTTCATGATTGGAGGACCACACATATAGAACTCGCAATCCTCGGGTGCCTTATGATTTTTAAGATAATTCTCATAGAGCACATTATGGATAAAGCCAGTGTAACCCGTCCAGTTATCCTCAGGTAATGGCTCCGACAACGCCACATGCCAGACAAAGTTGTCATTCTCGGCGGCTAGAGTATCGAAATCTTGCTGGTAAAACACTTCACGGGTCGAGCGGGCGCCGTACCAGAAGCTCATCTTACGTTTGGTCTTTTTGCTCTTAAGCTGATCGAAAATATGCGAGCGCATCGGTGCCATACCCGCACCACCGCCGATAAAGACCATTTCCGCATCGGTATCCTTCACAAAGAACTCACCGAATGGGCCAGAAATCGTCACCTTATCCCCTGCTTTTAGGTTAAAGATATAGGATGACATCTTACCCGGTGGCACACTGGCCGAAGGTGGCGTAGCAATCCGCACGTTAAGCATAATGCGACCCTTTTCATCGGGATAGTTTGCCATTGAATAGGCGCGCAGCACATCTTCATTCACGGTTGAGACTAAATCGAATAAACCGTATTTTTCCCAATCGCCGCGATACTTAGCCGGAATATCGAAGTCAGCATATTTCACCACATGGGCTGGCGCTTCAATTTGGATATAACCGCCCGCCTTAAAGTGCACATCTTCACCTTCGGGCAGTTTTAATAATAACTCTTTGATAAAGGTGGCTTTGTTATCATTTGAGATCACCTCACATTGCCACTTCTTCACCCCAAAGATTTCTTCGTCTAGCTCAAGTTCCATATCGGTTTTCACCGCGACTTGGCAGGCGAGACGACAGCCTTCTTTGGCTTCTTTCTTAGTGATATGCCCAAGTTCGGTTGGCAGAATATCACCGCCGCCCGATTTGACTTTTACACGGCACTGGCCACAGGTCCCACCGCCACCACAGGCCGAGGGGATAAAAATACTTTGGCTCGCCAACGCGCCGAGCAATTTGTCGCCCGCGGCAACCTTGATGCTTTTTTCAGCATCATCGTTAATCCCGATAGTGATCTCACCGGTAGTCACTAATTTCTTTTTGGCGATAAGGATTACTATCACCAGTAGGCACACCACTAAGGTGAACATGCCTATGCCTATTGCCATTTCCATCCGATAACCCTTCTTCTAAACAGAATGCGGTTGCACTTTTTCAAGCACTCGTTACAGCGAGATGCCCGAGAAAGACATAAAGCCTAGCGCCATCAAGCCTGTGGTAATAAAGGTGATACCTATACCTTGTAAGCCTTCGGGAATGGCGTTGAATTTCATTCTTTCGCGCAGTCCCGCTAGCAGCACAATAGCCACCGCCCAGCCAAGACCCGAGCCCATAGCAAACACCGCCGATTCGGCAAAGTTATAATCACGGTTCGCCATGAAGATCACCCCCGCAAAAATTGCGCAGTTTACGGTGAGCAGTGGCAGGAAGATCCCCAGCGAGTCATACAGGCTTGGAATGTACTTATCCAAAAACATCTCAAGGATTTGCACTAAGGCCGCAATCACACCGATAAAAGTAATCAGCTGCAGATAACTTAAATCAATAGTCGCTAATCCTGCCCAAGATAAAGCACCCGGTGCCAGAACCTTCACATAGATCAGCTGGTTTAACGGCACGGCTAAGGTCATCACTACTACCACAGCCACACCTAAACCAAAGGCGGTGGACACCTTTTTAGACACGGCTAAAAAGGTACACATGCCGAGGAAGAACGACAGCGCCATGTTGTCGATAAAAGTGGCCTGCAAAAATAGATTTATATAGTGTTCCATATCTGCTCCTTAACCCCGTTTACGCTGGATCACATTGATGGTCCAGATCAGCACGCCAATCAGGAAGAAGGCGCTCGGTGGTAACTTGAACATCTCGTTCGGTAGGTACCAGCCGCCATTTTCAATAGTGGTAAACACGCTATGGCCAAATAAATTGCCCGTTCCTAACAGCTCACGTACAAAGGCCACACTGATCAAAATCAAGCCATATCCGGTCGCGTTACCCACGGCATCAACAACCGCTAAGTGCGGTGGATACTTCATGGCAAAGGCTTCGGCGCGGCCCATAATGATGCAGTTAGTGATAATTAAGCCAACAAATACAGAAAGTTGCTTAGATAACTCATAGGCTACATCCTGCAATACCATATCGACGATAATCACTAAGGAGGCAATCACTGTCATCTGGGCGATAATCCGCACACTGTTTGGGATTAAGTTGCGGATCATGGAGATAATCAGGTTAGAGAACACCAACACAAAGGTCACTGCTAGTGTCATCACCACCGCGGTTTGCATTGAGTTACTGACCGCCAGCGCCGAACAGACCCCCAGCACTTGCATCGCGACCGGGTTATTGGCAAACACTGGCCCAGTTAGCATGTCACGCATGGATAAAGTGTTGCTCATTTTGCACCTCCCAACTCACCTTGCACTGCTGGCGCCTTTAACTGGTTGAAGAAGGTTTGAAAGCCTTCAACGCCAAACCAAAACTCCATTGCCCGCTGTACGCCGCGGCCTGTCATGGTCGCGCCACTCACAGCATCAACCCCGTGAATATCACCCTCTTTGGCACCGCCTTTAACGAGGCGCATAGCAAACTTACCGTTTTCATCAAAGAGTTGCTTACCCTTCCACAGGGATAACCATTGTGGATCAGTCACAAAGTCGCCAATACCAGGGGTTTCACCATGTTCGTACACCACTAACCCTTTGATGGTGTTAAAGTCAGGTTCAACGGCAACATAGCCATAGATCATCGACCATAGCCCTTTACCATAGAAGGGCACGACCACGCTAACTAACTTACCGTCGGCATCTAAAATTTTAAATACACGGGCATCGTTGGCACGGGTTTTAATCTTAGCGATATCCTTTTTCGGAGTACTTGAGGTTTCAGGGTTAATCGCCGCCATACGCTCATCAAAGTCGAGTACATTGGCATCTGAATCCACTTTACCTGTGTCGAGATTGATCAATAATGGCTTAACGGATTTAGCAAAAATCTCTCTAAACTCATTGCCTTGACCAAGTTCTACATCGGCCGCCATCAACACATAGCGCTGCAATTCATCCCGCTTTTTCGCAAGTTTGCGCTCTTTTAATACGCCCGCGGTGCCGGTGATCATAAAGGAGCACAAAAGGCAGAGCGTAATGGTGAAGACCATAGTCCCCACCACAGTATCTTTCTTAAAGACCATGACGTTTTAATCTCCGTTTGATGTTGGCACGGGCCACCAGATAATCGAACAGCGGTGCCCACAGGTTGGCAAACAGAATCGCTAACATTACGCCCTCGGGCATTTTGGGGTTCGCCACACGGATAAGCACTGTCATAAAACCAATCAGCGCGCCGTAGGCAAATTTGCCCGGGCGAGTGTAGGAGGTCGTCACGGGATCGGTCGCCATAAACATCATCGCGATAGCAAAACCACCTGTGACTAAATGCCATGTCCAAGGCATTGCCATCATTTGGTTAGTGCTTGAGCCGATAACATTACATAAAGTGGCAGTGGCTATCATGCCTAGCATAACGCCGACCACAATGCGCCAATCGGCTAGGCGAGTCAGGATCAGCAACAAACCACCCAGCAATACCGCCAGCGTGCTGGTTTCACCAATGGCACCCACGGTAAAGCCGAAGAAGTTATTCCACCAGTTAGGATCGCTAAAGGCGCTATACCAAGCGTAATCGGCAAACTCAAGCTTGCCCGCCGCCGCTTGTGCCAGCGCCGTTGCCCCGGAAAATCCATCAACCGCCACTAACTGCTTAACTGTGGTGACTTCGGATGGATAGGCAAAATAGATAAAGGCAAGGCCCGCCAGTGCAGGGTTGAGGAAGTTATACCCCATACCACCAAACAGCTCTTTGGCCACCACAACCCCAAAACTAATTCCCATGACCACCAGCCAGAGCGGAATTGAAACGGGTAAGATTAAGGTAAATAGCAGTGCGGTAACGAAGAAGCCTTCGTGCAACTCTTGGCCACGCACCCGCGCAAACACCACTTCCCAAAATAAACTGGTGAGCAATGCCGTGAGGTAAATCGGCAAATAAAAACTTAAGCCATAGAGGAACAGGCCAATCACGCCAGTCTCTGCTGTTAAGCCGCCGCTTAAGGCGTTAAACAGCGCCAGCTTCCAAGTGTCCGGTGTCGTTAATCCACCCGCTAGGGCAAGTTGAGCCTGTAAGCCTACGTTATATAAGCCAAATAAAATGGCGGGCAATAAACACAGGCCCACTAAGGTCATGGTACGTTTAACGTCAATGGCATCACGTACGTGTACTTTGCCCTTAGTGCTGCGGCCACTGGCGATCACCAATGAGCGCACAAAGCCCTTCATGGATTTGCCTGTGGCGTAATACTCTTGCTGCAAATCTGGGGCTTCCTGTAAATCAGGTTTTTTAGGTTGTGTCGTCATTAACCTTCCCTCTCGATAACATCTAGACAGGCACGTAGTTCTTTACCAAAGTCATATTTGCCGGGGCACACAAAGGTACAGAGTGCTAAATCTTCTTCATCTAGCTCCAATGCGCCTAAGGCCTGCGCCTCATCGGTATCTCGCACCACTAAATCTCGAACTAACAAGGTGGGTAAAATATCCAGCGGCATTACGCGATCGAGCTGACCAAAGGCCATCATGGCGCGCTGAGAGCCGCCTTGATGCGTAGTAAATTCAAAGGACTTAGTCATACCAAATAAACGGGACGTCACAGTACGAGTAATGGAAAATTTATCCGAACCACCCCGTACCCAAGGCAATACATGGTGCTGCGCATCTTCGGCGAGCACCGACACTTGGTTATGAAAACGCCCTAAAAAATCATGCACATCAGTAGCGGTATGGCCGGATAATACTGAGCCAGACACCACACGGTTATGGCCGGGTTTAATCTCGTCCGCCACGAGCGTGCTTAACTGAGCGCCAAGCTGAGTGCGCAGTAAACGCGGATTGAGCACGCTGGGGCCGCCCAAGGCAACGATACGGTCGGTATATAACTCACCGGTTTGGAATAATTTGCCATAGGCAATCACGTCCTGATAACCGATATGCCACACCTGACGCTCAATGCTAACGGGTAGAGTGAAATGAATATGGGTGCCCACTAATCCGGCAGGGTGTACGCCCGCAAAACGGCGCACTTCAACCTTAGGTAAATCGGTACCAACTAGGGCTTCACCCTTATCTTGGCAGAGGTAAACCTGACCTTCGGTTAAGCGAGTCAACACTTGTAGCCCAAGCTTAAAGGCATCGGTTTGCTCGGCAATAATCAACCGAGGATCTGCTGCCAATGGATTGGTATCCATTGCCGTCACAAAAATTGCCGCAGGTTGTGTGTCAAGCTCAGGTACCCTAGAGAACGGGCGAGTGCGAAGCGCGGTCCACAAACCGCTCTGCACCAGTTGCGCTTTAACCACATCGGCAGAAAGCGCCTGCACATCGTCGTGGATATCGAAACGGATCTGCTCATCGGCGTCTAAGCCATCACAGCGGATCACCACAGACTGCAATACCCGGCGCTCACCGCGGTTTATCGCCACGATTTCGCCGCTGGCGGGGGCCGTAAATAACACACCTTTAGTTTTTTTATCCTCAAACAAAGGTTGGCCTTTTTTGACCTTGTCGCCCACTTCAACCAACATAGTCGGTTTTAAGCCAACATACTCCTCGCCGAGCAGTGCCACTTGGGATGGCCTGTTACCGGGTTCGATGATCTGCCTAGGCTCACCCGCAATAGGCAAGTTGAGGCCTTTTTTGATCGTGATAATTTGGTTTGAAAGATCTGCCATCACAAATATCAACCATGAAAATTTTTAGATAAATTTAGGGTAGTGGTTTGTTAACAGATATTCCGATATTGGCGTCACATTCCGCGGCAAATTCGTAAGTTAGATACAAAATTTCACGCAATTTTGTGATGCTGATTCACTTGCTCAGGCACGCTAATCGATAAATGTAGTTTAATAACAATTTATTCATAAATTGTTTTCCACGGCTTAGCCGTGCCTAAGATCATCGAAAATAAGCAAAAATCCAGGTTTGGGGAATTGTTAGCGACATAAGTGCTAAAAAGACCACTTGGCGTATAAAATTCAACCTGCCATGCGCGTCAACATGGTGCAATATGGCCCTTGTCCATTGGTTGTTTTTCACGCAGTAGCATTTAGCCACATGCTTTAACCTTTGCTTTACCGCAAAAGCTTGATAGCCTCGAACTAAGAAGGTTTTCGTAGGAGAAATAGATGGAATACAGACGCATACCGCATTCTAATCTCGAGGTCAGCAAAATCTGTTTGGGCACTATGACTTGGGGCGAACAAAATACCCAAGCAGAGGCGTTTGCCCAACTGGATTACGCCATAGGTAATGGCATTAATTTTATTGATACGGCAGAAATGTATCCTGTGCCGCCTAAGCCGGAAACCCAAGGAGAGACGGAGCGGATCCTAGGCCAATATATCAAGGCCCGTGGTAATCGCGATGACCTAGTGATCGCCACTAAAATTGCCGCCCCGGGGGGCAAGAGTGATTATATTCGCAAGAATATGGCGCTGGACTGGAACAATATCCACCAAGCGGTCGATGCCTCACTCGAGCGGCTACAAATCGATACTATCGATCTCTATCAACTCCATTGGCCTGATCGTAATACCAATTTCTTCGGCGAACTTTTTTACGACGAGCAAGAAATTGAGCATCACACCCCGATCCTCGAAACCCTTGAAGCCCTTGCCGAAGTTATTCGCCAGGGTAAAGTGCGCTATATCGGCGTGTCGAACGAAACCCCATGGGGCTTGATGAAGTATCTGCAACTGGCTGAAAAACATGGCTTGCCGCGGATTGTGAGTGTGCAAAATCCCTATAACTTGCTCAATCGCAGCTTTGAAGTGGGCATGAGTGAAATCAGCCACCGGGAAGAATTGCCGCTGCTCGCTTACTCGCCTTTAGCCTTTGGCGCCTTAACGGGCAAATATTGCAATGGCCAATGGCCTGAAGGTGCGCGCTTAACCCTGTTTAAACGCTTCGCCCGCTATACAGGCTCGCAAATGGCTCTCGATGCCACGGCTGCTTATGTGGATTTAGCCCGTGAGTTCAAACTCACGCCGGCGCAAATGGCCTTAGCCTTTGTTAACTCACGTAAATTTGTCGGTTCAAACATCATAGGCGCCACGGATTTATATCAGTTGAAAGAGAATATCGACAGCCTAAAAGTCACGCTATCGCCTGAGTTGTTAGCGCGATTAAACGAACTGTCCGATCAATTTAGATTACCCTGCCCTTAGTCGATCAGCGGTTTAAATGTTGGATCAATAGCACCGGGCAAATGCACCTGATGCTATTGATTTTATTTAAATAAGCTCAAGGCCATTATTCACCCCTTTTCTCGTAGTCTCTATCTGGTTATAGCTTAATGGAAAAGCACGAACCTTATTCCGCTATTGCTGACTCAGCGCAACACTGCTGCATGAACCTCCAAAAATCTCCCAAGCAGAACCCTCAACGCAATCTTAAACGGTACCTCTAGGACCAAAAAGCCTAGGTTACATTCGGATACAAAGTCCTTTTAAGAACTGAAATATAGTGACCCCACAGTCACTAGACAGATATTTTAAGGATAGAAAATGAAAAAACTTTGCTTTGTCATCACAAGTATTTTGCTCTCCACTCATGCGTTTGCAGAAAGCAATACCTACATTCGTAACGGTAATATTTATAGTCATGAAAATCAGTTTTTTGCAGGTGTTGGTGTCGTTACTGGCAGCCAGTTTTATAAGGGACAAGATCACCAAACGCGTGCCTACCTCAATGGCGGCTACCACGGTGAAGACTTCAATGCCGATCTATCCGGTATTAACTATCGCATTTTAGGCACTAACGATAGTGCCATCAATTTCAGTGCTTTTGTAGTTGCCAATCCAGGTTTTAATGCCGATGATGCCGATATTTTAACTGGCATGAAGGATCGCAAATTCAGCGGCGATTTAGGGTTAAACGCCGACATTCATTTAGGTGCTGGTACACTCTCAACCAAATTCCAACACGATGTGACAAATGTTTATAATGGTTTTCAGGCAGATATTACCTATTACCATCCCATCAATCTGGGCTTTGGGGATCTCGTGCCCTATGCCGGTGTACATTACTTTAGTGAAGACTTTGCCAACTACTACACAGGTGTAAAGTCATCCGAAGCAACTGCGCAGCGCCCTGCATATCAGGCAGACGGCACCTTCGCCTATAAACTAGGTTACACCTTGGTCATGCCTGTCACTCAGCATTTAGACATTACACAAGCCACAGGTTACTCACTCATAAGTGCCAATATGGCCAATTCTCCGCTAATCGGCAGTCGTAACCAGTTGGCGACATACCTTGGTATTAGCTATAGTTTCTAAGCAACATCAAGATACAACATTATGATATATATCGGAAATTTTTATGTGAAGAATTAGTGCTGATGCTTTAAGCTTGCGCCACTTTCTATAGATACCGAAAAGCAATTTTGATCTTTCGGGAAGGAATTTGAAACCGTACAAATGGTGCCCAATAGCTGGCAGATAAGTGTTGTTGGCAATACCAACACAGACCGTGCATTGGCTCGAAAATACGTTATACGTAAATCAGCTAAGGTGTGCAGACAAGCGGGTTATCGCTACTTATCTTGTACTCGCGAGCAAACAGATCTTGGCACCGTGGACCAATTTGGCGTAGGTGCAACCGCAAATAAGGATATTCAGTGGGGCGTCGACGGTGAATAAGAAGACCTCTGTCATGGTTGAAGTCGCGGGTTTACAAAGCAAGCCAGAAAATACCCATTCACGTGTCTACGACACGGATTACATACTGAACAATGTCGACATAAAAAGTTAATTGTCACCCAAAGTGCATCAGTTTATATGCTAGCTGGTGCACTTTAATTCCCATCCGGCATCCCCCATGTGCGAATTCTGCTAAGTTATCGATTCTGAAGCGTAAACTTTAGTGACATGCGAGCACCACCGAGATCAGCAGAGCGTCCAATACATAATGGTGTGCCCATCCAACAGCCAATTCTATCGACAATTGCCAACCCCATACCATGGCCGGAATTGCCCCGGCTATGTTGACCACGTATAAAAGGTTTAATCACTTGAGCGGATTCATGTTCATCAATCCCCGGCCCATCATCGTCAACATGTAACCAAGTAGTGCCCTGTTCTACAGCTAAGCTCAGCCGGATCTTCGATTTACCAAAACGCAGTGCATTACTGAGTAAATTATTCACTTGCATGGATAAATACTTGGGATCCGTTTTGATGACAAGTGATGTGGGATAAGTAACCAATTCAACCGAAAAACCGGGGTATTCTTGGCCTTGGTATGTGGCAAGCAACCATGTATTTAGCTCAATCGACTGCCAATCTGGCTCGATATTCGCCTCATCGAGACGGGCATAACTCAGCAATGTCATCACCAAGTCTTCCATCGTGTCCAAATCGCGGTTCAAGCGCTGGAAATACTTGACTCTAAGCTGTTCGTTTTGGGTTTCCTCCAATGCCTCTATACCGAATCGGAGCCGCGCTATCGGGGTTTTTAAATCGTGAGAAACGGCCCGACTGAGTAATTTGTTATCATCGATTAATTGCTGAATGCGATCAGCCATACGGTTGAATTCGTTTTCAATTGTGCCTATGTACGACGTTTTTTGGACAGGAATTCGCTGTTGTAAATCCCCCATACCAAACGCTTGAGTCACTTTGCTAAGATTAACCAGCTGGCGGATTAAAGGAGATACCCAAACCAATAAAATCACCACCAAACCTCCATAGAAAAGCATGGTGTATAGCTTATTCAAGTCAAAGCTGACATCGGCCGGCGTGACAATATCGGTATTGATATTTAATACCTGCCGCGTTTTAGGCAGTAAATAATGCAAGGAGATGCCATCATCAGACTCGAGCAACAATGATTTTTCTGCATAAAACTCTGTTTTCAACCCTGAGGGTAAGACAAAATCGGCTTCACTCATCAAAGATAGTTGCTCTGAATTTAGCTGGTTCCAATTTTCTATAAAGCCATTTTGACTGGCACTATCCTCATCTAGCGTTCTAGCCAAAGTGCCTCCCAGCAGCTTTAATGCCGCTAGGTGAGTTGCAGGAGTTTGCGTGTCATTATCAGGATCTAGCAGGCTGGCAAACTCACTTATAGACCAACCTAGGCTTGCAATAGAAACCAAGACGACCAACACCAGAGAAGTGATTAACTTCTTCATAAAAGGTGCTCAGCCTCATCGCGACAAAAAAGATACCCCTTGCCACGGATGGTTTTCACTTTATAGGATAGGCTTGAGGCTTCCTGCAATTTTTTGCGTAAACGCGATATACGAATATCCACCGACCTATCCAAGCCATCGTATTCAAAACCTCGCAGCTGAGTCACTAACTCATTGCGACTGACAATTGTGCCCGCCTTGAGTGCCAGTAGCCACAAAACATCAAACTCATTGGCGTTTAAATCCAGCGGCTGTTTATCAATAGTGACCGATTTGGCTGTGGCATTGAGAACCAGAGAATCAAACACTAACAGCTGTTTTTGTTCTTCGTCCCCCACGCGGCGTAACAGGGCTTTTATCCGCGCTAACAGCACCTGTGGTCGAATAGGTTTAGTGAGATAATCATCTGCCCCTACATCTAATCCACGGATCTCATCCCCATCTTCGACACACGCCGTCATAAATAAAATCGGCCCAGAATAAAACGCCCTCGCCTCCTTACACACATCAAAACCATTTTTAACGGGCATCATCACATCGAGTAATACTAAGTCCGGTGTTTCTTCTGCAATCATCTCTAAGGCAAAATCACCTTGGCTAGCGACCGTCACACTATAGCCATGATCCAGTAAATAATCGCTAATCCACTCTGCCAGCGAGATATCGTCTTCGACCACTAAAATGTGCTTTTCAACTGACATATTAGAATAACCTCCAACCTGATTGACTCTGTTTAGGGGCCTTATAAACCCAAGTGACCACCACTTTGACTTGGGCGAGCGGTTGCACGTCATCATTACGGGTTAGAATAAAGGTCGCCGTTTTATTCCCTTCAAAACTATATTGGTATTCCTGTAACGAGTTTCCGCTCCAACAGGTTAGCTGGTGCTGGCTGTCTGCCAGGATAAGGCAATACTCGCCACTCGCCGGTGTTTGCCATCGAAAAAGCACATCTTGATAGCAGGTTTGCCCTTTATGTAGTGCAATACAACGTTCAGGGGTTGCTGTAAACATCACCGAATCGTCTTGACCCAAAGCAAAAAAAGGAGCATTCAGTAACACTAGCCATAGATAGAATCGCTTCATGCCCCCTCCCTAAAACACATAACTGATAGAGGCATTAAAGTACGATGTATAGCCAGCTTGATTAAAGGGACTATCGGTCACTTCTTTGGACAACAGGTTTAAGCGATACATGGCTCGAAAAACAACATTCTCACTGAGAGGATAAGCAACGCCTAGCTCCATACCGTAGTTAAAAGAGCTACTCGGACGATATTCGGGAAAACGTTCGGTTGCTTCTTCCTTACTAACACCAAAAAGATAACGATTCAAAGTGGCAGAGGAATAGCCAACGCTCCCCAATACGTGAAAATTCCAGTTACGAACCTGCCAAGACTTACCTAATCTGGCAGAACTCTGAATCCCTTGATCATCATAATAATCAGACACTAATCTGTATTGGAAAACGTAGTTATCATCCCAATAACGCGTGGCACGAAAACCAGCGCCAATATAAAGCGAATCTTCCGATAATAGATAAGCATTGCGACCCGCTTCATCGAGCGTGCTGGGGTCCACATCCGACGGACGAGCCCATGAGCCCTGTAAGTTCGCCAGTAACAGTTCTAAGGACCAATGTTCTGAGTTCCAAAGATTAACGCCAAGATTCACACCATCCTGAGATTGGTGAATCATCTCAATAAACAACCCTTTATACTGATACATGCCACTGACCAACAGTGATAACTGCGCAGTACCGCCTTCTGCTTGTCGGACATCAACTTGATTGACCCCATAAACACTCATACCCAGCTCAAAATCACCTCCGTCATCGAAGCGATTTGCGCCGCCATTCACGCTACTAGCAATATCTGATGCGACAACGGTACCGGGAAGAATGCTCAGTATTAATATAAGAAGCCAATGAATATGCATGCCCATTTAATTCACATTTTTAATCGTTATTTTGCGCTACATATTACAACAGTTTGTTAGAACGTGTGGGCTTTAGGGGTATTTCGATAACCATTTAGCTGATTTTTTAGGTAAAAAGTGCATCTAATGCCATTATTCTGCATAAGAGGATGCTAACTAAACCAACGCGGTCTGAGGAAGTATCTTGCAACTAATTGATCTGTATTTCTTTCATTCACACCATTCTTCCTTTGAGCGCATATCGATACATTACCCGACCACCTTGCTACTATAGCCTCAACGATTAAGGCTCAACGTTGAGAAACAAAGATGAAACAGAATATTGTTCATATTGCACTCGTGGTAAGAGATTACGATGAGGCGATTGATTTTTATGTCAATAAACTCAAATTCGAGTTGATTGAGGACTCCTATCAACCCGAGCAAGATAAACGCTGGGTCGTGGTTGCGCCGCCCAATACCCATGGTACGGCCCTACTATTAGCCAAAGCCTCCAAACCCGAGCAGGAAGCATTTATCGGCAATCAGGCCGGAGGACGGGTGTTTTTATTCTTAAATACCGATGATTTTTGGCGCGATTATCACTATATGCAGTCCATTGGGATCCGCTTTATTCGCGAGCCACAGGAGCAGGATTATGGCACTGTTGCCGTTTTTGAAGATCTCTATGGCAATCGCTGGGATCTGCTGCAACTTAACCCAAATCATCCCATGGCAAAAAGATAACTGTGGCGAAGTTCTAAACTCTTTTCTTTGAATGATATAAAAAATGCCACACATCTTAGATGAGTGGCATTCGTAGCGACAAGCTATCTTAACCTATAACTTAATGGGCTTACTTCATCGGCCATGCGCGGTAAGACTTACCTTTAATGCGGCCGCTAGTGAGTTTACTGAGGGCTTTTTTAGCCACCTTACGATTAACCGCCACATAGGCGCGATAATCGGTAACTTGGATTTTACCGACCTGTGAACCTTCGATACCATTTTCGCCCGTTAGTGCGCCTAAGATATCGCCGGGGCGAAGTTTCTCTTTTTTACCGCCATCGATCTGCAAAGTGATCATGGTTGGCGCGGCTGGTGTATTACCGAGCAGGCTTTCGGATGGCAGTGATTCGCTGGTGATTTCGCGATCTAAATACTCTTCTAATAAGGCAATTTTGTAACCGTCTTGGTCATTATAGAAGGTATAAGCGGCGCCTTTACTGCCAGCGCGCCCCGTGCGACCCACGCGGTGAATATGCACTTCGGTATCGTAGGCAACGTGATAGTTAAACACGGCATCGAGCGCGTCGATATCTAAACCACGGGCGGCCACATCGGTCGCCACCAGCACACAGGCGCTCTTATTGGCAAATTGCAACAGGGTTTCGTCCCTGTCTCTTTGCTCTAAATCGCCGTGCAGAGCCAATACGCTAAAACCTAAACCTTCAAGTTCATCGGCCACTTTTTGGGTTTCGCGCTTGGTATTACAAAATACTACGGCGCTTTCAGGCTTATGTTCTAGGAGCAATAATTGCAGCGCTTGCATGCGCGCTTTATCGTCATCGAGCTGATAGAAGTGTTGTTCGATGGTGTTTTTTTCATGGGTAACCGCCGCCTTAACCATGGTGGGGTTATACATGATTTGCTGAGCAATAGATTGAATTTGCTCGGGGAACGTCGCGCTAAATAGCAGTGTTTGGCGCTCACGCGGGGCCTGCTCAATAATTGCATCCAAGGCGGGTTGGAAGCCCATTTCTAACATGCGATCGGCTTCATCGAGCACTAACATGTTAAGGTTGCTTAAATCTAATCGATTGCGATCTAAGTGATCGACAATACGCCCCGGCGTTCCGACAATAATATGCGCGCCATGTTCGAGCGAGCCCACCTGTGGCCCCATAGGCACACCACCGCAAAGTGTCAGTACTTTAACGTTATGAATACCACGGGCAAGAGTGCGGATTTCCTGCGCCACTTGGTCGGCCAATTCACGGGTTGGACACAAGACTAAGGTTTGAATGCGAAAACGTTTTACATCGAGCTTATTCAGTAAACCTAGACCGAAGGCGGCCGTTTTACCCGAACCGGTTTTCCCCTGACCAATCACATCCTCACCCGCCAGAATGGGCGGCAAACTTTGCGCCTGAATTGGCGTCATTTCGTTGTAGCCCATTGAAGAAAGGTTCTCAAGCAATTCGGTTTTTAGCTTAAGAGTCGAAAAAGCCAGTGATGGAGTAGGCTTAGTATCTGAGTTGCTCAAAGGTGAATATCCTGTGGTGGGTAACGAAGCGGCTGCTAGGTTACTGAAATTGCGTTACTTATCGATTAAACGGGTATTTGTGGGCTTAAGGTTGCGCTTAACACCTGTGTCAGCACAATCTAAAAGCTTGGCTATTGTAACAACAAAAGCAGGCTTTTGCCTTAAGTCTTAAATAATCGCTACTAAGGTAAGCATTCCCTCTTTGCAACCCAAAACAATAGCCCTGTCATCCCGCAATCGAGTACACAGGGCGAACGGAGTTTCATTCTTTAGGCTATCAGGCAATTTGCCCAAAGCGCCCTTCTTGATAATCGCGGATCGCCTGCTGAATTTCCGCTTGGGTGTTCATCACAAACGGCCCCATTTGAACGATTTTTTCGCGAATCGGTTTACCCACAAACAGTAGCATTCCCGCACCGCGCTCATCAGCCTTAAGCTGCAATGGCGTTTGGCTATCGAGCACTAAAAACTCGCCATGATTGAATGACCACTGTGAGCCTTCGCCTTTACTCAAGCCACCTTGGTAAATATAGAGGGCGGCAAACTCATGCTTGGATAAATCGAGCTGCGCTTCACCATTCGCGTTTATCATCAAGTCGGCAATCGCCGCCTCACCCGCTAATCCTTGAATTGTGGCACTTATCGCGCTCTGACCAATAAAGGCCCAATCCCCCGCCAAGGCTTTTAGAGTTGCGCCTGAGTCGTTACTGGTTTCAACACTTGGGCTCGCTGCCGTATCCTGATAGGTTGCTGG
Organism: Shewanella sp. KJ2020; assembly: GCF_024197625.1. Lineage (NCBI taxonomy): Bacteria > Pseudomonadati > Pseudomonadota > Gammaproteobacteria > Alteromonadales > Shewanellaceae > Shewanella > Shewanella sp. KJ2020. The sequence goes on along the minus strand of NZ_JAKUKD010000030.1, from coordinate 103,441 downwards.
GCGCAGTTTATCCTTGGCAGGCATATTGACCCAAATTTGGAACCCATGCAGACCATCAACAGCATCGGCCAGTGGCATTTCGGAATGCACTACGCCGTAACCCGTGCTCATCCACTGCACATCGCCAGCACGAATGGCTTTGACATTGCCCATTTGATCGCGATGTTCAAAACCGCCCTTACGAATATAGGTAAAGGTTTCCATCCCACGGTGGGGATGAGCGGGAAAACCACCGATAAAGTCCTGTTCATCATCGGATTTAATCTCATCCATCATCAAGAAAGGATCAAATTTAGTCGTCACAAAATCGGCGACACGGCGAATATTGACCCCATCACCATCCATCGCGGCTTTGGCGGAAAACTGATGTAATACTTTCATTGCGGCTCTCCAATTAGGTTAAGTAAAGCGATACGTGAAACGCCAAGATCATACGGCTAATGCAAGATGCAAACGCTTTGCTGATGGAAGCAGAATAACAAGGAAATTTACAAAAGAATAACGCGAAATCACGGCCTAAACATTCGAAAAAATAGAACAGTTGAAGATTGAGTACAAGGCGTTCTAGCTAGCTAAACGAGACTTATCACTTAAGCATTTTGAAAGAAAAACTGAATAACGTTCAATCACCGGTTCAGAGGTAATTGCCATTGTCTCCCCAGTGACACGCCGTAAACTCTTCCGTGAGGGCTCGACGGCGACATCTGTAGCACATGGAAGTGTAAATGCCGCGTTCACATGGATATGAAAGAGCGGCCATGTCGCCAACGGTCACAGGTACTTCAATGGCAATTCACACACTATATAACTATTTAGTCATCTCAAGATGGGACATAAATGAGTTAGGATTTTAACTCTAAATTAAGAGTTTCGGATAAAAATTTCTATAGCTTAACGCCGCAAGCTGCGGCGAGCGTTAGCGAGTCCAGCACCGAAGGTGCGATGCTGACTTGCCTTGTTAGTTTTTCTTAGTTTCACGCAGTTCTTGCTTGGCGGTTTCTGGATTAACCAATCCAAGCGAGTAGTTACCAGAAATACTGGCTACGCCCCCAATATAAGCTGCGTTATCAAGAGACGCAGTTAAGCGAACAAAATAAGTGTTATTGGCTTGTGCATCGAAAGATATCTGTAAGGGCCCGGCACGCCAGTTGGACATAAAGCCACCCTCTTTAACTGCAATTATTGTATTGCCTGGATTAAGGTCTAATACGTGGAAGCCACCATTACCTATCTCAAAACTATCGACGCCATTTATCTGCACCACAGGCGCTGCAGCGCCATCTAACATAGCCCAAGGACGATAAAAATACACTTTAGCCTTATTTACCTCTGGATCTTCAGTTTCAGTAAACTTAGGTCCTGTTGCACTACAACCAGTAAGTGACACAATAATTCCTAGCGCAAAAATAAACTTATTAAACATATACTAAGCTCCAACTCTACAAAAAACTAACTATGAGCGCACGCGCGCGAACCTCGGTGAGCGTCGCTGCTGTACCTACCACAATTGCCACCAACGCTTTTTCACACCATTGTGAGTTACTTTTAAATATTGTTGCTCGCTTCGACCTCCGTCTTTGGAGACTGCGATTATTTTAACGGTTATGTCTATAGGCTCCTGAAAATCTTTACCTGAGTAATCATCATCGCTACACAAAAATGCACGCCGAACAACGCGGCTACAGCAATGGTAATAGGGACTGATTTTAAAGAGGGATTCAAGACTTATCTGGGTTCTGCGAGGGTGCGGCATACAAACCTCCTTGTTTAATGCTTAACCAAAGCATAGTTGGAGATTAGCTACCGTCCCATTAAGTTCTTCCTAAGAACAAAAAAGCTAGCAAGAACTAGCTTTTTTATACGTCAATTTTCTTAGAGAACCTTAAAAATCACGCAAGCTCTGCACGACAATGTTTGCAAATCTTCGCTTCTGCTTTGACTAATTCAGCGCAATCTGGACATTTTTTCATATCACCGGATTGAATGGCATTGGCTTCAATCACTCCTTTTACTGGTGAAATAACTAATGCAATGATAAACCCTATAAGTGGAGAAAAAACGACCGCAAGAAGGAAAAATCCCAATCCAGATCGACCTTTGGTGTTCGCATATACACCCACTAGAATTGCCAAAATTAGCCATCCAAGAAACATAAACATAGTCATTTCCTTATTTACTTTAACTAACTCAAAATAGTCTTATTTATAAGCTATTGATTCATATCCGCGCGCAGTAAATACCGAACATCGATTTTTTGCAATAGCCGATTACCATCTAATGACTAAGATACAGGCAGTCTTACACCACCAGTTTATACATTCACGATTTAGTCAGGCTTAAACACCCCAATGACTGCGCCTGTGGCTTTTTCTGCGACCTTTTCATCGGTTTGCTGCTCGCGGTAATCGCACTCAGTGCATTCTACTGTTTCGATACCGTTTTCTTTAAACAGTAGAATACTGTCTTTGGCACCGCATTTTGGGCATTTTGCGCCTGCAACGAAACGCTTTTTGATTTTTGTTGTTGTCATACCTTGGACCAAATCGTTAGCTCTTGGGGCTAAATCATAAAAATTGTCGCTATTTTGCCACACTCCCTATCGATTACCAGCCTTACCTTAACGGCAAGCTATTTGCAGCAAAACCTAAGGTCAACTCCGAAAGCCAGCACCATCAGTTAAGGATTTACCTGACTAATAAAGACACTAGCTATGGTTTGCGATGGACATGTAGGCTATTATCCATGCCCTGACGAATTCACGTTCTTACCAAGTTGTAGTTAATGATCAGCATCAACCAAGCGCAATTAATCCGTGGCAGTAAAACCCTGCTAGATGAAGCCTCTCTGACGATTTACCCCGGTCATAAAGTCGGGTTAGTCGGTGCCAACGGCACAGGTAAGTCCTCATTGCTCGCATTAATTTTAGGTCACCTGAGCCTAGACAAGGGTGAGTTTAGCCTGCCATCGGGCTGGCAAATCGCCACCGTTGCCCAGGAGACACCTGCACTTGACGTATCTGCCTTAGAATATGTGCTTGATGGTGATAAAGAATATCGCCAGTTAGAAGCCGACTTACACATGGCTCAAGAACAAAATGATGGCCATGCGATTGCGACCTTGCACGGTAAAATCGATGCTATAGGTGGTTATGCTATTCGCGCCCGCGCGGGTGCACTGCTGGCGGGTCTGGGTTTTAGCGAAGCCGAGCAAAGCAATCCGGTGAAGAGCTTTTCGGGGGGTTGGCGGATGCGCCTCAATTTAGCCCAAGCGCTACTGTGCCGATCTGACTTATTACTCCTCGACGAACCCACCAACCACTTAGACTTAGATACCATGTACTGGCTCGAAGGTTGGATTAAATCCTATCAAGGCACTTTGATTTTAATCAGCCACGATAGGGACTTTATCGATGAAATCGTCGATGAAATCGTCCATGTTGAAAATCAAAAACTCAACTTCTACAAAGGCAATTACAGCGCCTTCGAACGTATTCGCGCCGAACGCATGTCACAGCAACAGGTAGCCTTCGAACGTCAACAAAAAGAACGGGCGCATATGCAGTCCTTCGTTGACCGTTTCCGCTACAAGGCGAGTAAGGCTAAGCAAGCCCAGAGCCGCTTAAAAGCGCTGGAGCGCATGACTGAGTTGCTACCGTCCCAGGCCGACAGCCCCTTTTATATGGAGTTTCGTCCACCCGAAGCCCTGCCGAATCCATTGATAAAAATGGAACAAGTGGCTGTGGGATATGGCGATAAGCAAATCCTGAGTAAAGTGCATTTAAACTTAGTGCCCGGTGCCCGTATTGGTTTGCTTGGCCGAAATGGCGCGGGTAAATCGACACTGATCAAACTGTTATCCGGCCAACTGTCCCCCATGACAGGACTCTATGAGCCTAATCCTGGCCTTAATATTGGTTACTTTGCCCAGCACCAAATCGAATTTTTACGTTTAGACGATACGCCACTGCAACATTTAGTGCGCCTTGCACCTAATGCCCGCGAGCAGGAGTTACGTAACTTCTTAGGCGGTTTTGGCTTTAATGGCGATATGGCGCTCTCTCCCGTGCGGCCTTTTTCCGGCGGCGAGAAAGCCCGTTTAGTGCTCGCCCTGTTAGTGTGGCAACGCCCTAACCTATTATTGCTCGACGAACCGACCAACCATTTAGACCTAGAAATGCGCCATGCCCTGACAATGGCCTTGCAAACCTTTGAAGGCGCAATGGTTATCGTATCCCATGATCGTCATTTACTGCGCTTAACCTGTAGCGATTACTATCTGGTTGATCAAGGCGAAGTACGTGCCTTCGAGGGTGATCTTGAGGATTACCATCAATGGCTGCTCGACGCGGCCAAGGCCAGCGCAAGTCAACCCAATAATAGCGATGACACTAAGCCCGCTGCCGATAAGAAGCTGCAAAAGCGCCTAGAGGCGGAGATCCGCCAGAAAGTGTCACCCCTTAAACGTAAGCAAGCCAAGCTTGAAAACGATCAGCAAAAGCTCAGTGAGCGCCTCGCCGAACTAGAACATTTGCTAGCCGATGGTGAATTGTATGAACAAGACAATAAAGCCAAACTCACGGCCGTACTCAATGAGCGTACCAGTTTGACGCAAACTCTAGAAGAAAGTGAAATGCAATGGCTTGAGTTACAAGAAGAAATCGATGCAATGGAACTTGAGGTTATGGCCCAGTAACCCATAATCTCCACCCTAAGCCTAACGTACAAGGAAATAGTATGTCGGATGTCATTCAGTTAGACGGCCATATTTGGCATTGGTGTGATATGAGCTATGGGCAAAATAAGGCCCTGTGTCTCGAATTGCAGGACAGCTGCCGAGTCAATGTGAATCTGTTACTGCTGGCACACTACCTAGATATCACCTTAGATGTTGCGGGTCCGAGGGAATACAGTGTTGAGCAATGGCAAATATTAGTGGCCGCCGTGAGCGAATGGGATGACAAATTCCTCACTCCCTATCGCCGCCTTCGTCGCCTTGCCAAAGCGAGCCTAAGCCAAGACGAATATCAGCAAATGCTCGATGTAGAACTGATGATAGAGCGTAAAGCCCAGCGTATTATTTTGAATGCTATCAATAATCTATCGCCCAAAGGTCAGCAGGCAAATCTAGTGAGTTATCTGAGTTTATTTGGGCTGGCTGAAGGGGATGTACAGCAACTTGGCCTGATCACCCCTTAGCTCAATGCTTCTTGCGGTATATCGCACTCGCAAGGTCAGGTGCTGCGGCCTTGGGGATAGCGTTTGCAGTTATCCTCAATCATTAACCAACTCACCTGATTATCGGTATAAATATGGTAATTCGGCTTAATACTGCTCGGATTATCTAGGCTGGCAATCGTTAAGGTTAAATAGTCTGGGTATTGAGTATGCCTGTAGGTGAGTGAGCAGCCACATTGCTGGCAAAATCCCCGCCTGACACTATCGGAGGAGGCAAACTCAGTCACTTGCCCCCTTAGCCAAATCACCTGCGGCACCTTAACATCCATCCAAGCACCAAACACGGCACCAATGCTCTTTTGGCACATGCGACAATGGCAATAATCGGCATCGAAGGGCTCCCCTTCAATCCGATAACGAATGGCGCCACATAAACAGCCACCCTCTCGCAAGATCTTAAACATACCCATCAACCTCATAAAGCAGATTTAAAGCTTAATACGATAAATCACCACAGCTGTCACCCACAAGATCATCGATGCAGGCAGTGGTAATATAGTGAACATAGGTTCTATGTGGGCGAAGCCAGCAGTAAAAAACGACTTTATCCCTGCGGCTGAGCAAGCTACACATAAATCATCATCCTTAGAAAAGGTTAAATCAGGTATAACACTATGCTTAATATGAACTTTAGTGAACGTATCTTTATCGATACCGAGTCACAACCATGGTTGCCAAGTCCTGCTCAAGGCGTGTGGCGCAAACCACTGGAGCGGGAGGCTAAAGAATCGGGACACACTACAAGCATAGTGAAATATGACCCGAGCTCCCAGTTTGCGACTCATGGGCATCCGCAAGGGGAAGAAATCTTTGTGCTCGAAGGGATATTTTCCGATGAAAACGGTGATTATCCCGCGGGCAGTTATCTTCGCCATCCACCCGGGAGTCAGCATGCGCCCTTTAGCCAAGAGGGCTGCGTCATCTTTGTAAAACTCAATCAATTCAATTCGCGAGATCTTGAGCTGGTCAGGATTAACACCCAACAGACGCCATGGTTACCCGGTATTGGCGGTTTACAGGTAATGCCGTTACACGAGTTCGAGCGCGAACATACCGCATTAGTGAAATGGCCTAAGGGAGAAAAGTTTCAACCCCATAGGCATTTTGGTGGTGAAGAAATTTTGGTGTTATCGGGCAAGTTTCAAGATGAGCTAGGAGAATATCCGCGCCACACTTGGATACGCAGTCCCCATATGAGCGGCCATTTTCCCTTTGTCGAAGAGGAGACCATTATCTTAGTAAAAACAGGCCATTTACCCATCAGCACGATTTAACCCTATCCGGCAGCAAATCGCTTTTGTGCCGCACAAGTGTTGATAGCACACTCCTGCGGCTTAGCAATTTATGCTCATCCAAGGCTTAGATACAATCACCTTCTGCCATCGGTTAGCCTTTGCGCCAATGCGGTTGCATTACGGGCGGTAATGCCATAAATCGACAACTGCGGATTAGCGCCAAGGCTAGTGGGGAAAATAGAGCCATCCATCACCGACAGATTTTCAAGATAATGCGACTGGCCGTAACTATTAACCATTGAAAGCTTTTCATCTTCGCCAAAGGGACAGCCCCCCATAACATGGGCCGATGCAACTACAGTACGCAGTGGCGCAAGTGACATCTGGGCGATACTTTCCTTGGCATCCTGCCAAGAGGTGAGATAGGGCATGCCATCACTGATCGGCAACACTTTTAATGCTCCAGCTGAAAATTGTAATTCCGCCATGCTGGCATAGGCGCGCCGCGCCGCCCGCCAAAACGCATCGGTCAGCGGGTAATCCAAGGTAAAGCCCGTCGACGTCAAATGCACTTGTCCACCTTGGCTATCGGGGTGATAGCCATCTCTCACTAAGGCAATAGTGACCTGCAATTGGTTAAATTGCGACATTAACTCGGCGTGGCTCGTGCCATAGCCCAATGTTTTTGAAGCGATTAATATCGGATGCACGGGTGGGACTTCGAGTTTGTACCCCAGTTCCCCCTCCGCGCCATCCCGCCATACAAATTCATCGGAGTAGATAGACTGGGGAGCGCCACTATGGGCATTTATCGCATCGCCAAATACGCCGCCAGAGAGCAACGTAGGGTGTAAAAAGGTACGTTTACCTAATAAACTATGGGGATCGGGCACTTGGGAGCGCATCATCAAGGTCGGTGTGTGGATAGCGCCAGCACTCAAAATATAATGCTTAGCTTTAAAAAGCAGCTCAACGTCAGTAGGCCTTAAATTCACATCCAGCGCCTGCGCCTTTAACGCAAACACTTGGCCATTATGGTGTTCAATCTTAACGACTCTTGCCCGGCTTATCAGCTGCGCACCTTTATCCAATGCCGCAGGAATGGTGGTGACTAACATAGATTGTTTCGCATTGACGGGGCAGCCCATGCCGCAATATCCCGTATTCCAACACCCCGCCACATTGCGTTTGATAACAGTGTAATCCCAACCTAGATTAATGCAGCCCTGCTTCAATGCCCCGTTATTACGATTGGGTTCGTAATTCCACTCATGGATATTAAGTCGCTGTTCCATTTGCTCAAACCAGGGATCTAAACTCTCACGATTTAATCCTGCAACCGACTTATGCTGCGCCCAAAAGGCCAAAGCCTCAGTCGGGGTACGAATCGAGGTCGTCCAATTCACCGTTGTTGAACCACCCACAGCGCGGCCCTGAAAAATACCAATGGCCTTGTCGGCGGTTTTCATCGCCGCCGCCTGCTGGTACAAATTGGGATAGGCGGTCCGCTCTTCCATATTAAAATCACTAGAAGATTTTAGCGGCCCCGCCTCAATCATGATCACGCTAAGCCCGGCTTGGGTGAGAATTTCCGCCGCCACACCACCACCGGCACCCGTACCGACAATGATAACATCAGCTTCAAAGCTTTGATTTTCTTGCAGTTGACTGGCATCGGTATGTAACCAACCCGAATTTAAACCATTCACTATGGGATCTATGATTGCCAAGTTATGTGCTCCATTGCCGCGGGAAGTCTTGCTCTCGATTGATGTGGACAGTGTTAGTTTTAATAATGCAAAACCGCTTTAGGACTTAAATAATTCTGGCTTGGCATAGTGCAGACGACTCCAATGTTCGGGGCAAGCGTAATAACTTGCCATCACCAACTCCCTCAAACCTAAATAAGCCGTTTGCAAGAGGGCAAAATAGCTGTGACGCCAACTTTCGAGCATTTGGGTTAACTCGGCAGGTGAGCGCAGCAGCAGTGGCGTCATACTCGAGGTCAACACCAATAACCCAAGACGATTTTCGAGCATAGCTAAGAGTTCAAATAACTCGGCCTGCTGCTCATCCGGCAGCACAGAAATCGATTGGTTGATGGCATCTAAAGTACGGTTCTGCGCCGCCAGTTTGTGAGTCGCCACATCGGGGAGTGCCCCTTCAAGCATCACAGGCAAGAGCACGCTAAATAACAGACGATAATCTTTAGCTTCATCCTCATCGGGCACACTAAACTCCGGAGAATAGAGGTTGACCCCTAGGGCTAATGCTGCCGTTCCGGCAAACGTGCCCAGTAAAAAGGTACGTCTATTCATCTCGTTCTCCTAAAACGTTTAGTGATAAACAATTGTGCTACAATAACCGCGGATCTAAATTAAACACACGTTTTAATTTTCAGCAATAGTCGATACCAAGATAAAATCCCATGTTAAATACCTTTATGCCGCCTTGGTGGGCCAAGAGTCCCCATATACAAACGATTTTGCCCGTATTCACTAAAGTGGCCAAACCTGTGCTGCAAAGACAACGCCTAGAGCTACCCGATGGGGATTTTATCGATCTAGATTGGCAAGGATCCCCACAGGAAGGCACGCCAATTGTGGTGATCATCCATGGTTTAGAGGGAAGTTCCCAGTCACATTATGCCAGACGCATACTCCTCGCCTGCAAGGAGAAACAACTCACCGCGGTAGTGCATCACCATAGAAGTTGTTCCGGTGAAAGCAATCGCCTCGCCCGCAGTTACCACAGCGGAGATACGGATGATTTGCAGTTTAGCCTATTGAAACTACAACAAAACTATCCTCAATCACCTCTACTCGCCGTAGGTTACAGCTTAGGTGGCAATGTACTGACTAAATACCAGGGCGAATATCAAGACGATAGCCTATTAACTCGAGCCGTCGTCGTCTCGGCGCCGCTACAATTATCGGCCTGCGCTAAACGCCTAGAGAATGGCTTTTCAAAAGTGTATCAGAGCCATTTAATCAAACAGTTACAACAAAAAATCAGCCAAAAGTTAGCCGATCCGGATTTGGCCGATACGATTTCCCTAAGTCAGATGCAAGTCGCTCAACTGCATACCTTTTATGACTTCGATGACAAAGTCACCGCGCCGCTACACGGTTTTGCAGGTGTTGATGACTACTATGCCCGAGCCAGTGGTTTACCCTTTGTTAGCCGTATCACAAAACCCACACTGATACTGCACGCCAAGGACGATCCCTTTATGACAGACGATGTGATTCCGCATCCTAGCCAAGTGTCTGAGCATGTTGAATATGAATTACACGCCTATGGTGGCCATGTCGGCTTTATCGAAGGTGGCACCCCATGGAAACCCCGTTACTTTCTCGAACGGCGCATTTTAGATTTTTTACTTGGCGATAATCATTAACGCTTTGCCACAAGGAAACCCTATGCTTGTTCCCTATGAAGCCCTTTTACAACTGCCAAATGAAACATTGGTAAATTTGATCCGTGAATATCTGTTTGGCCAAGTGGAGGATGGCAGCTTTGCCAGCCTCGATGAGCAGGAATTATCCCAAGCGATAGTTCAATGTCAACAAGCACTTAAACAAGGTAAGCTAGTGTTAGAATACAGTGAGGATGACGAATCCTTTGCCATACGCCCCGCTGATCAAATTACCAAACGGCAAGATTGACCCACACCGCCACTGTACCGTATAAATAGAACTCGTGGTTTTATCGCTTGCCATAAGCGGCTCTTTTGGTTCCCAGCTAGGTAGAAAAAATGTCAGCAAAACATCCCATTATTGCAGTTACTGGCTCGTCCGGTGCAGGAACCACTACAACGACAACGGCCTTTAGCCATATTTTTCGCCAACTCGGGATCAATGCCGCCTTTGTCGAGGGGGACAGTTTTCACCATTACACCCGCGCTGAAATGGAAGTCATGATCCGCAAATCCCAAGCCGAAAACCGCAACCTCAGTTACTTCGGCCCTGAGGCCAATAACTTTGCCCGTTTAGAACAATGCTTTCGCGATTACAGCGCCACCGGCCAAGGTGAAACCCGTAGCTATTTACACACCTTTGACGAGGCCGTGCCCTTTAATCAAATGCCCGGCACTTTTACCCAATGGCGGCCACTCCCTGAAAATACCGATATGCTCTATTACGAAGGTCTACACGGCGGCGTAGTGACGGCGGACGCCAATGTCGCCCAGCATGTCGATTTACTTATCGGCATGGTGCCCATTGTTAACTTAGAGTGGATCCAAAAAATTATTCGTGACACCTCGGAGCGCGGCCATAGCCGCGAAAAGGTCATGGGCTCAATTGTCCGCAGTATGGACGATTATATTAAGCACATGACGCCACAGTTTTCCCGCACCCATATCAACTTTCAACGGGTGCCGACGGTTGATACCTCTAACCCTTTCAGTGCAAAAGACATTCCTAGCCTAGACGAGAGCTTTGTGGTGATCCGTTTCCGCGGTATCAACAATGTCGATTTCCCCTTTTTCCTGAGTATGATCCAAGGCTCTTTTATGTCGCGGGTTAACACACTTGTTGTCCCCGGCGGCAAAATGTCCCTCGCAATGGAGTTGATCCTTACGCCATTAATTAAGGATTTGATGGAGAAACGCCAACAACTTAATACCCCTGAGGCGAATTAATCTAGCGCATATTTTCAGAGGGATTTGACTAAAGGCTAATGAAATAAAGTCTTTTTTAGCAATAGATTAAGCTTGATTTAAGCCATAGAAGTTACTCTTATCGGCATCGGGATTTCAGGCGAAAGAACGATAGTTGGCATACTCTTGGGAGTTAATTCCCCCATCTTGATCTGTTGATTCCCTTGAGTATGTCAGCAACCTTCAAAACAATTTTTAGCAGTTAATCCCACATCCATACTTGATCTCTTGATTTCCTTGAGTATGTCAGCAACTTTGAACAAAATAGGTTCTAGGTTCTAGGTTCTAGGTTCTAGGTTCTAGGTTCTAGGTTCTAGGTTCTAGGTTCTAGGTTCTAGCAACCCAGCTTCCTAACAGTTGCAAAGCAACGCCCTAGATTCTAGCAGCAGCGTTTTTTGCTGCGCCCTAGCCGCGAGCTTGCGAGCGTCCTAGAGCCACGCAGTGGCGGCCTAGTAGACCGAAGGTCGTTCTAGATTCTTATACATCACCATACACTCTAAGGCGATCCCCCGGGGTGAGCAGTAAATTGACTCCTCCTCCAAACCTTCACCACCAAAACCACAGTGGCGATAAAAATCCACCGCATTCAAGGTCGATTCCAGCCTGAGTTGGGCAATCCCCTGATTAAAAGCCATATTTTCAATAAATTGTAGCAGCGCCTTACCTACTCCGAGCCCCATGGCATCGGGGGAAACAAACAGCGCTTCTAACTGGGCATAGGGTGCATCGAGCATAGCTGTGCCTACGACTTTTTTATCCAGAGATTTATCCGTAAGTAGTTCAGCCAGATAAAAATGGGCATCGACGATACGACTAAACTGTTCAGTCAGTTCGCCTTCGGTCCAAATTTGCAGATCGCTGGCGGCATAAAATCCGGCGCAGCCTTTATTGATGGCGGCATTGCGGATATCCCAACAGGCCTGAGCATCGGCTTTAGTCGCTTTTCGTATTGTTATCATCACGTTTCCTGATAAAACATCTCTGCCGTAACATGCCATGAAGCCGTATAAACACCAAGTAAATGATTGGCCTAGCATTTCACCCAATAAAAAACCGCCCGAAGGCGGTTTTACATCAAGGCGGCAGAAACTTATGGCTCTACGCTAGCCTAGCTTATGGTTAGTTATAAGTTTGAGCAGCTATTAAGCTTTAATCAGTTCACTGATAGTCAATACGCCGTGGGTCGTTGCACCCGCGCCCCACAGTGCAGAAGCCGAATCTTCAAAAGCGCCAGCTAAATCAACGTGTAACCATTTAGCTTCGGGTGATACAAAGCGCCACAGGAAGCCCGCAGCATTGGAAGCCCCGCCCGCACCGCCGCCTTTGACCGGACGACTGTTCGCCGTATCGGCATAGGCCGATGGGCACATTTCTTTATGCCAAGGGTCAAGCGGCAGCGGCCATACGCGCTCGGCAACGCTAGTGGCCTTTTGCTGCGCCAATTGCAACACATCCGCCTGTGGTGAGAAAATCGCGTTGTAGTTTGAACCTACCGCCATCACAGCGGCACCTGTTAGGGTCGCCGCATCGATAATGAAAGGCGCGCCCGTGGCAGAGGCTGCTTGCAGACCATCGGCCAGCACTAAACGACCTTCCGCATCGGTATTGACCACTTCCACTGTCACGCCATTTTTATAGGTCAGGATATCGCCAAGTTTGTAAGCGCGGCCACTGATCAGGTTTTCAGCGCAACATAAGAAGAGTTTAATCCGTTTGTTTAGACCAGATTTGATCGCCAAACCGAGTGCGGCTGTGACTGTCGCCGCGCCGCCCATATCGCATTTCATGCCTAACATGCCTTCGGAGGCTTTGATGCTGTAGCCGCCTGAGTCGAAGGTGATACCTTTACCCACAAGCGCCACAGATACTGGAGCATCGGCGGCTAATGGGTTGAAATCTAACTCTAACATCGCCGGTGGACGCTCACTACCACGGCCCACAGCATGAATACCAATCCATTGTTCTTCGAGCAGCGCTTCGCCTTCGATAATCCGATAGCTGACCTTAGCACCACCGATATCGGCTAACCATTTGGCCGCTTGTTGGGCCAGTTTTACTGGCGATAGGTTTTCAGGCGTATCGTTGATCAGTTGACGGGCAAAGGTGGCCACATCCAGTCGGCGCTGTAATTCGGCTTGCACCGCATCATCACCACACCATTGAATTTGATAGCCCGTTTTCGCAGTTGCAAAACCTTGGGCGAACACCCACTGGCTATTCAGATCCCAAAGCTGTCCTTCCAATGCAACACTGCTAATGCCTTGGCTACGCAGCTTACGCGCCGCCATTTGAATTTGGCGCAGCTCATCGCCACCCGCTAAATGAATTTGCGCCCCTTCGACGCTAAAAGTCACATCGGCCTTGCCCCAGTGGGCTGCGGCGGTTTCTTTTGTTAGTCGCACTTTCATTATGTCGGTCACTTTTAGTTCACTCATTAGGGATCCTTATTTTTCGATTCGTTTTAGAATAATCAATCAGCACAATCAATCAGCAATCAGAACAAACTTTATGGCGGCAGTGTACTGCTAGCCGACGGCGACGCAAAGCGATTGGCGGAAGTTACTCAGGTAAAATCTGTAAACATTTGCGAAATTTGCTAGTCTTTGGGACTAATAATTATCGAGATAGGTTAAGGGCATGCGCTTTACTCCAGCACTAATGCAGGGAAAATTACTCAGGCGTTACAAGCGCTTTCTGGCCGACATCGCACTTGCCGATGGCACGGAAATCACCATCCACTGCCCCAATACGGGCTCGATGCGCAATTGCCTCTTTCCCGGCGAGCCAGTCTGGTTCTCAACCTCCGACAATCCTAAACGCAAATATGCCCACACCTGGGAACTGATGGGCACCCCAGAGGGTGGGCTCATCGGCATACATTCGGGGAATGCCAATGCACTGGTGGAGGAAGCGATTAAGCAGGGCATCATCAGCGAACTCTCGGGTTATGACAGCCTAAGGCGCGAAGTCAAATATGGTGATGAAAATAGCCGCATCGATCTTTTGCTCGAGGGGGCTCAAAAACCCGCCTGTTATATAGAAGTCAAAAGTTGTACTTTACTCGAAGGGGAGCAAGGCTATTTCCCCGATGCGGTGAGTCTACGCGGCCAAAAACATTTGCGGGAATTGATACAAATGGTCAACCTCGGACACAGGGCTGTGTTGCTTTTTGTGGTACAACACACACAGATCCACAGTGTCGCCCCCGCGGAACATATCGACCATGAATATGCTAAGTTACTGAAAATGGCGGCTTTAGCGGGAGTGGAGGTCTTGGCCTATCGCTGCGAAATATCCCCCACAGAGATACACCTAGCCCAAGCATGCCCAGTCCGAGTATGATGTTAAGATCCAGTAAATTTAAAATTAAATTCAATTAGCGAACATAGTCATAAATTTCAATGATGGCGAACTGAAAAATTTGCCTCGTTGTGAAGATTCTGATATAGATAGCGGCCGTTCTTAAGGACGCCCTACAAACGCAAATGATTACAGGAGATGCGTTATGCCTGAAGGCACCAAAAAACTTGGCGTACTCGCTATCGCAGGTGTAAGTCCCTACCAGGAAAAGCCGGGTGAGGAGTATATGAACGCTAAGCAACTGGGTCACTTCAAGACAATTCTTGAAGCTTGGCGCAATCAGTTGCGTGAAGAGGTCGACCGTACTCTGAGTCACATGCAGGATGAAGCAGCAAACTTTCCCGATCCTGTTGACCGTGCAGCGCAGGAAGAAGAGTTCAGTCTTGAACTTCGTGCCCGCGACAGAGAACGTAAGCTGATCAAGAAGATCGAAAAAACACTGCAAAAAATCGAAGAAGACGATTTCGGCTTCTGTGATTCCTGCGGTATCGAAATCGGCATCCGCCGTCTCGAAGCGCGTCCAACGGCCGATCAATGTATCGACTGTAAAACCCTTGCAGAGATCAAAGAAAAGCAAATGGCGGGTTAAGCTGCCAAACTGGGCGGGGTCTCCCCGCCTACTTGTTTTTAAAGGCTAGGTAATCCATCTAGTTTAAGCCACGCTCACTTCATTTTATTCCCCGATTCGCTTTTATCTTTGTGTCCCTCTAAAATACGTCCACTTTTTACCGTTGCAACTTTAAAACGCCATCTAGCAGTTATGTTAAAGCCATTGAATTCTAATTTATCAAGCCAGCCCTATGTCGGCCGTTTTGCGCCCTCCCCCTCGGGTGCGCTGCATTTTGGCTCACTGATCGCCGCCCTAGGTAGCTATTTACGGGCCCGCTCCCTCAGTGGTCAATGGCTTATCCGTATCGAAGATATTGATCCTCCTCGGGAAATAAAAGGCGCTGCGGACGATATATTACGTACCTTAGAAGCCTATGGTTTGGAGTGGGATGGCGCAGTGCTCTATCAAAGCAAACGCACTGAGGCCTACCAATCACACATAGATCTTTTACTAGCCCAGGATAAAGCCTATTTCTGCCAATGTAGTCGCAAGCTCATTCAATCTATGGGGGGTATCTACGATGGCCGTTGTCACAGCTTGCTACGAGCCCACACATTCGGCGCAGTGCGGATAGTCAATACGGCGCAAGTGCAAGAATTTGATGACAATCTAATGGGTCATATCTGTGTCGATACCCCATTTGCCACGGAGGATTTTATCATTAAGCGCAGCGATGGCTTGTATGCCTATCAGCTCGCAGTAGTACTGGATGATGCCTATCAGGGGATCACCGAAGTCGTGCGCGGTTGTGATTTAATCGAGGCCAGCTGTCGCCAATTAAGCCTATATCAGACCTTTGGTTTAACGGCGCCCGAGTGGCTACATTTGCCACTCGCCTGCCTGACACCTGGATTTAAACTTTCAAAACAAAACCATGCACAGGCCATAGATAAACAACACCCTCAAGCCAGTCTAAATGCGGCACTGGCGTTTTTAGGGCAAAAGCGCGTTGAAACCAGCGGCTCTGTGGCACAAATGCTTGAACAGGCCGTGGCCCAATTTCAGTTATCGGCCATTCCTAAACAAGCCGAGATACTGATTGAGCCCTAAAGCCATTCAATACTGAGCTAGCTTTACTTTCTGTAAATCGCGGTGTTCAGCGGATGCAAATGACTGCGTTCAAAAGATACAAATGACTGTGATCAACAGCAGGACTCTTGGCTTAGGGTAAACATAGCGATATACCCATTGGGCGACAATTGGTATATGATAGCCGCCAGATTTTTAATCACATAACAGATCACATTTCGAGGTGTCCCATTTTTCGCCGTATCAGCCAATTCTGCAAGCAGCTATTTGAAGACGCGCCTAAAACGACCGCTCCGACTCCAGCTCAGATTGAACCCCAAATCCCTGAAGTTTCTTCCGGTACCTTAAGCTTGGAGTTAGTGCCAAGAGATGCCCATTCCATCTCCCGCAAACAAATTAGCGAAAATGCACTTAAAGTATTGTACAGACTAAATAAATCTGGCTTTCAAGCCTATTTGGTCGGTGGCGGTGTGCGTGATTTACTCCTCGGGCTCGAGCCAAAGGATTTCGACGTTGTGACCAACGCAACGCCAGAGGAAATCAAAAAACTGTTTCGCAATTGCCGCGTTGTTGGCCGTCGTTTCCGCCTTGCCCATATCGTCTTTGGCCGCGATGTAATAGAAGTGGCGACTTTCCGTGGTCACCACGGTGAAAGCAACGAAAAAGTCTCTAAGGCCAATTCCGAAGGCCGCTTATTGCGCGACAACGTCTATGGCGAAATTGATGAAGATGCCGAGCGCCGCGATTTTACTGTAAACGCCCTCTACTACGATATCAGCGATTACTCCATCCGCTGTTACGGCGGTGGTATGAGCGACCTCAAAGCCGGCACCTTAAGGCTGATTGGCGATCCTGAAACCCGTTACCGTGAAGATCCCGTGCGTATGCTCAGGGCGGTGCGTTTCGCCACTAAACTCAGCATGAGTATCGAAGAAGTCACAGCTAAGCCTATCAAACAGTTGGCTCCGCTGTTAAAGGACATTCCCGCCGCGCGTATGTACGAAGAAGTGCTTAAACTCTTCTTTGCAGGCAAAGCCTTAGCCAACTTCGAACTGATGCTGGAATACAAGCTATTCGCGCCGCTGTTTCCACAAGTCGATGCGGTACTCAAAGAAGATCCCAAGGGTCCAGCGATGAAGATGGTGCAAGCCATCATGAAGAGCACTGACACCCGGGTAAACGAAGATAAACCCGTTACCCCTTCCTTCTTCTATGCCGCCATTCTCTGGTATCCACTGCGCCAACGCGCCGAAGATATCGCCGTTGAAAGCGGTTTGACCTTATACGATGCCTTTTTCGCCGCCATGGGCGATGTAATGGAGCAGCAATGCCAAACCATCAGTATTCCACGCCGTTTTAGTACGCCCGCGAAGGACATTTGGCAGTTGCAGTTACGCTTTGACCGCAGCCAAGGTACCCGCGCCTTTAAACTGATGGAACATCCAAAGTTTAGGGCCGCCTATGACTTACTATTACTTAGAGGCGAAGCCGAGGGCGGTAATGTCGCTAAGAGTGCTGCCTGGTGGCAACAGTTTGTCGAAGCCGATGAAAGCGAGCGTTTAACCATTGCGCGCAGCGGTAATAAGGCACCTGGGAATCGCAATCGTAACGCCACCCAGCGCCGTCGCCGTCGCCCCAGCGCACCTAAAGCGAACGCAGCAGAATAATGACCCGAGTGTTTGTCGCCCTAGGGGCTAATCTTGAGGATCCTAAGACGCAATTGGACAATGCCGCCGCCGCCTTGTCCGCCCTTGCGCAGGGAAATAGCCTAAAGGTTTCCCCCTATTATTGCTCGGCACCCATGGGGGATGTCGTCCAGCCAGACTATGTCAATGCTGTAGCCAGTTTTGAAACGGATCTCGCACCGTTGGCCCTACTCGATGCCCTGCAAAAGATTGAAAACACGCAGGGACGAGTACGTAAAGAACGCTGGGGGCCGAGAACCTTAGATCTCGACTTGCTGTTATATGGCGATGAAATCATCGACGAACCTAGGCTTAAAGTCCCCCATTACGGTATGAAGGAGCGCAGTTTTGTGTTAGTCCCTCTGGCCGCCATCGCTCCCGATCTTATCCTGCCCTGTAAAACTGCCCTTAGCAGTCTTATCAGTGAAAATATCTTGGCCGAGTTACAACTACTGGGCATTGATCATTGAAGTCCGTCCCCAGTTAGCTTATAACACCACTTCTATTTTGGTTTGAAGATCATCCATATGTCTAAAATTACTAGCTCAACCCTGTTGAAATACAAACAGGAAGGTAGAAAATTCACGGCACTGACAGCCTATGATGCCAGTTTTGCCAGCGCCTTTGATGGCGAAGGTGTCGATGTACTGCTTGTCGGCGACTCTTTGGGAATGGTTCTCCAAGGCCATGATGATACCTTGCCCGTGACCACGGCCGATATCGCCTATCACACCCGCTGTGTTCGCCGCGGTATCGAACGTGCTCTGCTGATCGCCGATATGCCCTTTATGAGTTACGCCACGCCGGAACAAGCTATGGTCAACGCCACTGAGTTGATGCAGGCAGGCGCGAACATGGTCAAAGTTGAAGGTGGCCACTGGTTACTCGAAACCGTCACTAAGCTCACCGAACGCGGTATTCCCGTGTGTGCTCACTTAGGCTTAACGCCTCAGTCAGTCCATGTATTTGGTGGCTTTAAAGTCCAAGGCCGCGATGCCGAAAATGCCCAGCGTATCCTCGATGAAGCGAAAGCCTTAGAAGCAGCCAGCGCTCAACTTTTGGTTGTGGAATGCATTCCTGCGCCACTCGCAGCGGCGATCACCCAAGCCTTAACCATTCCAGTGATTGGCATTGGCGCCGGCGCATCGACCGATGGTCAAATTTTAGTAATGCATGATGTACTAGGTATTTCAAGTGGTTATATTCCACGTTTCTCGAAAAACTACCTAAAACAAACCGGCGAAATTCGCTCGGCCGTGCGTGCTTATATCGATGAAGTTGCCCAAGGAACATTCCCCGGCGACGAACACACTTTTAACTAATAACCGATTTATGCAAGGTAAGGCCCAATGATCACTAGCGCCCATATTGATGATATTCGCACCCAAGTGCGTGCATGGCGTGCCAAGGGCGAGACAGTCGCCTTTGTGCCCACCATGGGCAATCTCCATCAGGGACATATCACTTTAGTGAAACAAGCGGCACAAAAGTGTGACCATGTGGTGGTATCGATTTTCGTCAATCCAATGCAATTTGGCCAAAACGAAGACCTCGATGCCTACCCACGCACACTGGAAGCCGACAGCCAAGCACTTATGGCTGCGGGGGCAAAGCTGCTATTCACGCCAACGCCTGCCATTATCTATCCTAAGGGATTGGCGCAGCAAACCTATGTCGAAGTGCCAGGTATTTCCGATGTGCTCTGCGGCGCAAGCCGTCCTGGGCATTTCCGCGGTGTTGCCACTATCGTCTGTAAGCTCTTCAACATAGTGCAGCCCGATGTGGCGCTATTCGGTAATAAAGATTATCAACAGCTATTAGTGATCAAAACTATGGTTGAAGATTTATCATTACCGATTGAAATCATAGGAGTAGATACCATACGGGAAGACTCAGGCCTTGCCATGAGCTCGCGTAATGGCTATTTAACGGCCGAAGAAAAAGCGGCGGCGCCCGCACTGAAAAAAGCCATAGATGCCATGGCGCAGGGGATTTTGCAGGGTGAAACGTTCGAGCAGGTCATTGACCTCGCAAAGGCTAGCTTAGTCGCGGCAGGCTTTACGCCGGATTACCTAGAAGTGCGCCACGCAGATACCTTAGCCAAAGCAGAACCTCAAGATAAAGCGCTGGTGATTTTAGCGGCGGCGTATTTAGGTAAGGCTCGCCTTATCGATAACTTAAGGTTTGACCGTTAATGGTGCAAACCCAGTGAAAAGGAGCTTAGGCTCCTTTTTTTTATGCCTAATACCAATTTGGTGCTAAATAAGGCTAACGTCAAAAAATATCCATAGTCAAAAAACTGGTGTTATTCTTAAACTTACGCCATAGTAATGGCTAATGTTAACACTAAGTAACAACTAAACCTGCTGTTATGGGTTCACGCCAACTATAGTGTTTTTATAGTACAACGGCTCAAATTCAATCAAGTACCATGCCGATACGATAAGTTAAGCTATCACCCAATATACAAAGGATTTGTAGTCGAATGGCTAGACTCATATTGACCCTTATTTGCGTTATGCTACCGACAGTGACCCAGGCCAATACTGTCTATAAATGCCGTAAGGACGACAAGGTCGTCTTTAGCCAAACCGCCTGCCCGCAGGAATATAGCCAACACAAACTTGAGTATCAGCTGGGTATAGTCACAGAAATTGATTCAGACAAACAGGATAAACCAGTCGATCCGCTGCAAGCCCTGCTAAATAATCAAACCCTCTCTAGGGAAAAACTACTGCAATTACTCGACGGAGAAGTCTACCGTCTTAAGCAGGAAAACAGTTACTTCGAGATACTTAAGATTAGCGAGCTGCAAAAGCTAGAGCGTCAACGCTATTGGCGCAACAAAGCGAAAGACGATCCGGACTATGTCAGTCAAATGAATAATATTAACGACCACTTCAATGGGCTGATCCTCAACAACGATACAGTGATGCAGCAATTATCCGCTCGAAAAACCCAAATCCTTACCGAAACTGACCCCAAACCCGAATAAATCCCCAGTAATAGAAAAGGCGACCCTAAGGTCGCCTTGTATTTAGAATTGAGCCACGATAGGGGCTGAACACAAAGTCCCTTCCGTTTCACACACTTGGTAAGTCACGCTGCTTGCCGTGGTTGTGAAACGATCACGGTAGTTACCATCATTTTCAGTGGTCGCTACCCGCTCACCATCACGATAAATCGCAACGGTTTCACCTAAGGCGCTGTCCCAAGCAATATCCACCATAGCGCTGCCACGGCGTGAGACTAATGCACGCGTGACCTCAGCATTGATGTTGTGTGCATAGACTTGCACTTCCATGGTGACAGTATTGCTGTGCTCTTGCGCGTCAGTCACAGTTAAAGCGACTGTGTAAGTGCCCGCTGCAGCAAACACATGGCTTGGGTTCATTTCTGTTGAACTTGAGCCATCACCAAAGTTCCAGCTATAGCTGACGATATCATCGTTTGCATCGGTACTAGTGTTCGTAAAATCAACACTTAACCCTTCGACGGCAAACTCAAAACCAGCGACGGGTGCTGCGGGCGAAGCCTCGCCTAAACCACTGATAACAAGGCCCCAGTTGTTGAGCGTACCCGTGTCAGCCGCGGCATTGTCATCCACAGTTAAGGACCAAGTCCCCTGTGCATTCTCACCGTCAAATGCACTCAAGTCCCAACTCTTAACGATATTGTCGGCGCTGCCACCATCACGGTTATGCAGTACGACTTCAGTTCCCGAAGGAGAGGTTAACACCACCCGTAGATCACCAATCCAAGTGTGACTGATATTCACATCGGCAGTCACAGCAAAAATCTGCACATCATCGGCCACTTCAATAGTGCTGACAATACCGTTGCTGTTGTTATCCGGAATAGCGACAGAGTTCTCATTGCCATAACTAAAGTCATTTAAGCCTTGCGGGAACACATTGAGTGAAACCACTTTAGACTTCTCGATCGCGCCATCATTGCCCGTCACGGTAATACTGTAATCCCCCCAAGCGGTTTGTGCGCTTGTCGCAACGTCTAAGGTAAATGAACCACCCGCTGATACGGTTGAGCTAGATAACGAAACGCCTTCGAGTGCAGGTGAAACACTGACAGTCAGTGCGACGTCACCATCCCAACCCGCTACACTGCCCACACTGAAGTTGTAGCTTGCTGTACTGCCCGCTTCGACCGATTGTGATGCCGGTGACACAGTGAACTTATAACTTGGTGAGGGATTGGCCTGCTCTAGGGCATTTGCCACATTGAGGCGGGTTCCGGCGACGGTTTTACCAGTTAAATCGGCGTTAGCATCGCCGGAGGCCATCAACAGTGCTTTCATCTCCACTGGCGTTAAGTCGGGGTTGAGTGACCAAACGAGTGCCGCAGCGCCCGTCACATGAGGCGTCGCCATGGATGTGCCGGAATAGGTAGCGTAAGCACCACCAGGAACCGTCGACAGAATCGCCGAGCCAGGCGCGCCCATATCCACACTCGTTAATCCCCACTGGGAGAAATCAGACATATGATCGTTGCGATCGGTACTGGCGATCGACAGCACTACATCGGAATCATAGCTTGAGGGATAGTGTGGGCTGACATCATTATCGACGGCATCGTTACCTGCCGCCGCCACAAATAAAATCCCCGCCTCTCCGCCAGCATCAATAGCATCCTTCAGGGCTTGGCTGAAGCCACCGCCACCCCAAGAGTTGTTGGTTGCTTTGATATCAACACCATGATTTACTTTTAAATTTGTGAAGTAATCAATACAAGCAATAGCCCCCGCCGTTGAGCCGTAACCATCGGCATCGAGGAACTGGCAAGCCGCAATTTTCACGTCCCAGTTTACCCCAACCACACCCACACCATTGTTACCCTTAGCCCCAATAGTGCCGGATACATGGGTGCCGTGACCGTTACCATCCATTGGATTACCGTTATCATTTACGGCGCTGTAACCGTGAATATCATCGACCACACCGTTACCATCGTCATCCACACCATTGCCTGCAATTTCGCCCATATTGACCCACATATTGGCTTGCAGATCTGTGTGGTTATAATCCACACCCGTGTCGATCACGCCGACGACCACATCTGCACTCCCTGTGGTGATATTCCATGCTTCCACCGCATCGATATCGGCGTCGGCGCTGCCGCCGCTCTGGCCAGTATTATTCATGCCCCAGAGGCTCGCAAAACTCGGGTCATCTGGGGTGCCAATCGCTTTGAGAATGTAGTTAGGTTCGGCATATTTCACTGCGGGATGACGGCTGATCACCTTAATGGCATCTTCAATATTGGCGCCTTTACGCAGTGCCAAACGAGCCAATTTTCCGTTTAATAGATGGCTGAATTTATCATCCACGCCGTCGGCATTAGCGTCGGTTAAAGTGCCGCGGATCAAACGCTGGGCAGCGGTTCGCTCCGCCTTGGTGGCATTGTCTTTATACACCACAAGAATCGAGTCTTTTTCGTAGACAGGGGCATCCTTAGCCATTGCGGGTAACGCTGAAAACGTCATCGCACCCGCAATTGCTAGGGCCAGTGGTGAGAGTTTTATCGACATAACAAATTTCCTATAGTCCTTTACTTTGAGGTTCCGGCACCACAATCCCGCAGCGTCCTCCAATAACAGAGTGCCAAGGAGAACTGACAAGGTAATAACCGGCGTGTTTACCTGCAAATTGTTGCCATAATGTTTCAGTTTTAAAAAGGTGCCGCTGAGTAAATACGACTTAACTACTAGACCTAGTTGGCTAGATAAAACCCCCAATTTAATCGCAAATCCTAAATAAACAAATTTAGATTCAATTAATTAGCCAGAGATAATCCCGCTGAGATTTAACTTAGACCTAGATAAATAAATACCCTTTCGGCCAATTGTCTCTCCCCACTATGACTCGTACCTTGGTGCCTGAGTTGAAGGGGTTATATTCGCCCCTTCCCAAACACCTATGCATACAAGGGGTCTTTTGTGCCAAATCCATATTCACGCTTTTTGGTACTGCTCATCTTGTTATGTAGTTGTATGACATCGTCCCATGCAGCCGATGTCAGCGAGTTGCCAATCACTCTGCAAGCTCTTCTGGAACGTTCTGGGCGCGATAATCTTATCGACCTAGTGCAGCAAGGAAGCGCGAATCAGAGTTTACTGTTCCAATCCGGCAGCAATAACGACGCCTATGTGACGCAAGTGGGCATGGATAACAGCGCCCTTGTGACTCAGATTGGTTCAGATAATGAAGTCCAACTACTGCAAGTCGGCACTCAAAATACGGCTTCGATTACCCAGATTGGCAACGACAATCTGGTGCAATTGAACCAACTAGGAAGCGGCAATTTTTCGATAGAGCAGATTGCAGACGGTGCTGCAATCACAATTACTCAATATTAAACAGGGAGAGTCACATGAAATCACAAGCTAAAAAGTCATTAATTGCGTTAGCGATCACGGCGGGTTTAAGCGGTCATGCACTGGCAGCAAGTTCCGTCAGCGATATAGGTGTTACCCAAACAGGCCAAGGCCAAGAAGCACTCGTGGCTCAAACGGGCCTGCTCAATGCCACTTCTCTGGTACAAACGGGTAATGACCAAACCGCAACCGTACTGCAGGATGGGGTATGGCACGAGGCTCAAGTTAACTCAACTGGCGATGCCAACGATGTGACTGTTAGCCAACAAACCGATTGGCATGTGGCAAGTGTGAATGTCACTGGCAATAACAACGAAGCCGAAGTGACTCAGGATGGTTTCTACAACCAAAGCAGCAACGATGTCGTTGGCAATGACAACCTGGTTTCTGTTAACCAATTAGGTGAAGTTAACGAAAGCTATGTTGAAATCACAGGTCATCAAAACAGCGCCTTTGTAGAGCAAGAGGGTGATACCAACTTAGCCGTATTCCGTGTTCAAGGCGATAATAACGATGGCGACATCAAGCAATACGGTGACAACAACCAAGCGGGTTTAATTGCACTCGATCTGACCGCGAACGTTGGCAACAATAACGATGTGTCTGTTGAGCAAATTGGTAATAATAACTTTGGTGCAGCTAAAGGTATTGCAGGTGACGACAACAGCGTTGATATCTATCAAAAAGGTGATAATCACACTGGCTTTGTTTACGCATTAGCGGGTAGCGAAAACGATATCACTATGAAGCAAGAAGGCAGCAATAACACTGCTTATCTTTCAATGACAACAGGTGATGACAACAGTGTCGATATCGCCCAAGACGGCGATAGCAATACCGTAGGCGATACCTTAGTGGCCGATATTCAAGGCAACGATAACGACATCAGCATCAAGCAACAAGGCGACAGCAACGGTGCTGAGTTCCAAGTATGGGGCGATAGCAACGACGTTGACTTAAAACAGCGCGGCGATACTAACTTCGCCACCTTTGGCGCTTATGGCAACGACAATGACTTCGACCTATCTTCTAAGGGTGATAACAACGAACTCGTTGCCTTCGCAACCGGTGGAGACAACAGCATTGAAATCAGCCAAGAAGGTAATGTGAACTTTGCCTATGTCGATGCAACGGGTAACGACAACGAAGTCGATGTGGAACAAGATGGCGACCAAAACGAAGCCATTATCACAGTGGTAGGTAATAACAATGCCGATGTGACCGCGCTGCAACATCGTGGCGATCTGAACCTTATCGATTTGATTATTGAAGGTGATGAAAACTCAGCGCAAATCACTCAATCAGGCAATGGTAACTGGGTGGGTGGCGATAGCGGTAGTTCATTCGCGGCCAGCTCATTTGCTGTCAGTGGCGATAACAACAGCTTACTCATCAGCCAAACAGGTAATGATAACTTAGTGTTAGGCTCGCAAGCGGGTGATAACAACAGCATCAGCGTGACCCAATCGGGTGATATGAACGTTGCGACTGTAGTGCAATACTAATCTTTATCGATAAATCGCCTTTAGATTAAAGGCTGTCAATAAAAACGGGAACATTATCAATGTTCCCGTTTTTATTTATGTATGGGTTAATCGCTTATCTTTTAACTACAACTGCGGGATTATGATAACGGCAAAAGCTCGCCCTAACTGCAAAACTCAAAATGGGTTTGGTAGGTCTGCGCCCAACGTAACAACTCAACACGGTTACGGGATTGGGTCTTGCGGAAAATAGAAGAGATATGCGCTTTCACTGTATGTTCGCTAATGCACAATCTGTGGGCGATTTCTTTATTTCTTGCGCCACTGGAAACGAATTGAATAATGGTCCGCTCACGGGATGTTAGCATTTGCAGCATAGCCACAGTATCGGCGGGTATCTCATTGTTACCATCTAACTTTTGTACGACGCGGCGAAACATTTTGCTCAGTAGGGTTCTATCGTACCAAAGCTCATCGGCCACCATTTTACGTAGCCCAGTCAACATCAAATCCATCCGCTGATCAGCAAATAAAAGACCACGAATACCGAGTAACATAGCAGACTCTTGATCTAAGGAATTGCGTTCAACTTGATAGAGTGCAACGGGAAAATGGGACACTAAACGGGACGCCAACAGAGGAATACCTTTGTTGTCTAATGCCGCCCCTTTTTGCGCGATCAGGCAAAAACTGTGGGGGCTCTTCTCTAAATTCAATTCAGCAGCGTGTTTAACTATCCGTGTTTTTAGTCCCATGGACTCTGCGAGTATCGCTAAATGGCAAGGTGCAGCCACTTGATGTAAGAAAACCAACTCATTGATTGTGCTCACTTAACTCTTCTCCCTGAAAAGTACTTGTTTCTCTTTTGCATGAAACTGATGAAAATTGCCTGCAACGCAGGCATTAAACATTTCATTAACCTAGCCATTTTGACTAGTTACCCAATGAATGCCATAGCCCAAATGTACTAATAATCACTATTTATATGTAGTACGTTCGACTAACTCACTAAGATATACAGCCTATAGAGTGATAAATACTAAACCGTGACAAAGAAGATGTCAGTCACTACACATTAGCCTATACCCAAACAACCTGAAGATGCAGGATTCAGCGGGAATTTAACGCACTTTAGGCAAGGCGGTTATTTGCAGACCTAGCGGGCTAAGTTAAAAATAACCAACGCTGAATAAAGTGCGTTAAAACCCGCCGGAACGGAGCGCCTAGGGCACTCCACTTCCGTGTTGCATCAATTCAAAAGGTGGCCGACATTCTTTCATTGATGCGCCTTGAATTGAAGCACCCTCGGCGCTCTGAAACTCGTATCTTCAGGTAGCTTGGGTATATATAAACATCAATCGAAAGTTTACACAAAAATTTAACATTAAGTTCTGTGTTCTGGAGAGTGGTAATGCCCTAAAAGTCAGCACTTTGAGGGCATAAATTCCCATATTAAGAGTAATTAACTAAGAGTAACTGGCTAGGAGAACTGGCTAGGAGTGTGCCAACAGCTTAGCGATTTGCTTATCCTGCTGGCGAGATAACAGCAGCAACGCCACTATCGCACCTATTAATGCTAAAAACATATCGGATTGGGTATCCCATACATAACCTTGGGTGCCTAAAAAGGCCTCGGCGCCCTCACCCGTTGCAGCCGCAACCCACCATTCAATCAACTCATAGAAAGCTGAAAATGCTAATACAAAACAAGTCACCAAAAATGCACACCAAGCACCAGGCTTAACGGCTTGATTACGTAACATAATTTCACGCGCCAACAGCGCAGGGATAAAGCCTTGGGCAAAATGACCTACCTTATCGTAATTATTGCGCTCCGATCCCATCCACTGGGCAATAGTGTCGAACAAAGGCACCTCGGCATAGGTGTAATGGGCGCCCACAAATAAAACACTGCAATGTACTAGGATTAGAAAATAGACTAAGGGTGTGAGTGGAAAGCGTTTACGAGTAAAAAATAAAATGGGTACTGCCACTAATGCGGGCAAGGCTTCGAGCCACCAGGTAAAAGGATCTGCGGGATTTATCGCCGACCAGACGAGAACTGAGAGGTAAATACCGCACCAAGCAATTTTGTTATTCAATGTTTTTTCCTCTTATGCGATATTGTTCTAAATTTAGAATATTAACTTTAGCCATCTAGCCCTCCACACTGAGCAAAAAAAGTGCTACTTTGGTGGAGGAAGGCTGTCAGCATATCATAAGAAACATTTCTATTAATTAGAGGGTACCCATATCATGGCGAAACATTCGCTGGACAAGGATAAGATCAAGATCCTGCTGTTGGAAGGCGTCCACCAATCTGCGGTCGATGTACTTGAGCGTGCTGGATACACCAATATCGAATACCACAAAGCCTCTTTAGGCGATGAAGCATTAATTGAATCCATCAAGGATGCGCATTT
This sequence comes from Shewanella sp. KJ2020, assembly GCF_024197625.1. NCBI lineage: Bacteria > Pseudomonadati > Pseudomonadota > Gammaproteobacteria > Alteromonadales > Shewanellaceae > Shewanella > Shewanella sp. KJ2020. The sequence goes on along the minus strand of NZ_JAKUKD010000030.1, from coordinate 75,327 downwards.
CGTGGGGCTTCGTTCGCGTACTCAATTAACTGCCGAAGTGCTGAAACGTGCCGAGAAGTTGATCGCGATTGGCTGCTTCTGTATTGGTACTAACCAAGTTGATCTTGCCACCGCCGAATCCCTGGGTATTCCAGTGTTTAACGCGCCATTTTCTAACACTCGCAGTGTTGCCGAGTTAGTGATTGGTGAAATCATTATGCTGATGCGTGGGATCCCTGAGCGTAACGCCATCGCCCACCGTGGCGGCTGGATGAAGACCGCCGCAGGCAGCTACGAAGTCCGTGGTAAAACCTTAGGTGTGATTGGTTACGGCCATATTGGTACTCAACTGGGTATTCTGGCTGAGACGCTAGGTATGCGAGTGGTGTTCTTCGATATCGAAGACAAATTACCTTTAGGTAACGCGCAGCAAGTGCATTCAATGGAGCAACTGCTGGCACAGGCTGATGTTGTGAGCTTACACGTCCCTGAAACCCCTCAAACTAAAGACATGATAGGCGCCGCCGAATTTGCCGCTATGCGCAAAGGCAGCATATTTATCAACGCCTCACGGGGTACTGTGGTCGATATCGATGCCTTAACCGTTGCATTAAAAGAGCGTCACCTCGCGGGCGCCGCAATCGATGTGTTCCCCGTCGAGCCGCAATCGAATGACGATGAATTTATCAGCCCACTGCGCGGTTTAGATAACGTATTGCTGACGCCGCATGTGGGTGGCAGCACGGCTGAGGCCCAGGAAAACATTGGTATCGAAGTCGCCGGCAAGTTAGCTAAGTATTCAGATAACGGTTCGACCGTGTCTGCGGTTAACTTCCCTGAAGTGTCACTGCCCATGCATAAAGGCACCTCGCGCTTACTGCATATCCACCAAAACCGCCCTGGCGTGCTGATCAAAATCAACCAAGCCTTCTCGGAAAAGGGCATCAACATTGCCGCGCAATATCTGCAAACCACCGCAGAGATTGGTTATGTGGTGATGGAAGTCGACACTCACCAAGCCGAAGAGGCCTTGGTAGAGTTGAAGGCGATTGAAGGCACATTGCGTACCCGCGTGCTTTTCTAGTCTGTAAAATCGCTCGCACACTCGCTTCACCTAAGGCGCACATTTCATTCTAAGATATGTGCGCCTTATGCTTTTGAGCCTACAGGAATTCCGTTACAATCTAGCCTCTCACATCGTCTTCATTTTCAGGATCTCGCTATGACTATTTCTGTTTCTACACCCCATTGGGATCTGGACGCTTCCTTGCCTCCACTTATGCTTGCCAACTTATCCCATATGGGCCTTATCAAAGTGGTTGGAGAACAGGGCCGCAGTTTTATCCATGGCCAAGTGACCGCAGATATCAGTTCATTAGCCGCTAACCAATGGCGCTGGGGCGCTCATTGTGACCCTAAGGGTAAAATGTTGGCCAGTTTTAGAACCTTTGCCATCCAAGAAGCGCTCTTTATGCTGATGCCAAGGGATGTTATCGAAGTCGATTTACCCCAACTGCAAAAATATGCCGTATTTAGCAAGGCGACCCTAAGCAATGCATCCGCTGAATGGACTCTGCTCGGTGTTGCTGGCGAACAAGCTAGCCTGTTCGTAGGCGAGCATTTTGGTGAGGTAACCCAAGAACTGACCTTGGTAGATCAGGGGGCGATATTAAAAGACGCTGATCGTTTTATCTTAGTATTAACCCCAGAAGCCGCAGCGGCTTTAGTGGCTCAATCACAGCTGAGCGTATTTGATGCCTGTGCTTGGCAGGCGTTAGAAATCGCTGCGGGCTATCCAAATATTACCGCTAGCCATGCTAGCCAATACGTACCGCAGATGTGTAATCTACAAGCGGTCAACGGTATCAGCTTCAACAAGGGCTGCTACATGGGGCAAGAAACCATAGCGCGGATGAAGTATCGCGGTGGCAATAAACGCGCCCTGTATATCTTGCGTGGCCATACTGATCAGCAAATCAGCCTAGAGTCGGCCCTTGAAATTGAAATGGAAGAAGGTTTTCGCCGTGGTGGCCAGATTATCGAATTTGTACAACGTGGCAACCAAGTCCTATTGACCGCAGTGCTCGCCAACGACACAGAGAATACAGCCAAGCTGCGTTTCGCAGACGACGAGCAATCTAGCTTACATATTCAAGCATTGCCCTACTCCCTCGAAGATGAATAGTTTACAGCAGTTAAGCTAACAAGAGTTTGAATTGAAAAGGCGCCTAAGGCGCCTTTTGTTTGTTAATGTTCAAGATAGGTATCTCTAATGGCGACCACCTCTGGCAAAATTAGCTTAAATTCCTCCACCAATTTAGGGTCAAAATGCTGCCCAGCTTGGCTTTCAAGCAATTCCATTGTCGCTTCAATCGTCCAAGGTTGTTTATAGGGACGCTGGGATGTGAGCGCATCAAACACATCCGCAATGGCGGTGATCCGTCCCTCTATGGGGATCTCCTCCCCCACTAACCCATTGGGATAACCTGAACCATCCCACTTTTCATGGTGGGTTAAGGCGATGCGGCGAGCCATTTGTAATAAGGGGTCGCTGTGCTCACCGATGATCTCAGCACCTATGGCCGCATGTTGCTGCATAATTTTCCATTCTTCCCCATCCAGCTTACCGGGCTTTTTAAGCACGGCATCTGGGGTCCCGATCTTGCCGATATCATGCATTGGCGCCGCATTATAGAGTATGTCGCAGAAGGTGCTTGGCAGCCCCAGTTTGATGGCGAGTAAACGTGCATAGTGACTCATGCGCACTACGTGCAAACCCGTTTCGTTATCTTTATATTCGGCGGCGCGGCCTAGACGGCGAATAATCTCGAATCGAGTATCTTCAAGCTCCTGAGTACGCTCTTTAACCTGTTGTTCAAGAAGACGTTTTTGATCGTATAGCGCAAGATGAGTTTTCACCCTTGCCTTCACGATTGGGGCACTCACAGGCTTAGTGATGTAATCCACCGCACCCAGTTCAAATCCTTGGGTTTCATCAGCTATCTCGGATAGTGCGGTCACAAAAATCACTGGAATATGGCAGGTCAGCGGCTCCTGTTTTAGCAGCTTACACACCTCGTAGCCATTCATGCCCGGCATCATGACATCGAGCAAGATCAGATCTGGCTGTGCTTTTGCCACCAGCGCCAACGCCCTTGGTCCATCGATAGCCACTTTGACTTTATAGTCGTCCCCGAGAATTCCCACTAAGATATCGATGTTCTCAGGGGTATCATCGACGACTAAGATCGTTGCCTTTTCCATGTTCAACTTCACCTCACTCTATGCTCTTCTTTATACCCAAGCCGCCTCAAGATACGAGTTTCAACATCTTCAGATTATTTGGGGATACACCCATGTGCTGCAGGCTTTATCCGTAAACTACAGCGCTAATTCAGCGATAACTTCATCAATCAAATCGACCGCTTCATCGAACTGATATTGATTGATCATAGTCAGTGCGGGGCTTAACTGCCGCCATAACTGGACACTCACTTGGGGTTTTAATGCATTAATTTGCGCTACGGCCTGGGAATCAGCGTCCTCTAGACTCTGGCGCAATCGTTTTAGCGCCGCGCTCAAAGATGCTGGAGGTAACAGATCCGTTTCGTCCGTTGGCGTATCTTGAGCCCCAGAATCCGAGTTAACTTTCTCTATGGCCTCACAAATCGATGCCACTAGTACTTGAATTTGATCAAGTTCGGCCTGGTATGGGCTACCTTCACTCAAATGTAATTCTAGCTGACGAGCAAGCTCGGCTAACTTGGTCGAACTTAAATTGCCTGCTAAGCCCTTGAGAGTATGGGCAATCCTAACGGCATCTTCGGGTTTATTGGCGGTAACGGCCTTATTTATCGCCTCAACGACATTACGTTGACCACTTAAAAAACGATCAAATATTCGTTGATATAAACGACTGGAATGTTGTACTAGCTGTAATCCCCTATCGATATCCAATTCGGGATGCTCTGGCCACTTCACTACTGATGCAAGATCGGTATTGCTGGCTTTAGCTTTAGCCTCGCCGCCCTGTACTTGGCCGCTGGTGCCGCCTAAGCCATTAACATTACCAGTGTCCGTATTGATCATCGCATGGCTATCCGCCGCCAGATACTTAAGCAGCGTCAGGTAGAGAATGTTCACTTCGATAGGCTTGGCGATATGATCGTTCATTCCAGCGCGAACGCACATTTCCTTGTCACCTGCCATCGCGTTTGCCGTCATAGCGATCACGGGCAGTTCGGCAAGCTCAGGGCGTTGCCGCAATGCCTTAGTGGCTTGGTAACCGTCCATAACCGGCATCTGGCAATCCATCAGCACTAAGTCAAAACTCTGCTGTGTTAACTTATCTAAGGCAATTTGGCCATTGGTTGCTATGGATAAAATAATCCCAACTTGTTCTAAAAACTCGGTCGCCACCTCAAGATTCATCTCATTATCTTCGACCAAGAGGATACGTTTACCCTTAAGGGGCAAGAGGATCTGAGGATCGAGCGCCTCATTGTGCCGCCTGACAGGCAGAACTCCCGCACGGCCAAGTGCGTTCATAATGCCATCGAGCAGGCGTGAGGCACTAATGGGCTTGCTGATATATCCCGCTAAACCTAACTGCTCTATCTGGGTTAAAAAATCTTGATTAGCATGGGCCGATACCATCAAAATCCGAGGCGGTGTTTTTGTCTGTTGTAGGATTTGCCGTGCCGTATCTAATCCATCTAAATTCGGCATTTTCCAGTCGATCAACGCCACCGCATAGTCCTGCTGAGCGCAGCGATTAACGGCCTCTTCCCCAGAACGAACCGTATCGACCAAGAATCCCATCCCTTCTAGGGTGGTACGCATAATGTCCCTTGCGGTGGCATTATCGTCGACCACTAGCACAGACATGCCTTCAAGCTCTTGGCCTACCGCTAATTTTTGACCGCTCGAGATTTGTAATTTCACTGTGAAGTAGAAGGTACTGCCATGTCCAAACTGGCTCTCAACCCCAATACTGCCTCCCATAAGCTCGACTAACTGCTTACAGATAGCTAAACCTAGGCCTGTACCACCGTATTTACGTGTAGTGGATGTATCGGCCTGACTGAAGGATTGGAATAATTTTGCTTGCTGCTCATTGGTTAAACCTATCCCGCTATCCCGTACGCTAAAACGCAGGGTCACATCGTCGTTTTGCTGCTCGACTAAGTTTAACGACAACAACACTTCGCCACGCTCAGTAAACTTAATCGCGTTATTCATCAAGTTAATTAGCACTTGACCCAAACGCAGTGAGTCACCAAATAGGTGCCGAGGCACATTAGGGGCGACGGCAAATAACAACTCCAACTGCTTATGGGCAGCTTTTTCAGAGAACATATCACTGAGGTCCTCCAGCATAGTGTCGAGCTGGAATGGCACAGATTCTATATCGAGCTTACCCGCTTCGATCTTAGAAAAATCGAGGATGTCATTGATAATCGAGAGTAAAGATTGCGAAGCCCGCTCTATTTTTTCAACATAGTTTTTTTGCTTCTTATCGAGTTCGGTCTGCAAGCATAGCTGTGACATACCGATAATGGCATTCATAGGAGTGCGAATTTCGTGGGACATATTGGCAAGGAAATCCCCCTTAGCCTTACTGGCTGCATCGGCCTCTTCCTTGGCGACCAGCAATTGGTCCGATAGCAATTTAATCTCTGTCATATCGACCATGCTCATGACCGCAGAGTCAAACTGTCCCTTAGTGTTCAAGAGTGCCGACACATTGACCATCATCCACAAAGGTTTGCCCGAGGGATTAATAAAGCGACGCTCACCACGGTAATGATCGATCTCGCCCTCGGCCAACTTATTAAACTGCGCCTTAGCAATCTCTTTATCATTCGGATTAAGTACCTCGAAAATAGACGTATTGCGTAGTTCATCTTGGCTCTGGCCTAGATCCTTACAGAATTGCTCATTGCAATCGAGGATCACACCTTTAGTATCCACGTTCACTATGCCAATGGTCGCACCATCGAACAGTGCCTTAAAGTGAGCTTCACTGACCGCAAGCTCTTCTTCAATCGCTTTACGTTCGGTAATGTCCATCAAATAACCATTCCAAATGATCGCGCCATCCTGCGTCATATGGCCACTAGCACCCGCCTCCAGCCAACGTATGCTGCCATTAGGGTGACGATAGCGGAACTCACGTAACCATTGCAGCTTATCATCGCTCTTGCCCGCCAGTGCCCGCACAACATCGGGACGCTCTTCATCAAAGATCCGCTCGGCGATAATATCGAAGTCATTCATCAAATCATCGCGGTGCAGCCCTAACATACGGATAGCAGCGGCGGATAGGAAGGTAAATGTGCGGTCTGATGGTGAATTCCACCGCAGTTGGTACACAATACAAGGGATTGACTCAGTGATATTCGTTAGTTGCAGACGCGAGGCCTCAAGCTCGACTAAAGCGAGTTTACTTTCGGTAATATCATCGATACTGCCATCAAACCAAAGAGGGAAACCGTCCTCGTTGTAACTTGCCTTACCTTTTTCGTGCACCCAACGAATGCTGCCATCGCGGTGGCGAATACGGTATTCCACCTCGAAGGTTTCCTGTTGTGCCAGTGCCCTGTCGATATGGCTATGGCACAGGGCCAGATCATCCTCCAAAATCAAGGAGGCAAATGTGCGTTGGCGGTTCTCAATAAATTGGCTTGCGGCGTAACCAGTAATATCGGCGATATTGTCGCTGATATATTCCATGACCCATACATCGCCGATCCGAGTGCGATATACGGCACCCGGAATATTGGTGACTAGCCCTCGGAAACGTAGTTCACTGTCACGAATTTTTTGCTCAACCGCTATTTTTTGGGTCATATCCCGGATGGATGCGGCCACCTGTCGACTGCCATTAATATCTGCGGGAAGCATACTCAAGGCGATTTCAGCGACAAACTCGCTACCATCGGCCTTTAAGGCCCGCACATGGCGCGCATTGTCCACGGAGCGAGCACGCCTCTCGAGCAACTTATCGTGCCCTTGTATATTCCCCAAGGCTTCGGGTAATAAGGTTTCGACCTGTAGGCCCAGCATGGCCTGTAAGTCATAACCAAAGAGCTGCTGGCAGCGGGTGTTGGTAAACACTATCTTACCCGCTTGGTCGACAATCAACATGGCCTCGGGTGCCGCCTCTAGCACGGCATTAGACCAAGCGGCGGCTGAAAATTGTTCGGTGACATCGGTAAACAACATTTCCACCGACATTAATTCACCCGTCTCTGAGACTAAGGGCTGCATAAAAACATCGAGTCTTCTTGGGTGGCCTTTACCATCGAGCATTTCGACCTGATGCGAAGGAACATTTTGGCCTTTTAATGCTAAATCCGTGTATTCCCAGTTTTTTTCATTAAGCGGATGGGCCGAGAAGAGCCTTTGATATTTGCGCTTTAAGAGATCAGGGGAAATGCCCAGCACCTTAGTCACACCCTCGCTCACTTGAGCCAACTGCCCCAAGGGGTCGAGTGAGCAATAGAAGGACTTTTCGCTCATGCCATCGATCAAACGGGCAAAACGATTACCACGGGAATCGAGTATCGCCTGTTCGCGCTCAGCCAATAACTCGGCCATCTGGTTAAAGGTGTGACTCAGAGTCACTATTTCACTGACGGCGCCAGGGGGAATAACAAGCTGCTGCGCTTTACCTTGGCCAAAGGCCAGGATACCAGATTCAAGTAATTCTAAGGGACGGGTCAGGCGTTTAGCGGCGATATAGCAGGTCAATAGCAGCAACAGGGTCAACAGGCTAAGGTTAAGCACGATAGAGGCAATATCATCGTGCATTGAGGTAAATAACTCCTGCTGCGGCACCATAACGAGCACGCGCCATTGCAGCTTAGGCACGGTTGCCAGACTGGCAAGATAGACTATGCCTTTGTCATCAATAAAGCTTGCTTGCCCATTGAGGCTTTTTTCCAGCAGAGCCCAAAATTCTTGATTTTTCTTGGCGTGCTTATCGAGCCATTCAGATGAGGTCATAGCGAGCACTTTATTCTTATCGCTATGGAAGATAAACCGCCCCTGCTCGTCTAATACCACTAACCTATCTGAAGCTATCCCTAATTGTTCAGGCATCCTAGACAAGGCTAAGTCAACGGTCACCACCCCAAAGTAATGGTCATCAGGCCCAAAGGGAGCCGAGTAAGTCACCATTAAGGTATTTCCAGCATCCTCATCAAAATAGGCCTTCGACCAATACCCCTCCGCTTGATTGATCGCCTTCGACCACCAATCCCATGAACCATCGGTATAATCATATCCCTCTGCACCTATATCCAAATAACGAAATTCATCACCATCGCGGTATACATAGGGGGAAAAGAGTCTTTTATCGGCAAAAGTGTTAGGTTTAAACGCAACGGCAGAACCATAAAAATCAGGGTTACGTTCGAGACGATTCGTTAACATCCGAGTGATGTTATCAACATTATTAATACTTTCTTTATTTGGTATAAAATCAATAAAATCAGCAACACCTTGGGTATTAGTTTGGGCATTCTCGAGGATAAGTTGTAAGCGATAAGCCGAATCGCTAGCCTGCTGTTCTAATTTTTTATATAGCGCTTTTTCTACTGCTTGATATTTAAACCAAGAATTTACGCCATAAACCCCCGTCATAATTAAAATCAACGGCAGGGCAATATGCGATAAAATCCTGCTGCGAAAGGTACGAAGTTTACTTCTGTCCATGGCGTCGCCCCAAAGTTCCAACGTTTAAAAGTACACATTTTTTAAACAGCACTTAATAAAGTAAACGAAGAACCTAGTGGCGACAATGTCAAAGTTAAAATAATGTGAACTAATATATTGTTTTCAAAACATTAATAAGCCGTCTCTAACGCAGAGTTTGGCAACATGCGGGCAAAATAGCTTTGGGTTTCGGCAATAATGATATGTCTCAAACCCACAATGGCGATCAAGTTCGGAATCGCCATCAAACCATTAACCGTATCCGCCAGCAGCCAAATCACATCGAGCTTGATAAAGGCACCGCCCGCGATCAGCACTAAAAACACCACTTGATACACGCGTAAACCGCGCTCGCCGACTAAGTAGTACCAACAGCGCTCGCCATAATAGTGCCAGCCTAAAATGGTGGTAAAGGCAAAACACACCAGCGCAATCGTGACCAAATACTGGCCCACAACCGCAGAACCACCGAGGGCGAACGCCGCACTCGTCATCGCCGCGCCGGCAGTTTCACCACTCCATACGCCTGTGATGATCAGCACTAAGCCCGTCATAGTGCAAATGATAATGGTATCGAAGAAAGTGCCCGTCATACTGACCAAACCTTGCTCCACGGGTTCATTGGTCTTAGCGGCAGCGGCTGCAATCGGCGCGCTACCTAGGCCTGACTCATTGGAGAATACCCCGCGAGCAATACCGATTTGAATCGCCTGGGCAACCGTCGCTCCTAAAAATCCCCCCGCCGCCGAGAGTGGCGTAAAGGCCGATTCCAGCACTAAGCCTAAGGCGGGTAAAATTTGTTCGGAAAAACCGACTAAGATCCACACACAGGCCAGCACATAACCAATCGACATGGCAGGTACCAGCTTTTGCGCCACATTGGAAATCCGCTTAACGCCGCCCAAAGTCACGGCGGCAACTAACAGAGTCAGCAGGGTCGCGGTCAACCAAGTCGGCACCTCAAAGGCAATCGTCAGCGCATCGCTGATGGCGTTGACCTGTGCAAAAGTCCCGATCCCGAAAAAAGCCACGCCAACCCCGAAGAGAGCGAACAATTTCGCCATCCACGACATGCCTAAGCCGCGCTCGATATAGTACATAGGGCCACCAGCAATCTGCCCGCGGGCATCGGTAGTACGGTATTTTACCGCGAGCATACACTCGGCATATTTAGTCGCCATACCGAAAAATGCCGCCAGCCACATCCAAAATAACGCCCCTGGGCCACCCATTTTGATCGCCGTCGCCACGCCAACAATATTGCCCGTGCCTATGGTTGCGGACAGCGCAGTGCACAGCGCGGCGAAGGAAGATAAATCCCCATGACCTTTTGCGGGTTTGAACAATAATCCCAGCGCCATAGGCAGACGAAACACTTGGATAAGCTTGAGGCGCGCGGTGAGATAAACCCCTGTGCCCACCAGCAAACAGAGGGTGATTGGCCCCCAGACGATGCCATTAATACTGGCAAGAAAAGCTTGAAAACTCATGATATTCCTCGAATATTAAACAACAAAATTAATAAACGGAGGAGGAAAAGAAATGGCTGTGACGCGCCGCAGTCGGACGCTATTGCAAACTATTTTGACCTGTTCTCGACTGAGATCCACTCCAGCTGAACGCAAAAAGCGTAGCAAGCGAATGCTCTATACGAGTGCTGTGGATAGATGCAAAAGTGCGCCATCACCAGCAAAGATAAAAATAGCCCACGACGACAAACGACAGGGACTGTGCAGTCATCCTCTCCTCTGTCCTTTTGCCTGAGCGTTTCGCGCCGCAGATTAATTACCCACGACACTTTCGCCTTCGGCGCCACCTGATTGCACCTTTTAAACTAAGTGCAATTGGCAGTCTCTCCAGAGGCTCGTCCAGTAACAGTCCACGCCTTACGGCACCTGAAAGAGTGCTTTGTTTTTATTGGAAGACTCACTTCGATAAAAGCGTCGCGTCAATAAAACCAAAGTTGCCTCGTCGGTGTGGGGTTAAATCCCCACTCTCCTGCTACCTTCATCCGAACGGATTGTTAGCTTGAATCTTGCACTCAAGCTAACAGGACGCACAGCATGCAATAAACGCGGCGCCAGCTCAAGCCCGTTTGCTCACAGTTCATGAAGGATTTCATTCAATTGATGTTTTTTGCAACAGATGCTGGGTTGTGTTTTGTTATCCCTTTAATGATCCCATTCGGAGTGAAATCAGTATCTCTATGAATAAAAAATGCTTTATCTTAGGCACTCGGTGACAGCCACTCAATTTGGCTTAGCCAAGATGCCACAAGTTGCCAATGGATATAAAGGAGTAGCTCAATGGCCAACCTCGCTAAACTAAATCCTGTCGCTAAGCTTAATCAAGTGAGCAAGGGCTTTCGCGATGGTGAGCAATATCATCAAGTGCTGAATGCGGTCGAATTGCAGATCAATAGGGGCGAAACCGTGGCGCTCACTGGCCCCAGCGGCAGCGGTAAGAGCACTTTACTTAACCTGATCGCCGGTTTTGAAATGCCAGATTCGGGGGAGATCCTACTCGATCAAGCGTCCACTTCAACTTGGCAAGACAAAGATTGGAGCCGTTTTAGGCGCAATTCCCTAGGCGTCGTATTTCAGCAATTTAACTTACTCACGCCCCTCAATGTGCAAGACAATATCGCGTTTTCCTTAAGTTTAACCGCGCAGCCGTGGTCAGCTTGGTGTGACTATCTGGTTGAAAAACTTGGGCTGACACTACTACTTCACCGCCAAGTGGAAGCTTTGTCAGGTGGTCAACAACAGCGGGTCGCCATCGCCCGCGCCTTAGCCCATAAACCCAGTCTACTACTCGCCGATGAACCCACGGGTAACTTAGATGATGTTTCGGGTAAGCAAGTGATGGCGCTGCTGTGCGAGCTTGCCCAAGAAAGCCAAACCAGTATTTTGATGGTCACCCACAGTGAAGAATGCGCCGCCTTTATGCAAAAGCGCTGGCATTTATCCCACGGTGCTGTGGCGATTTACGGATAAGGAGCGGCAATGCGGCAATCGGCTTGGCATGACCCTTTCATTGCCTCTCGAAGCGGTTCGATGCAACGTATCCTACTGAGTCTTAGGATATTTTTCGCCCACTATCGCAGCGCTCCGCTACAGGCGGGGGCTACCTTGCTCGGTATCGCTCTGGCAGTCACTTTACTTATCGGCGTAAAAGCCACGAATGACAATGCCATCCGCAGTTATAGCGAGGCCACCGAACTCTTAAGCCAAAGGGCGGACATCCTACTCACGGCTCCCTTGGGGCAGGAGAGTCTACAAGAATCGGTGTATTTCGCCCTAAGGCAAGCAGGATTTAGCCAAAGCCTTGCCGTGGTCAACGGCCGAGTCGCAGGCAAGGATGGACAATACTGGCAGATTGAAGGCAGCGACTTAATCGCCGCCCTTACGCTCAGGCAAGCTCAAAAAAAGTCGGACAGAGATGAAAGTGTTTCCCTTGGAGAGCTACCGCTTGGTGAGTTACTCAGCGGCGAACCTCTGGTTATCATGGGCCACAGTTTAGCGTCTAAAATTGCCCCCAAGGGCGAGCTTGAACTGGCGCACCTCACGCTGAAGGTTTTCAGCATCGATGATAAATGGGGCCTTGGCAGCGCGATCTTGGCCGATATTTCCCTCGCCCAAGCCCTGCTAGGTTTACAGGGAAAACTCAGCTATATCGCCCTATTCAGTGATAGGGATAAACTAGCGGAGGTAAAAAATCGGCTCGAACAGCTTGGCATTACACCGCAACAAGCCAGTTTTAGTCAGCAGGATCAAGGCCAAGCCCTAATGGCACTCACCCGTAGTTTTCATTTAAATCTCAACGCCATGAGTATGCTCGCCTTTGTGGTCGGCCTCTTTATCGCCTATAACGGGGTTCGCTACAGCTTGATGAAACGCCAAAAACTGCTCATCCAGCTACTGCAGCAAGGCATAGAACGTCGAGTGATTATGGGGGCACTGCTGGCGGAATTGACTGCCCTAGTGGTTTTAGGCTCGACTATCGGCTTTATCCTAGGCTTACAACTCAGCCACTGGTTGCAACCTATGGTGTCTATGACATTAGAACAAATGTATGGCGCCCACTTACTACCGGGCGCCTGGCAATGGGCTTGGCTGGCGCAGGCCATCGGCCTCACGTTAGTTGCCGCCTTAGCCGCTTGCCTGCCTTTATATATAGACTTAACCCGCCAATCCCCCGCCCAAGGTGCGAATCGCTATCAACAAACTCTGGCACACAGTAAGATCCACAGTCGGCAATTTGTTATCGCCTGTGGCCTATTATGCCTTGCCGCAATATTGTTCCCCTTCAGCCAGAGCTACAATATCAGCCTAGTATTACTGGGGGTTGTCACTGTTGCTATTCCGCTATTATTGCCGCAGTTACTCCATTGGGGGGTAAATGGTCTAATGCCATTAGCTCGCCCAGGATTATGGCAATATCTGCTCGCCGAAACCCGCGAGCTTATCGCGCCACTCTCCTTGGCTATGATGGCAATTTTACTGGCACTCAGTGCCAATGTGTCGATGAATACCTTAGTGGGTAGCTTTGAGCAAACCCTGCGGACTTGGCTAGAAACCCGCTTACATGCCGATCTCTATATCCGCCCACCGAGCCAGCGTATCGATGCGATTCAAACCCAACTGATGCGGGATCCCAGAGTCAGCGGTCTTTATCAGCAATGGCAGATTGAAGCCCAGCTTTCACTGCCAGCATCAACGGATAAGCCGAGTGAGCTAACAATTCCAATAAACCTACTGAGTCGTGATGACTATTCGATTCGCCACACCAGCACCCTGAAGGAAAGCCTGCCCACATTGTGGCAATCCTACTTTAACGCTCCCACTAACACCCCCACTATCCTAGTGAGCGAGCCCCTCGCCGTGAAATATCAATTGCAACTTGGCGATAGCGTATCCTTGGATGTACTGGAGCAAACGGGTAACAGCCAAGCCATTATCGGCGGCATTTACTACGATCACGGCAATACTCGCAACGAAGTCATCATCAGCCATGGGCTCTGGCAGCAAGCACAGTTGCCCAGACACCCCATCAGCCTCGCGGCAAGTTTTTATGGCAAAGATAAGCACAGCAAGCTTACTGAGGCAGAGCTTGAGCAACTTCAAATGCAACTTGCCACAGAGTTAGATTTAGCCCAAGCACAAATCTACAGCCAAACGAAGATTAAAACCCAAGCTATCGCCATGTTTAAGCGGACGTTTTCGATAACCTTAGTGTTGAATAGCTTGACCTTGATTGTCGCCGCGATTGGCCTCTTTAGTGCCTGTTTAATGTTAACTCAAGCACGGCAAGCGCCACTGGCTCGACTCTATTCCCTCGGGGTAAGCAGAAGCGAACTCCGCAACATGGTATTTATCCAAATGTTGCTTGTGGTGCTGATCACTTGCCTTATCGCCATGCCAACGGGTGCGCTGTTAGGGTATCTGCTTATCAACAAAATAACCCTGCAAGCCTTTGGCTGGACAATACAAATGATTTGGGATTGGCAAGCCTATGCAAAGGCGATATTGATTGCCCTAATCACTTGTACTTTCGCCGTGATCTTACCCTTATATTGGCAAACCCGTAAGCCGTTAGTCTCCAGTTTGCAGCAGGAAACCCTATGATGAAGATAAGAATATCAAGCAGGGCAACACTACACTTGTTGGCAATACTGTTAGTGTCCGTTATGGGCTGCGATCATCCACCAAAGGCGCCAGATACAGACCCTAAATCCATGGCCGATGTGCTAGGGCAAGCCGCAAATGATGCAAATGACAGCACATTTGCCCCCGTCGTCTTAGGCTACCAATTCGACTTTCCACGGGATCACTTAGCCCACAAGGGTTTTAGGCAGGAATGGTGGTATCTCACGGCCAATTTAACCACGGAAAATGGAGAACAACTGGGTGCCCAATGGACTCAGTTTCGGGTTGCACTTAAGCCCCCAAGATCATCCCTCCAAAAACCATCCCTCCAGAGTCAATCTACCTGGGCAAGCGAGCAGCTTTATTTCGCCCACAGCGCCTTAACATCGAGTCGCGACCATCTTGCCCATGAAAAATGGTCACGCGGCCACACTGAACTTGCTGGCATAACGGCCAGCCCCTATCGCATTCACTTAGATAACTGGCAATGGCTGAGCGAATCGGAGGAATTATTCCCCGCCACATTAACGGTGGAGAATCTGGATTTTAGTTACCGACTTAAGCTGAATAGCCAAGCGCCATTACAATACCAAGGCAAACAGGGCTACAGCATCAAGAGCCGCGACAGCCAAGTGGCATCTTACTATTACAGCCAACCTTTTATTGAAATCAGTGGTGAAATCAACCGCAACGGCAAAATAGAGCGAGTCACAGGCCAAGGCTGGCTCGACAGGGAATGGAGCTCACAATTTCTCACTAAAACGCAACAGGGTTGGGATTGGTTCGCGCTCAGATTAAACGATGGCTCGGCGCTGATGTTGTTTCAATTGCGGGATCAATCTCCAGCAGAGAACTCAAAGAAGGCTCCCATCTCGGCCTTTTATAGCGCCAGAAGAATGTTTGCCGATGGCACGGGGCGCAATATCAACTCCACCGACAATCCTAATGACATTCAGATGACACCACTCAAATGGCAACACACAGTCAATGGTGACTATCCCGTCAGTTGGCAAGTTAACATCCCCAGTGAGAATATCAGTCTCACCATCACGCCGCTCAATCCTAATAGCGCAATGCCGCTATCGACCTTTTATTGGGAAGGCCCGGTAGAGATCCTTGGCAGCCATACAGGCACGGGTTATATGGAACTGACGGGATATTAATCTCTGCTATCAATTATGTTTTATCCATTCGCACTCGATTAGCTAGACATGGTGAAAACAAAGTAAAAATAGAATGACTTTTGTCACTGGTGGATTAGCGTTAACTTGAGCATACTTATTTTCATGCTCTGATTACCATTCAGACTCAGCGAATAACCATGCCCCAATAGATAAAGGAATCCTATTATGAATACTGGAACACTCGCCTTACTTATCCCCATATTTGCCATTGTCGGTGGCTATGTAGTGGCAATTATGAAAATTCGCGGGAAGCAAAGCATAGCAAATAGTGCACAAACCGCAGAAAACCAAGCATTAAGGACCGAGTTAGAAGCCCTACGCCGCCGAATTGAAGTGTTAGAACAATTAGTGACGGATGATGGTTTTCAATTGAAGCGCGAATTTGATAGGGTTTCTTAGCACACAAGCCTGTGGGGATATCACACAGAATAAACACAACCCATACCCGATTGGCTTTACAAATATCCCCATAATGTTACTTTGTACGGCCTTATTGCACTCAAGTCATCGGGTGAGTTAAATACCTAAATTAAGGTAGACTCGTGATAAATTTGTTATCAATCCTTATCTTGAGCCATTTTAAATAGAGTTTATATGTTTCTAGCGCCTTATTTTTCCAAGCAAAATCAAGCTATTTCCGTTTCAGCCCAACAAGCCAGTGACTTCGCGAAGAAAATTGCGCAGGACTTTAACCCCATTCACGACGTGGGTGCTAAGCGTTTTTGTGTGCCAGGTGATTTGCTGTTTGCCTTAGTATTAACCCAGTATGGCTTAAGCCAAAGCATGAAGTTTAGCTTTGCGGGTATGGTAGGAGATGGCGTTGAGCTGCAATTCCCGGAGCAAGTCAATGCACATTTTTCGATTTGTGATAACCGCGATAAAACCTATTTGAATGTAACCCGCCAAGGTGATGTCAGCTGCTGCGATGCGCAGACAGAATCCTTTATCCGCAATTATGTAGCGTTTTCTGGGCACAACTTTATCGATATCTTGATCCCGCTGATGAAACAACATCAAGTGATGATCAACCCAGAACGGCCCTTAGTGATTTACGAGAGCATGTCCTTCGACCTCAGCACCCTCGATTTTGTAGAAGTCACCCTATCCCTCGTAGGCCAAGATCTGCAGATAGATGGCAAACGTGGTGATGTGACCCTGCACTTTGAATTGCACAGTGGTGAAACCTTAGTAGGTACAGGCATTAAGACATTAGTGATGAGTGGCCTACGTCCCTATGATGAGGTTCTGGCTCAGCAAATGTGTGCAACCTATGAAGGTCGCAAGACTGACTTCTAATTGCGTAGGATTAAGCTAGGTTCTTTCAGCAAGACTCTTCCAGTAAGTTACCGCTAACAGTACGTCACAGCTAATAACTCACTTCCGGTCAAGAACAACCAATAAAAATGCCATTCGCCCTTAAGCGAATGGCATTAGATTAATATCGATTTACGCGTATCTATATCCTATTGGACATTAGAAGTCGTAACGTACACCGACAGAAACTACGTTGTCGTCTTTCAGATCAACTTGAGCGCCACCGTTTAGCCCAAAATCACCTTTGTACATGGCATATTGACCATATACCATAGTTGATTTAGATAAACGGTAGTCAGCACCAATGTTAAAGTTTTGAACATTAATGTCTGTATCTGTGATAGCTAGGTTAGCAGTAGTGTCCTTTCTGAAGTCAACTCCAGAAAGGTTTTTGAAATAAGAGCCATAACCAGCTTCATCTACACCATATTCAGCTTTTAGGTTAACACCGTTCAGATCATAAGATACGTTAACGAAGTAAGTATTACCGTCAATTGCACTATTGAAAGTGCTTTCTGAGTTTTGGAATAAACCACCGAGTTTAAACTGACCAAATTTAACCTGAGCCACACCACGGTATGCATCAACAGTATCGATACCTTTGTTGTATGCAACGGCTACATAGTAGTTTTGCTCTTTGAACTTGCTATCACCCAGAGTCGCACTCAGAGCGTATAAGCTTTCATTTGTTGTTGCGGTAGTGTCGTTATCATCGAACAGATAAGTTGCGTTTAATGTCACTAAATCAGCGATTTTTGGTGAGTAGTACCATACGCCATCAGCGCTACGAGTTTGAGCGCTAACTAAACGGTCGATATCGGCGTTGGTGTTACCGAAAATATCTACGTTACCTTCTGCTTGTTTAAATACTGTGTCATTACGACCGAATAATACTGTACCAGCGTTAGTTTTTAAGCCTAAGTAAGTATTACGAGCTTTGAACACATCACCTTTGCTGGAAGTGTTCTCAACTTGGAATTCCATTTGGTAAATAACGTCAAAGCCATCAGCAATTTTTTCTGTGCCTTTAACACCTAATAGAGAAAAGTTATTTTCTAAATAAGTGCCGCTTTCGCCCAAATCAACACCATTGGTGCCAGTTTGTAGAGTTGCGCCTGTATCAGTATAAGTTGTTGCAAGCTCTAAACGACCATAGAAGCTTGGGCCTTCGGCTAGCGCACCGAATGAAGCCAATGCCAGTACTGATGCAACTGATGCAGAGATGAATGTCTTTTTCATGTTTTGTGCTCCCTCGAACCTAAGTTCTTATCCATTTTTCATGGTTTTTGTGTGGTTTAAAACATTTGCTACTGAAATAGGTAACAAAGTTGCCGCCGATTTTTACAGTTTTACGACTCGCAGGCTGTGGCGCAGATCATGTTTTTGGCTCTCCTTGTCCGCATTCGGGCTTTTTTAGGATATTTCCGTATATCTCGACCGCAAATTGACGTGAAAGTGGTAAAACGGCGTGTTTCACTTACTACTAAAGAGGTAGATTAGGCGCTAAGGCCCAAGTGAGTCGGCGAGGCTAACTGTAGCATATACTAATACTGTAGCAAGTTTGCCATATAGGGGCTCAATGAGTGGGATTTGCAAAGCTGCCAATAAAAAAAGCGGCATAAGCCGCTTTTTTATCAAAATCTATTTCGGTTTAAGCTAAATAATCTATTTAGAAATCAACACGTAAACCAACAGTAAAGATATTGTCATCTAGGTCTTGTAAAGTACCGTCTAACATAAGGTCACCATCAAAGCGAGTGTAATGACCATAGACCATAGTATTAGTGCTAAGTCGGTAATCGGCACCCACACTGAGCTGTTGCAGGTCAACATCACTCACTTGTTCTAACCCTGCATTATTCTGATCGCCCACATAACGACTCACATATTTACCTAAACCCGAGTCATCTTTGCCGTACATCATTTTCAATTTAAGATCGCCAATCAGGTAGGCAGCGTTAACAAAGTAGGTGTCACCGGACAGATTGGAGAATTTATCATCCACATGTTCGCTGTGCTGATATAGCGCCCCTAAAATCAAATCACCAAACTTGACTTGAGCGACTCCGCGATAGGCTTCTACGTTCTCAATGCCATCATTGTATGCGGCGGCAACATAGTAGTTTTGTGTTTTAAGACTTTTATCCCCTAAGGTGGCGCTCAGGGCGTACATTTGATCTTTGCTGTAGACATCATTGCCATTGCTATCTACTTGATCATAGTTATCGCTCATTAGATAAGTCGCGTTTAGGGTGATCAAATCGGCAATTTTAGGAGAGTAGTAAGAAATGCCATCGGCCGAACGTGTTTGACCTGCAACCAACAAATCGATATCGGCATTGGTGTTACCGAAAAGGTCGAAGCCACCTTCTGCAGCCTTAAAGACTGTGTCATTACGACCCACTAACGCCGTACCCGCTACACTTTTAACCCCGAGGAAAGTGTTACGAGCATTAAAGGTTTTATTCGAGTTATCAAAGTTATCAACACCAAACTCCATTTGGTAAATGATATCAAAATAAGGGCTTACGGTTTCAGAACCCCTTACACCTACCCAAGAGAAGTTGTTTTCAAGCACAGTGCCATCTTTTTGATTTTGAGTGGCGTAACCCTTTTCTGAGTCGGTAATACTCAAATCAGCATGGCCATAAAACTCTGGACCGTCCGCGAGCGCAGTGAATGAGCAAAATGCTAGGCAAGAGGTAATAGCCGTCGTGAGCAGATTCTTTTTCATCTTCAGTTTCCTGTTCTTATGTCGCTGTTTTATGCGCGGTTAAACGAGGTTATCCGCAGTACGTGGTTAAGCTTTGTGCTGCGAAGTGTGCACAGGCTTTTGAATGAAAAGCGTGATCCAGATCAACTTTCATTAAAACAAGGTTGTTTTCAACATATTGTTTTACAAAGAAAAAACAATGATTAAATGACTTTTTCACCAGAATACCCCGAGCGCCATGCAGCCTGTCTTCATTTATTACATTTGCACGGTATTCGTATCGCTCTGCATCTTTAATGTTGATTTAGGAGATTGATTTCGATTTTCACGCTAAATCGTTTAGAATCCACGGCGCATTTTTAGTGTGCCCTAGTGTGTTTTAGGTCGTAGCCCAAGGTGAGTAAGGTGGGTTTGTTTGCTGTTGTTAGGTCAATATAAGGTACGCATTTATGACTGAAGCCTATCAAAATCGCTTTAGCGGAATTGGCCGTTTGTACGGGCAAAAGGCGTTAGCAAAATTTGCCCAGTCCCATGTAGTAGTGATTGGCATTGGTGGCGTAGGCACTTGGGCCGCCGAAGCCTTAGCGCGTAGCGGCATAGGCCAAATATCTCTGATTGATTTAGATGATATTTGTGTCACTAACACCAATCGTCAAATCCATGCGCTGGCTTCAACCATTGGCAACTCGAAAGTGGCTGTGATGGCACAGCGGATCCGTGAGATCAACCCAGATTGTCAAGTCAATGAAATAGAAGATTTTATTACCCTAGATAACCTAGGTGACTATTTGCTCGGCCCCAAGACGGGCGGCAATATTGATTATGTTGTTGACTGTATTGATGCGGTGAAGCAGAAAGCGGCACTGATCGCTTGGTGTAAGCGTCAAAAAATCAAAATCGTTACCGTTGGTGGGGCCGGTGGGCAAACGGATCCGACTCAAATCCAGTTGGCCGACCTTGCTAAAACCTATCAAGATCCCTTACTGGCAAAGGTGCGTAACCTCCTGCGCCGCGAATATAATTTCTCAAAAAATGTGCAGCGCCGTTTCGCCGTCGATGCCGTATTTTCCAGTGAGCAATTAGTGTATCCCCAAGCCGACGGGACTGTGTGTAGCACTAAAGCGACGGCCGATGGCACTATGCGTATGGACTGCGCCTCAGGTTTTGGCGCTGTCACTATGGTGACGGGTACCTTTGGATTTGTGGCGGCGAGTCGCGTACTGGCACGATTGGCACAAATGGCCAATGAGTCTTAGCGCTATCCTAAGCAGAGTGTATTGAAAGAAGAGTGTATTGACATCCACGGCCAACTGCCGTGGATGTTTGTTTTAGGGTGAAAATCGTGTTCCTAGAGCGAGTATCTGTGGCCAGTGGTGTTAGGTCGCCAGTTGTACAAACTCACAGGGGACTAAGGGAAAACGGATATTGAACTGCGCTCCACCAAGGGTCGAGTCGGCCTGATAACTCATAGTACCTTTCAATAAAGTGGCGGCATTGAAGGCTGCCGATAAACCCAGCCCAGTACCGCCTTTATTCCTATTGGTGGTAAAAAAGGGTTCAAACATATGTTCGGCAACCTCAGCAGGGATTGCTAATCCATTGTTTTGAATGCTAATAGTGACATAGTTATCATCAATATCCGCACAGATCTCAACGAGATTATCTTCCCTATTTTGAAACGCATGGGTGAAAGCATTGGATAAAATATTGCTAACCATTTGATTGAGTAAGCTAATATTTGTTTTAACGTTTAATGTCGGTTCCACTGTGATCTGTGTTTTGGCATTAACATTGGGATGCATGATCAAGGTCGACTCTAAAATCTCGTTCAACTGATCCTTTAGATTGACGCATTGATGCTCTTCGTGGCTGCGATCGATGGCAATCGTTTTGAATTTTTGAATTAAGCCGCTGGCTTTAGTGATATTACGGACGATAAGCTCACAGCTTTCCTGATACTCATCCAAAATAGCATTGATCTCATCGAGTGTGGCTTCATCGCTATGAATAAGCTCTATCAGCTCTTCGATAT
The DNA here is from genome assembly GCF_024197625.1 of Shewanella sp. KJ2020. Classification (NCBI taxonomy): domain Bacteria; kingdom Pseudomonadati; phylum Pseudomonadota; class Gammaproteobacteria; order Alteromonadales; family Shewanellaceae; genus Shewanella; species Shewanella sp. KJ2020. The sequence continues at coordinate 53,736 of NZ_JAKUKD010000030.1, read as the reverse complement.
GGTTTAACTGTGTGCTCGCGGCCGTCAAACATATGCCGATTGGCGTGTTAATTTCATGGGCAACTCCAGAGACTAATCCGCCTAAGGCCGCCATTTTTTCCTGCTCGACCAATACCTGCTGGGCCCGCTTCAGTGCCGTGAGAGACTGCTCTAATTCCAGAGTCCTTTCTTTGACTTGCCTTGCCAACTCTTCTTTATAGCTGCGCTCCAACTTGAGTAAGCGTTCACGGTCTTCTAGGGCAGTTTGTAACGCGGATTTAGAGTTTTTAAGATCGTCAAAAGAGCTGCGCAACTGATGTTGCATGCTATTGATGGCATCGGCCACCTGTTTAAACTCATCGACTTTTTCTTTACGCTCAAATTGGAGTGGTTCGTAGTCAGCGTCAAGATTAATGCGTTTACAATAATTACTGAGTTTGTCCAAATGTTTAGTGATGTTATACCAGACCAAAAAAAGAATAAATCCAGCGACTAAAAAGGTTTTTATACCATTGGATAGCAAGATCAGCATCGCCTTATCGTACAGGCGTTGATAAATCGCATCCATATCGGCTTGCACTTCTAGCGTCCCCACGTTAATGCTTTCTGTTGGGGATTTATAGACTAAAGGGAAGCGCTTATCGAGTGCGCGCTCCTGCTTTAGGTTACCTGAACTCCAGGATTGGCCACTGTCGTCTTTTATTGAAATATAATTAATATCAGGCAGTTGAATTAGACCATTCAGTTGGGTATTGATCAGTCTCTCATCAATAACCCAAATACTCGCCGCTAGCACTTCGAGGTTGGCTTTTTCAATATTCGAAAAGACTCTATCGATACGACTAACGTCGCCACGGTAATCATTCACAAGCTGATAAGCCGTCGTCATTAAGGTGATTAATGAGCTAAAGAGGATAATAGACAAGGTGAGATGCCTGCCTATGGGGCTTTTAATAAATTGGCTAAAGAATGTCAGCATCTTAAATTTTCTATATGCAATAGCGGCTTGAGATGCCTATAAGCATAGACTCCATGTTTAAAATTGTGCATTTTCTCGAGGTGAAATATCCCGAAAGTCTTACTTTAGTTATGGCATTAAATTTGCTTACTCATCAACAGGTTCAATTTTTTGTCACAGGGATAACACTATGTTCAAACTCAAGCTGGATTCAGTTAAGTTTTTTAGTCCTAAGAAAATGATGTTTAGAGTCATGCTCTGGCTAATGGTGAGCTGTGCTGTCTTATTATCGATTCCATCCAATGCGTTAGCTATTCTGGCCCTCGATAAATTTGTGCCGGAACACGCCCACTTTATCGGTCTAGGTCTGATTATCGCTATCGCGTATTTCCTCAGCCAGTTGTTAAATCTGGGCTTAGATGAGTCGATCCGTCACTTGAGTGATAAACGCATCACAGAGACCATTGAAGCCAAAGTTAACCTTCTGGACCGTGCGGAACGAGCATTACTGCGCGAGTTCTTCTTACAGGGCGCCACCATTTTGACTCTGCCGCAAAATGAGCCCGCGGTAAAGAGCTTACTCAATGCTTGTATTTTGGAACACCTTGGCAATGAACGTCATTACGCCATTCAAGGTCCAACGGCCGATTACAAAATTGCGATGAAGGCACGTATGTATCTCAATCGTGATGTTTTACGCCTGCCCGCGGGTGAGCCAAGCCAAGAAGAAATGCAGCATTTGATTAAGGCGCGGCCACAATTTTTGAATGGATTAGTACAAAACCGCAAACATGCGGCCTAGTCAGAGGCCTAGATTAAGCTATTGGAATGGTTTGTAAAAATTCAAATATAAAAAATGGGGGTATCCAAACCCCCATAATAATGTGCAATTTTTACAAAGAACAGAATAAACAAATGGAAGCAAAAACTACGGCTGTTGTGCAGACTTCACAATAAACATCCAAGTGATATATGAGACTATCCCTATTGTGCTAAAGATAACGATCATTGAGAGTAAACCTATAGGGTTACCAAACATTAAATCTAACCAAAATGCCATGATTGAAATCCTCTTTCCTGTGAAGTCCCCCCTAAATTAGCTGTCCTCCGCAATAAAAAAACTGATCCTGATCAATAAAAATTCGACACCAGTAAACAAAATTGCAACTCTCGCTTAACTATGTGATAGGGGTCAAATTTAGCACCCGGTAAATGAGGTGTCAGCTCAAGGGGTTTGGTTTTGTTTCTTATTGCGTTAGCAACTAGGATTAGTCATATCCATTGCAAAATGATTCTAAGATCTGTGCCTAAATTTAGACCTGAGCACATTTTTGAAGGAGCCCCAAAATGGCCAACAGCCGCGTACAAAAGGGAACTATGGGATACAGTTTCATTTTCGCACCACTGATATTACTGATTTATCCTCTGTACTGTTTAGTGATTAGCCAAGATATTGTTGCCCTCCTCTGCTTGCTCGCACTGGCCATCATTCTGATTGTTAACATCAATAAACTCATCCGTAATTTAGGCCTACTCGAACATGCCGCCCGCCATTTAGGTGATGGTGACTTGAGCTATCAGCTCGATGAAAAAGAGGCTGGGGTGCTTATTAGCGTGGTGCATAGCATTAATCGAATGGGAGAAGACGTGAGTCGCACCATTTTATCGCTGGTGGACACTAGCGAATGGATGAAAAAGGTCGCTTCCGATATCAAACAGATCAGTGAACAAGCCAAACAGGGTGTGCTAGAGCAGGAACGTCAGACTGAACTTGCCGTAACGGCAATGACACAAATGGTTTCAACGGTGCAAGAAGTGTCACAAAATGCCCTAAGCACAGCACAGGCGGCCGATATAGCACAAAGCTCAGCAAAACACGGCGATCAAATAATGGGAACTATCGTCCATAAAATCAAAGATATGACCCAAGAAATTCACCAAACTAAAAGCGTCATTGAACATCTGGCTGCCGATAGCAATAACATCAGCAGCATTATAGAAACCATCTCCCAAGTTGCCGAACAAACTAATCTGCTCGCCTTAAATGCGGCGATAGAGAGTGCAAGAGCCGGTGAAAATGGCCGTGGATTTGCCGTTGTCGCTGATGAAGTCCGTAATCTCGCCAAACGGACATCCGAAGCCACGGTCGAAATCCAGCAACAGATTGTCGCCTTACAGAAGGGTGCAAGCCAAGGCGTTGAAGTAATGCTGAAAAATGTCACCATTGCCGATGAAACCGCGCTCATGGTTGGACAAGCCCACACAGCCCTCGGTGATATAGTCACCCAGATTGAATCCATTACCTATATGTCCCATCAAATCGCGACAGCCTCAGAGCAACACCATGCAGTAGCAGAGGAGATAAACAAAAATATCAGTGTAATGGCCGAGTTAGCGTTAAAAAACGCCCGTCATACCAACGACACTAATCTATCGAGTCTGAAGATTTATAATATGTCGCAGGAGATTGGCTCCCTCTTAAATCGATTCCATGTAGATGCTCAATTATTTAACTCCAACCAAGCACAGAGCAAACTCTTTGTAAAATGGGGGCCCGAGCTTGATATCGGCATGCCTGAAATTAACCGTCAGCACCTGCGTTTAGTCTCACTGATTAACGAACTACACCGCACCCTAAGTGAAGCCTATGGTCTTGAGGCGATAAAACGTATTATCCAAGGGCTGGTGGATTACACCGCAAACCATTTTTCCTATGAGGAAGAGTTATTTGCTCGTTTTGGTTATCCCCAAACCGCAAGCCATAAAGAGAAGCACGGGCAACTTGTAGCTCAAGTGCTTGATTTCCAGAAGCGGGTTGGCCGAGGAGAAGATGTTGCCGATGAACTCATGGCCTTCTTAAAGTCCTGGCTGGTTAACCATATTCAGAAAAGCGATAAGGAATACACGCAGTTTTTGCTTTCCCATGGCGCGGAGTAAATTCAAGAGTCTGATTTTTGAGCGGTTAAATATAATTTGCATACATGCCCCCCTAAAAGGGCTTGCCATTGTCACGGGCAAATGTATAATTCCCAGCACTTAGAGCCAGCCAGTTGTTTTTGTTGAATCTAAGCGCAATTTAGCAATGCCAGTGTGGTGAAATCGGTAGACACAGCGGATTCAAAATCCGCCGCCCTTAAAAGCGTGCCAGTTCGAGTCTGGCCACTGGTACCATCTCTTTAAGAGATACAAACCGACCTTAGCGTCGGTTTTTTTGTCTCTAAAATTCAGTCATGTTAGGTACTATCACCAGTTTTGTTTTCAGATATTTGCCTCTATTTTTCGCATTCACCACTCTGCGCATCCCTATTTAGGTTAGTTCTTTAATCGTGGTGGTTTTCCCATTCTCCATTACCAACTTGATCCAGTTATCCCTCGCAGCCTTGCTCGAATACATTTGGCTAAAACCAATGATCTGATGATTTGCTGCTATAAGGTTGAAATATGGCTTATCGTTTTTCGCCATTTCTTTGGCATATCTGGCTTCGATTGGGAGGTTGGTTTAAACGGATTCAATGCCATTTAATGCACCACGACATCTGAGTCTGTATCGAGAAAACTGGTATTCCATCACCGAGTTCAGTGCGTCAAACCCTTGCCGATAAACGCTTACCTTACGCCTTATATCCCCGCCCTCATCGGGCGGGAGTCTATGGCGAAATTGCTAAGCGATTTAATCCTCTTAGCTGTGGTTACAAAACGTTAATAGAGATCAAAAATCGTAACGCATACCAAGGCTAACAATGGTGTCGTCAAAGTCATTATATTGCTTCACATCAAACTGACCAATTTCGGTGTGTAGCCGTGTTGACTTACTCAATTTATATTCAGCACCAATCGCCCACTGAGAGATTTCTGGCACCTCATCAATTAGGGTGCTTTTACTGGCATAAACACGATTAGCGATTAATCCGGTACCAGAGTTATCAAATCCATATTGGGCCTTTAATGATAATTGGCCTAATTGATATTTGGCACTAACGATAACACCATCACCTTCACGCTGTTGCCAATCGGTTTTATCGGTATTCACCAATTTTGAATGTTGTAGCATTGTCGCAAACTGCCACTTATCCCACTTATATTGGACAACGCCACGATAAGCTTCAATATCTTCCACACCATCACTGTAGGCAACAGCAGCGTACACATCACCCGTTTTAAAGAACTTATCACCATAGGTAACCGCTAACTGGTAATTGCCATTATCACGGCGGTTATCATTATTAGTGTAATGATTGTCCTCCAATAAATAGCTCACACCTAATTGCAACTTATTCCAATGGGCGGATTTGTATTCAAAGGAGTCACCCCAACGCTTATCACCGGCAAATAAACGGTCATGTTTTAAGGAATAATTGTCCATTACATCAGACATCCCCTTAGCCATTTTAAATACCGGATCAATCCGTCCAACCGCTAAGGCACCATAAGTGCTGTGCTTCACACCAATAAATGTTGGGCGTGCTGAGAATGGTTTATCGCCACTATCTTGGCTCTCACCATTTACGCCAACCTCAATTTGGTAAAACAGTGAGGTACTGTCGGTTAATTGGCTAGCGCCTTTAATACCGATGCGTGTAAAGTTATTTTCTAATACGGTGCCGCTTTTATTTTTATGCGTCGCACTGCCACTATCGGAATTGGTTACCGAATAATCGATACGACCATAAAACTTATGTTCATCGGCCACGGCCTGTGTAGCACATAGCGCCAAGGTAAGCATCGAAATAGCAAATGATTTATTCATCATGTTAGGTATCCAATATTACTGAGCAGGTAAGGCATGTTCATTAATCACACCATCGGCACGCATTTGCTTGTACAACACATCAGCGAGTCGCAGATAGTTGTCCCAGGCATCTGAACGCTTAGTAAAGCCGGTTTGGGCGTAACTACCGGTATCACCTGCTGCAGGTAAATCATTAATATTGAACAGCGAACCACCCTCTTTTAGATGCGAAGATAAGGCATCAATCATCACGTTAAATCCGATACGCGCGGGCTCAACATAATTAATCGAGTCATATTTGGATTGACGATAAAATGCTTTCAATGAGGCGTCTTGGATATCTTTCTTCTCGTCAGCAAAGATTTCATCGTAATGGGCATGGGTAATTTTGTGGCTATTTTTATCAACCACTAACCGCAGCATCGCAGTAACGCCTGTCCAGCGACCTTTTTCATCGAGCAATTTTTCTGCTTGCTGATAAAAAAGCGCATCACTCGCTCCAGCTTGAATCCGACTATGGATCTTAGCTGTCAAGGGGATCATCGATTGCTGAATGCTGTTTGAGGCGCCAGCAACAATATCAATACCTTGATATTTTAAGCGGTTAGGCTCGCTGAGCTGGTTGCCTAACTTAGGATCGTAGTGAGGATTTAACTCAAAGGTAAGCTGGTCTTTTTCCATCATTAACTTTTCCATGGTTAATGCGGATTGTACCCATGCGGTACCTTTCTTTTTGCCCATAGAGAAATTGTATTCAGACATACGCTTAGGCACATTTTGGTAAAGGCGAGTGTAATAATTCGGACGACCACTTTCATTAAACTCGGCCAGAATCACATCCTGAAGGTTATTTGAATCCACCACCACCAACATGCTACCCATATGCCCTTGGCGGAAACGGGCTTCTTCAAAGTAGTAATCACCTTTCACTAAGCCTAAACGCGGTTGGATAGACCATTTCAGTTTAAAATCATCATCCCCTGTTTGGCTGCGAGCACCCACGCTTTGATATTCAGGCTTACTGCCATCTACACGAGGTAAATCATTGATTGATTTTAAAATACCATTGGATGAGTAGGTTGCGCCTGAGATGGCATCAATCCCCTCATGACCATTACGGCTCACAATCTCGGGTAGCAAACGCTCAGCATTAAGGTACAGTGACTCGGTTTCTTTATGTGACAGAGTTTTTACCTGAGTGATATTCCCCTGCTCAACCTTAACTTCAAGGGTAATGTCGCTCTTTTTACCCTTACCACTGACATGATGGACGCCATCAATATATTTCCCCTGGGGTGCGGTATTAGCACAACCTGCTAAGGCAAATGTTGCGAATGCAACCGCACTAACCAGCAAACTTTTTTTAAAATGTAATTCAGTTTTCATCATATAACGCTCTTCAACTAATGAACTTGCCGCCAGCATAGACCTCGGAAAGAATTCGACAATTGCGGATAACCGCAATATGCAGACCTCAATTCAAAATAGTTGAGTTAGCTAACACTTTGCTGATTGATTACTGTCATCAACTGAAATTCATGCTACTAATTTAATCGTCATCAAGATGGGGGATGTATGAAATATTTATTATCCTTTACTGTATTAATTTATCTCTTTTTTACGCCAACAATGGCAAATGCGACTTTTTCACCATTCGACTGCAATACCAATGCAACATTTAATTATGAGCACGGGAAAAGCAGTATGAATACGTTAAAATATTTTGGCACATCTATTACCATTGATATTTACGAAGCGGATAAAGACAAATCCTATTTAGCATTATGCCATGCACTTAATGTGGTGCAGGAATATCATTATTTAGCATCAAACTTTAGCACTTACCCTGGCTACACCAATATCCAGACTATCAATAACAATCCTGAAAAATTACACCATATCGATGCAAAACTCACCGAATTATTAGCAACCAGTATTGAATGGCATGGCATTACCCAAGGCCGATTTAACGTTGCCTTAGCCCCCGTGTTAGAAGTTTGGCGAAGCTATCGTAAACGTTGCCAACAGGGTGGCGCATGCGAACTACCCAGTGATATCGAGTTAGCCAACGCGGCAAAACACATTGATATAAAACAGATAAAACTCGATGTAAACAATAATACCATTCAAATGAAACCAGGAATGAAGCTGGATTTAGGCGGTATAGCCAAAGGTTGGATGGTTGAAAAAGTGTACGACCAATTAAAAGCCGATAATATTACTGCCTTTATGATTAATGCCGGTGGAAATATTCGCCATTTTGGCACCCACCCAGATGGCCGCCAATTTATTACAGCAATCGAAAACCCATTAATCCGCAAATATCAACTAGAACATAAAGATAATATCGAGATTAATAGCGGTGATATTTACCATGAAATCATTCAAGGTGAAGATATAACCATTGTATCGAGTGGAAATTATCTCAATTATTACACTGTGAATGGCCAAGAGTATCATCACATTATTGATCCAACGACACTCTATCCGAAAAATGAAGGTATCTCAGTATCGGTTATTATGAAGAATAAACCCATTCTTGCTGATGTGATTTCAACCAGTCTATTTTTATTACCGATGCCTGAAGCGCAAGATCTCATAAAGCGTATTGGCGATATTGAAGCGGTATGGTTTCTGGATGAACAAGGCACTAAAATCGCCACCCCACAATTTGAACAATATCGCGCTAAACTCACCCCTTAGGCTAATGTGTGAAGCGGCTCAATACATCAGCAATCACTAATAGGCATAATATAGCCACTATTTTTGGCCATCAGCTCAGCATCGCGCAGCCTATTTTACAGCGATGCTGTAACGTCTTGTTGTGTTAACCACTAAATCAAATCGCCCAGCTAGGTTTAAATCATGTATCAATTCTTCACTCGATTAATGTTTATCCTGGCCCTTTTTATCGGCTTTGAGCTGCCTGCCATTGCCGCCGATAGCCATACAAGTGATCCAGTGCGAATAGGCATAATGGCGTTTAATGAACCCGATGAAGTCATGGCCAATTGGCAGCCTACCGCTGATTGGTTGAGCCAGCAGCTGCATCGTCCGGTACAACTCACGCCATTAACGCCAACTCAATTAGATGAAGCACTCGCTAAGCAACGTATCGACTTTTTAATTGGCAATGCCCTCACCACGGTCGCATTTAAAAAAAACTATGGTACCAGTCACTTACTCACCCTAGTCCATAACCGCGTGCATTCACCCGAACAGAGCATCGGCTCTGCCATCGTCACGCGAATTGACAACAACCTGAGCCAATGGGCACAACTTAAAGATGAAAAGTTGGTATCAAGCGACCCACAAGCCTTTGGCGGATTCCAAATTTTTGCAGCGACGATGGCAACCAAAGGCATCAATGCCTACCGTGATATTCCCCAGCTGCGCTTTATTGGTTTTCCACAGCAAAAACTATTGCGAATGCTGTTATCGGGTGAGGCTGATGTTGCGGTATTACCTAGCTGTGTGTTGGAAAACGCACAAGAGCGAGGACTCATTCCAGCGAATAAATTAAAAGTGGTCCTTAAGCAACCGCATCCTGATTTTGCCTGCGAAGTGTCCACTCAGTTGTATCCCGGCTACGCCTTAACCAAATTAGGCCATACGGATCATAAACTTGCTACCCAAGTGGTCACCAGCCTGTTGCAAATACCCCCAGAGAGCCAAGCGGCGGTGCAAGGAAGATATCAATATTGGTCGGCTCCCGTGGACGATAGCCCGGTATTTGAACTGTTAAAACAATTAGAGCAATGGCCATTTGTCACTAACTGGCAGCGATTACTGCACAATGCCTTACCTTGGGGTGCAAGCTTCATTTTTGCCTTGCTACTGGGCTATATTCATCACTTAAGGGTTAAACGTTTAGTGGTCAAACGCACCCAAGCCCTATCTGCCGAAATAACCCATCATCAGCACACCCAAAAAATCTTACTCGAGCAACAACAACAGTTTTACCGCGCCCAACGGGTACTGCTGACGGGCGAAATGGCCTCAGGCATTGCCCACGAGCTAAAACAACCCTTGGCCGGTATTCGCTATCTCACCCAAGGCTGTTTATATCGGCTAGATAGTACCCAAACCGAACTTGCTACCGCGCTCAATAAGGTCATAAATCAAGTCGATAGAGCCCAAACCACTATCCATCGACTGCGCACATTTTGCCAACAAACCAGTGATTACCAGCCCTGTGATTTACGCGCAGTGATAGAAGAAACCTTGACCTTGATGCAATCTGAGTTTCTGCGGCTCAAACTCAGTCCCCAGATAAACTTACAAGCCTTACCCGTATTTGCCGATGCCAGTTTGATCCAGCAAGTGCTGGTGAATTTATTACGCAATGCCCTAGATGCCATGGAAAACAGCCCCCATAAGTCATTGATTATCGACACAGGTACCACAAGCGAAAGCGTCTATATTCATATCACTGACTCGGGTTGCGGCCTGAGTGATAACGCCCTCGAACGCTTATTCTTTCCCTTTGAAACCTCCAAACCCCAAGGGCTTGGCCTAGGCATGGTTATCTGCAAACGCATTATTGAGGAACACAAAGGCAAAATTGAAGCACAACATGCCGCGCCGGGGTTAACGGTAAAAGTCACCCTGCCACTCAACCAGCCATCAGCTTAAGAGAGCTCAAATGACACCACTTTACCTTGTAGATGATGATCAAGATGTACTGGATTCGTTAAGCTGGATGCTTGAAGGGATGGGGCTTAACTGCAAAGGCTTTAACGCTGCGGATACGTTTTTAAAAAGCGTTGATATCAAGCAACCCGCCGTACTTTTGCTCGACATCAAAATGCCAGGTATGGATGGCGTCGCACTGCTAAGCCATTTAAATCAAGCGCAAAGTGTAATCAGCGTCATCATGCTCACCGGTCACGGCACTATTGCCATGGCCGTAGACTGCATCCAACAAGGCGCACTCAATTTTCTTGAAAAACCCGTTGATGGTGAGAAGCTATTTCAGCTTTTAACCCAAGCCCAACAACATACTGAGCAAAAATGGCAACAACAAAATTTGCAATTAGACATCGCCAATCGACTCGCCACCCTCAGCCAGCGTGAAACGCAGGTGATGGAAGGCATACTGGCGGGGAAAATGAACAAAGTCATTGCGGCGGAGCTGGATATCGCGCAGCGAACCATTGAGTTGCACAGGCAAAAAGTCATGCAAAAAATGCAGGTGAGTAACGCCGCCGAACTCGCTTGGTTGCTGGCAAATAATAAACCTTTATAGCTCATATACTGGGTTTCAGACATAGCCCTTAAATGCAGCCTCGCTGTTTGTAACTAGCTTGCCACTCTTTGAACTGCTTAGTTTGTTTGCCGAAGTAGAGCTTAACGCCAGAGACGTTCTTTTGGTTTTTACTTTGGATTTAGTTTTGGCTAGGTCAACACCCGACAGCTCTTTACTGTACATCTTCGGCATCATGTATCTGTAGTGTTATTTAATGATGGCAATACTGGTACCGCATTGTTTAGGCAAGATCTCCACATTCACGCCAGCCTGTAGCTGCTATGTAATGTAGGAATGACGTTATGTAATGTAGGTATGACGTAAAAAGTAAAATGTTCTCAATACCATGTAGCGATTCCTTTAAGTCTGCTTCGGTTAAGACTTCGTCAAATTTATTCGTTAACCATCTGATTTAACTACCATCTACTAATAAGAATAACTTGCCAGTCCATTTGCGTTTTAGGAACTGTTCTCTCAGCTCTTGTATGCTCGAGAATATTTCATCGCGGCAAACGACTTCCCGAGTACCTGTGTGTTTAACTGTTTAGCCTTTAGTGACGGTGATATAGAAAATAAATTCCACTGCAATTCCCCTATTTAGCAGACGAGTCACTGGTAGCCTTGATATTGCATCAAAGGGGCTGACTGCTTAAATTTCAAACTGAGAGTTAGATCACGCGTAAAACTTTGATCCGGATCGACTATCCCTTCCAATACCCCTTCGGAGGTATACCCACAATTTTTATCAGGTCTAGACTCGCCAATATCAACACTCAGCTACCCCGTTTTTATCTCCAGTAAATGAGTGAATACCACTTAAAGGTCACCCGCTATGAGTCAGGAATACCATGTCACCAGCCTTGTGGTACATGCTGCCCCCAATGCCTTGCAACAGGTTGAGGCCAATATTGCTGGGTTAGCAGGCTGCGATATTCATGCCGTGACACCCGAAGGTAAATTGGTTGTCACCCTCGAAGGGGATAGCCAAAAAGCCATTCTCGACAACGTTGAAGCCATCAATGCCCTGTCCGGCGTGCTATCCGCCAGTTTGATTTACCACCAAGTAGAACCCCTAGAACAAGAACTGTTAGAAAAAGAGAGTGAGGAAACACTATGAGCATTAGCCGCCGCGAATTTCTCAAGGCTAACGCAGCGGTTGCCGCTGCGACGGCCGTTGGCGTAACGCTTCCCGTGAAAATGGTTGAAGCCGCCGAGTCAGATAATATCAAGTGGGATAAAGCCCCCTGCCGTTTTTGCGGTGTGGGTTGTAGCGTATTAGTCGGTACCAAAGCGGGTAAAGTGGTTGCCACTAAAGGCGATCCTGAAAGCCCAGTTAACCGTGGATTAAACTGTATTAAAGGTTACTTCCTGTCGAAAATCATGTACGGCAAGGACAGATTAACCACACCGCTGCTACGGATGAAAGATGGCAAATACCACAAAGAAGGCGAGTTTACTCCAGTAAGCTGGGATGTCGCCTTCGATACTATGGCCGCTAAGTGGAAACACAGTATAGCCACTAAGGGCCCGACTTCTATCGGTATGTTCGGCTCGGGCCAATGGACCATTTGGGAAGGTTATGCCGCCTCTAAATTGCATAAGGCCGGATTCTTAACCAACAATATCGACCCCAACGCCCGCCATTGTATGGCATCGGCCGTGGGTGGCTTTATGCGCACCTTCGGTATCGATGAGCCTATGGGTTGTTACGATGACTTAGAAGTAGCCGATCATTTTGTGCTCTGGGGCGCCAACATGGCCGAGATGCACCCGATCCTGTGGGCACGTTTATCCGACCGCCGCTTAAGCCACAAAGACTGCCGCGTACACGTGCTATCCACCTTCGAGAACCGTAGCTTCGACTTAGCGGACAACCCTATGGTGTTCCGCCCACAGTCTGACTTAGTGATCCTCAACTATATCGCCAACTACATCATCCAAAACAAAGCCGTAAATACCGACTTTGTGACTAAACATACTAAGTTTGCCCTAGGTGTGGATGATATCGGCTATGGTCTGCGCCCGGATCATCCATTAGAGAAAAAAGCCAAAAACCCTGGCAATGGCAAATCTAGCCCTATCAGCTTCGAAGAATACGCTAAGTTTGTCAGCACCTATACGCTGGAATATGCGGCGAAGATGAGTGGCGTAGAGCCTGAAAAATTAACAACCTTAGCCAAGGCCTATGCCGATCCTAAGGTGAAGATCATGAGTCTGTGGACCATGGGTATCAACCAGCACGTACGTGGTGTATGGGCAAACAACATGCTCTACAACATCCACTTACTCACAGGCAAAATCGCCACACCGGGTAATAGCCCGTTCTCACTGACAGGCCAACCTTCAGCCTGTGGTACTGCCCGTGAAGTCGGCACCTTCGCCCACCGCTTACCCGCGGATATGGAAGTGACCAACGATAAACACCGCGCCATCACTGAAAAAATGTGGCAGGTTCCAGAAGGCACGATTCCACCCAAACCAGGCTTCCATGCCGTGCTGCAAAGCCGGATGCTTAAAGACGGTAAGCTAAACTGTTACTGGACTATGTGTACCAATAACATGCAAGCCGGCCCGAATATTAACGATGAAATTTACCCAGGTTTCCGTAACCCTGAAAACTTTATCGTGGTATCCGATCCTTACCCAACAGTTACCGCCATGGCGGCTGACTTAATTCTGCCAACCGCTATGTGGGTCGAGAAGGAAGGCGCCTACGGTAACGCCGAGCGCCGCACCCATATGTGGCATCAACAGGTCAAAGCGCCTGAAGGTGCCAAGTCTGATCTCTGGCAATTAGTCGAGTTTTCAAAACGCTTTAAAGTGTCTGAAGTCTGGCCTGCTGAGCTTATCGTCAAACAGCCCGAATACGCTGACAAGACCCTCTATGAAGTACTGTTTGCCAATGGTGTCATCAACAAATTCCCGACTACCGATTGCAAGGGCGACTTAAACGACGAAAGCGCGCACTTTGGCTTCTATCTACAAAAAGGCATCTTCGAAGAATATGCCGCCTTCGGTCGCGGCCATGGCCATGATTTAGCCGACTTTGACCGTTACCACGAAACCCGCGGCCTACGCTGGCCTGTGGTCAATGGCACAGAAACCCTGCGCCGTTTCGTTGAAGGTAGCGATCCTTATGTTAAAGCTGGCGAAGGCTTTAAATTCTACGGTAAACCCGATGGCAAAGCGGTAATTTTCGCCCTGCCCTATGAGCCTGCAGCAGAAGAGCCTAACTCAGAATACGATCTGTGGATGTCAACCGGCCGAGTACTCGAACACTGGCATACAGGTTCGATGACCGCCCGCGTGCCTGAGCTTTACCGCGCCTATCCCGATGCACAAATCTTTATGCATCCAGAAGACGCTAAGGCCCGTGGAGTACAACGTGGTGATGAAGTGATCGTCGCTTCTCCCCGTGGTGAGGTCAAAACCCGTGTCGAAACCAAAGGCCGTAACAAACCGCCACGCGGCGTGGTGTTTATGCCCTTCTTCGATGCGCGTCAGTTAGTCAACAAGTTGATTCTGGATGCAACCGATCCACTGTCAAAAGAAACTGACTATAAGAAGTGCCCCGTAAAAGTAATGAAGGCGTAAGCCCTCATTTGATAGCGATTGCGTTATTTGATAGCAATTAAGGAGTCTAAGGTGAGTCAGCAAGCTAAGAGTGCATTCACAGCCAAACAAGTCAACCGTCGCCAATTTTTGGCAACGACGGCTAAGGCTGGCTGTGTAATGGGGCTCGTGGGATTAGGTTTAACGGCAACGGCAAAAAGCCAAGGCCAGCTCGCCTCCCAAGCTTGCAGACCGCCGGGCGCCCTTGAAGAAAGCGATTTTCTCTCGGCCTGCGTGCGCTGCGGTTTGTGTGTTGAGGCTTGCCCCTACGACACGCTATCGCTGGCACGTTGGTTCGATGGTGCCGCCACTGGCACACCATTCTTTACCGCAAGACGCATTCCCTGCGAAATGTGTGAGGATATTCCCTGCATAAAAGCCTGCCCATCGGGTGCGCTTGGTCCTCAGCTTGAACACATTAATGATGCAAAAATGGGCGTTGCGGTACTGATCGATGAGAAAAATTGCCTGAACTTTAAGGGATTACGCTGCGATGTCTGTTACCGGGTTTGTCCGTTAATCGATGATGCCATCACCTTAGAGCGCCAGCGCAACAGCCAGAGCGATCACCACGCCATGTTTTTACCCACAGTCAACAGCGATACCTGCACGGGTTGTGGTAAATGCGAGCACGCCTGCGTGCTCGATACCGCCGCAATAAAAGTCTTACCGACGGCATTAGCACTCGGTAAAGCCGCGGAGCATGACACTTATCTCAACACCGAGGAAACCACCCTAGAGATGTTGAATAAGGGGCTGATGTTATGAGCAATGAGTCTATGAGCACAAAAGCTGTGAACTCAAAAGCCCAAGCTAACATGCAGGGCGAGCATGCCGCCGCCATTGCTGAACTCGGCTGGTTTGGTGCACATAAATATTTGCTGCTACGGCGCACTGTGCAACTAGGCCTTTTAGGCTTATTTGCACTGGGGCCGCTGCTGGGGATTTGGCTCTTTAAAGGTAATTTATCGGCCAGCTTACTGCTCGACACTATTCCCTTTGCCGATCCACTGGCGAGCATGCAATTGCTGTTAACAGGACATATTCCAGAACTCAGTCTATTAATCGGCGCGGGCCTAGTGACAGCGTTTTATGCCCTAGCCGGTGGCCGTGTTTTCTGCAGTTGGGTGTGTCCAGTTAATCTCGTCACCGACATGGCAAGCTGGCTCAGACGTAAACTCAAGCTTCCTCGCACCAGCGAGTTACCGCGCAATTTACGTTACTACCTGTTAGCTCTTGTGCTGTTATTGCCACTGCTCACGGGCAGCTTGATTTGGGAATGGATTAATCCCGTGCCCTTAGTCTATCGCGCCGTGCTATTTGGCAGTCTTAGTGGTTTATGGATCTTAGCGGCAATATTTCTGCTGGATCTATTTATCGCCGAGCGCGCTTGGTGTGGTCATCTGTGCCCAACGGGCGCCCTATTTGGCTTAGTTGGCAAATGGAGTCCCATCAAGATAGTCGCCAGCAAGGCCAGTGCCTGTGACAACTGCATGGACTGTTTTGCGGTTTGCCCCGAAAGACAAGTACTAAAACCAGCACTCAAGGGGGCGAATCCCATCATCCTAAGCCCAGATTGCACCCAGTGCGGACGCTGTATCGATGTTTGCGCTAAACGCGTATTTCGCTATCAAACCCGCTTTACGGCCACTCAGACTCAACTAAATACAGGTGACTCGACTAATAGTCAGCCACCATCTAACTCTTCACCAATTCGTCAACACATTGCCCCCAAGGCGGAGAATGACCAATGAAAAAAATACTCACCTCAGCCGCGATTGTATTAGCCATCGGCGGCTGCTCAGGCCAACAAGCTGACACACAGGCAGCACCTGTAAATATCAAATCCCTCGCGGGTGATAGCGCAATAACCGATATCCGCCCAGCCGATGCTATGCCAGTGTATCCAAGTCGTGGAACCGCATTAGCGCGTAGCTTTAGCGATCAACCGCCACTTATCCCCCATAAGGACGATTACAAAATCACCTTAGATAAAAATGGCTGCTTAACTTGCCATAGTTGGGATAAAGCCAAACGCATGAAGGCAACCCCAGTGGCTCAATCCCATGTGCTTGATGATAAAGGCACTGTTAAGGGTCATAACTATTTCTGTACCCAGTGCCACGTAGCACAGGCGGAAAACAAGACGCCCTTAGTCGAGAATAAATTCTCAAACCAATAAACTCTACTCCCCTGCCCGCAAAGCCACTGCTCACCCAGTGGCTTTTTACTTTTTAAGTATTGC
This sequence comes from Shewanella sp. KJ2020, assembly GCF_024197625.1. Classification (NCBI taxonomy): domain Bacteria; kingdom Pseudomonadati; phylum Pseudomonadota; class Gammaproteobacteria; order Alteromonadales; family Shewanellaceae; genus Shewanella; species Shewanella sp. KJ2020. The sequence goes on along the minus strand of NZ_JAKUKD010000030.1, from coordinate 36,965 downwards.
TAACTGCCCCTTGAACAATAAGCATTGAAAAATGAGCCTTGAAGAATAAGCGGCATCTGGGCGTAAAGCGCTGGGAAAATGTGAGAGTCAGGAAGCAAAAATAAGATGGGGAAAAAACGCGTAGAAATCGAAGAAGGCTTAAAAGTAGAAACCCAGCCTAGGCTGGGTTTACTTGTTGTTTTGCTTTGTGCAAACCACCCGCTGGAGCCGTTTGTGTCGCTTGCGCCGCTTTAGCTTTTTGCACTTCCTTTGCAACAGGCATAGCCGCCTGCCACAAAGCACCTACCCATAAACTTGACATTGACTTCATTGGTAAATCTCCTGTTCTGTTAACAAGCTCAAAGTAATACTTAGGCCATCATCAGTAAAATGAATTAACGCCATACAATGGATTCCATTTAAGCATGAATATTCCAATCAAGACCTTGCAGTGTTTTCTGACCCTAGTGGAGACAGAAAACTTTACCCGCGCCGCCCAAAAATGTTTTATCACTCAGCCGACGCTGAGCAAGATCATCCAAAGGCTAGAGGAGAGCCTAGGGGAGACATTACTTATTCGGAATAATCAAAAGGTTGAACTAACCCAAGCGGGCCAGATATTTGAGCACAGCGCCCGGGAGATTTTGGGCCAATGGCATAGATTGCAAGAGGATATGAGTAACCTGAGTGGCCTTAAAACCGGCAGATTAAGATTAGGTGTATGCCCTATGATGAGCAGCCTGATTATCGGCCTACTTACCAGCTTCCGTAAGCGCTACCCAGGCATCGAACTGCAGATGTATGAATATGGCGGCTTTGGCTGTGAGCAGGCGCTGCTGAATAACAGTTTAGATATCGCCTTTACCGCACTGCCAACAACCCATGAAACTGAGCTAGTCAATCAACCTCTAACGAAGTATCCATTACTCGCTTGTTTGCCTGAGGGACATCCCCTAGCCGATAAGCCCCAGATCCAATGGCAGGATTTTGAGCCCTATCCTTTTATCCTCTATAACGAAGATTTCTCCCTCGCTAAACTGATAAACCGCCTAAGCCGTAAAGCAGGGGTGCAACTCAATATTGCCTTTCGTAGCGGTCAGTGGGACTTTCTAGCGGCTATGGTGGAGGCCGACATGGGCGTCGCGATTCTACCAGAGCCGATATGCCATAGATTAAGCACCAGTAAACTCGTCTTCAAACCAATGCAACCCGCGTTGACTTGGGATTTAGCACTGATTTGGCGCCAGAGTTTACCCTTAACCCCCGCGGCCAATGCCTTGCTGGAATTAAGTAAACAAAAAGCGTAAATGGTGAATTCTTGAACCGTCTACCGTCTACCGTCTACCGTCTACCGTCTACCGTCTACCGTCTACCAGAATGTATCGCCCATAAAAAAACCGCTGCTAGCCTAGGGCTTAGCAGCGGTCTCTATTGGTGTTGAGTTAAGAATTACTTCTTAGCTTCAGCAGCTTTACGCTCTTTAACTTGCTCAACAACTTTTTCAGATACGCTGTTTGGACATGGCGTGTAGTGTGAGAACTCCATAGAGAACTGACCACGACCAGAAGTCATTGTACGTAGTGAACCGATGTAACCGAACATTTCTGATAACGGTACGTCAGCCTTGATACGAACACCAGTCACACCAGCGATTTGGTCTTTGATCATACCGCGACGACGGTTTAAGTCACCGATCACGTCACCCACGTTGTCTTCTGGGCTGAACACGTCAACTTTCATGATTGGCTCAAGAAGTTGTGGCTTAGCTTTAGCGATAGACTGACGGAATGCCGCTTTAGCAGCGATTTCGAACGCGATAGCTGATGAGTCAACTGCGTGGTAAGCACCGTCAGTTAATTCGAACTCTACGTCTAACACTGGGAAGCCAGCGATAGTACCAGTGTTCATCATGCTCGCGAAACCTTTCTCAACTGCAGGCCAGAATTCCTTAGGAACGCTACCACCCACAACTGAAGATTTGAATACGAAACCAGAGTTTGGCTCACCAGGACGGATGATGTATTCAATCTTACCGAATTGACCAGAACCACCAGATTGTTTCTTGTGGGTGTATTGGTCTTCAACCATTTGAGTGATTGTTTCACGGTAGGCCACTTGTGGCTCACCTACGATCAGCTCAACACCGTAAGTACGTTTCAGGATGTCTACTTTAATATCTAAGTGAAGTTCACCCATACCTTTAAGGATGGTTTCACCAGAATCTTCGTCGGTTTCTACGCGGAAAGATGGATCTTCAGCGATCATCTTACCGATAGCGATAGCCATCTTCTCGCTGCCGCCTTTATCTTTTGGCGCTACTGCGATAGAGATAACTGGCTCTGGGAACACCATGGCCTCTAATGTACATGGGTGCTTAACATCACACAGAGTGTGACCAGTTTGCACGTTCTTCATGCCCACGATAGCGATAATATCACCAGCTTCAGCTGATTCAATTTCGATGCGGTCGTTTGCGTGCATTTCGCACATACGGCCGATACGTTCAGTCTTACCAGTTGCACTGTTAAGAATGGTATCGCCTTTCTTCAAACGGCCAGAATAAATACGTACGAAAGTCAGAGCACCGAAACGGTCGTCCATGATTTTGAACGCTAACGCTTTTAATGGCTCATCGGCAGAAACGATAGCGTGTTCGCCAGTTTCGTTACCTTCTTCGTCAGTTAAAGGCTGTGGATCAACTTCGTTTGGCGCTGGTAAGTAATCAACAACAGCGTCAAGAACCAGTTGCATACCTTTGTTCTTGAACGCAGAACCACAGTATGTTGGGAAGAATGCCATAGTACGAGTACCCGCACGGATACAACGCTTCAGGTCTTCAATAGATGGCTCTTCGCCTTCCATGTAAGCTTCCATCAGAGCGTCATCTTGCTCAACGGCAGATTCGATCAGCATTTCACGGTATTCTTCAACTTGATCAACCATGTCAGCTGGAACGTCAGTCACAACGAAGTTTTCTGGAATACCAGAATCATCCCATATGTAAGCTTTACGGGTTAATAGGTCAACAACACCTTTAAACTCGTCTTCGATACCGATAGGCAGAACCATAACAATTGGGTTCGCAGCTAAAACGTCTTTAGTTTGCTTAACAACGCGTAGGAAGTCAGCACCCATACGGTCTAACTTGTTTACGAAGATGATACGAGCAACTTCAGATTCGTTAGCATAGCGCCAGTTAGTTTCTGATTGAGGCTCAACACCACCAGAACCACAGAATACGCCGATACCACCGTCAAGCACCTTCAGAGAACGGTAAACTTCAACTGTGAAGTCAACGTGCCCAGGGGTGTCAATAACGTTGAAACGGTGATCTTTCCAGAAGCAACTTACGGCAGCAGACTGAATGGTAATACCACGCTCAGCTTCCTGAACCATGAAGTCTGTTGTTGATTCACCATCGTGAACTTCACCTAACTTATGGATTTTACCGGTTAGCTTGAGGATACGCTCGGTGGTCGTGGTTTTACCCGCGTCAACGTGAGCGAAGATACCAATGTTTCTGTATTTGGATAATTCGGTCATGATTCAACTTTAATGATTAGTTTAAGAAGTAGACGGAGTATGCGACAAACAACCGACACACCGCACATCAGATTATTTTAGGCGCATATTGTAAATTGGAACCTAGCTCTGCGCAAATGGCTCTTGCACTTTTTCACAATAAAGTGGCGGTAAAATTGAAAAATATTCGAAGAAAAACATATAAAAACAACCAAGTAAAATACTTTAGCTTAAATTTCAAACAATTGATAAAAACCTTAGAAAATAGTGGATTTCAAATAATATTGACGTTTTTCCCATCTTTTATCGCCTACGGGTGCACTAAAACAACAGCCAATGCCCCCTACCCGCTACGACAACGATAACCAATTAACACTAAACTCGGGTCAATTAATCGGATAAATGCGGGTTCACTTAATTAAAATGACCCATGTCGATGCAATACCCAAGCAACCCGAAGATACGAGTTTCAAGCTTGTTTGGGTATAAAGCACAGATTGCCGTTAAATTTTCAAAGGTTAGAGCACTTCATCGACACAAACTCGATCTCTGCCTTGTAGTTTAGCTTGGTATAATGCCCTGTCGGCTCGCTCGAAACAGGATTGCATCGGCTCATTTTCCATCAGCTTTGCTATGCCAAAACTGCAAGTTAAACGTACGCCATCACTAAATTCATGCTCCCTTATCGTCCCTGCAATCCTTTGACATAACGATTCAACCAAGGGGATAGAAGATTGATGGCAAAGGATCACAAACTCTTCCCCGCCCCAACGCGCGACCACATCGCTATCACGCACACAGCGTTGCAATAGCACTGAGAGTTCAATAAGAATTTTATCGCCTATAGTGTGCCCATTGGTGTCATTAATTTCTTTAAAATAGTCGATATCCACCATCACTAGGCACATGGCGGGATCTACCTGCTCAGATACCCGATGATCATCCATAAAATATCGATTGAAGTAATGTCGGTTGTAAAGCTTGGTCAGGGGATCGTGGGTCGATAAAAACTCCAGCTCGGTATTCTTCAGCTCAAGTTGCTGATGCAACCTTTCTAGCTGTTGGTTCTTGTCAGTTAATCTATGGTTATACCGACCCATTAAGTAAGTACGTGATCCAAGGATAAAGATTATAAGCAAGGTCGCGGCAATAATTTGGTAAATCAGTAAATAATTGGTTTCATCGATAATAGTGACATTATTCCATTTTCGGTAAATCCCAATCCGTTCCAGTTCATCGACAGCCTCTAGGGCTCGATTGATGATGGGCAACAATGCCTCATTCCCTAAACTGACCCCTATGCGTAATTCATCTTCAGGCCCACCCCAACCAGCAATTTTAAGGCCATTAAACCCCGTTTGCTGGATATAGGCGTTTACGGAATACATTGAACCCACAAACAAATCCGCTCGTTTAGCAAGCACAGCCTCAAGCCCCTCAGGCTCACTATCCACTGTGATAGTCCGAACTTGGGGATAATATTGATGGATATATTCCGCCAATCGATAACCCTTAGGCACTGCTAAAGTACGCCCACCTATATTGTCAAATCCCTGCAAAAATGGTTGTTCTTTCAGCGAAACCAGCACATTCGGTGAGCGGAAATACACCTGACTAAAGTACAAATACTGCTCCCGCGAAGCGGTTTTATTCAGTAATGGAGTCAAGTCACAACGCCCATCCTTCAAGAAAGACAAGGTTTCGCTCCAGGAATGGGTGATCACTAAACGGAATGTTAATGGCGAGTGGGATTGAATGTATTGGATATAGTCGGAGGATATTCCCACATGCTTGCCGTCACGAATGGCCTCGTAGGGCAACCAGTCAGGATCAACGCAATAGCGAACAACCATTTCACTGGTTTCGGTACTTTCCTGTGTCCCCCTTAAATTGGTGAGCTCCAAGTGCTCGGCATATGCCTTCAAAGGTGAAAACAGACACAAGGCTAGCAACCAATACCGACTATTCATCAATATTCTCAAGTAAACGCAAGACTTAGCTGATTTAGATTTAAAAGTGTATATGCGATGCAGGGATAATACCAATCGGCCTCCCAATCGCCTTAACGAGCAGATAAAAAAATACCCGCCAAATTGGCGGGTATTAAATAAGGTTCGGCTAGGTATTTATGCCTCTACTGGTGATACCACAAACAGTAAGTCACCTTGCGACACTTGCTGACCATTGCTGTTCAGGATGCGCTCGATGCGATACTTCTGATCCTCAGGATAGAGTACGGCGCCCTGGCGGTTAAAGCCGGCCAAGTTGACCTGCGAGAACATCTTCATCGCTTCGGTCAGCGCTAAGGTTTGCTCAACGGTAACAATATCGCCTTCTTTCACGAAATCAGGTTCACCCGGTGCAGGCGAGGTATAGAAGATACCCGCGCCTTGGGCTAACACTTTCAGTTCGTTACTTTCACCCACACGTAGGGACTCAGTATCGACACTTACGGTTTCTGCCGCGGCTTCCATTTCTGCGATCAGCGCAGGAATATCAAGCTCAGCCATAAAGCGTGGCAAGTAGTTAGTGTCGTATACGCCTTCCTTGAAGGTGCCATCATTTAAGATGAGCTTCAGTAACGGAATGTTTGTCGCGATACCTTTCAGCACTACGCTATCCAGATAAGCATGTAATTTGGCAATCACATCTTCACGGTTTTCACCGCGCATAATGATTTGCGCAATCAAGCTATCGTAGTATGGCGAGACTTCTTTGCCTGGCGCGGCAATTGAAATAATTTCTACATCCGGATGATCAGGGAACACACATTCAGTGATCTTGCCTGGATTTGGGATCAACTGCAGTATGCCATGGCTATCGAGCGCTGCCTTTTCAGCGGTCACACGCACTTCCATCGCATAGCCAATTTCTTTCGGCTCTAAGTGCTCAATCGAGCGGCCCGCAGCGATATCAAACTGTGCGCTGACGATATCTATGCCCGAGGTCGCTTCAGTCACTGGATGCTCAACCTGCAGACGGGTGTTCATTTCCATGAAGTACACTTCGTTTGCATCTAAGTTATAGATGAACTCGACGGTACCTGCGCCCATGTAGTCAGTCGCATCACCTAGAGCACGGGTATAAGCCAATACCTGCTTTTTAAGCTCCTCTGGCAACATGGTTGAGCCAGATTCTTCAACGACTTTTTGGTTGTTACGTTGTACCGAACAGTCACGCAGACCTAACACTTTGGCGTTGCCAAACTTGTCACGCAGTAATTGCACTTCGATATGACGCAATGAAGTCACATACTTTTCTAAGTACAAGTCGCCGTTACCGAAGGCCGCAGCCGCTTCGGTAGCCGTCTTTTGGAATAATCCAATCATGTCTTCAGGGCGTTTAACGACCTGAATACCTTTACCGCCACCGCCTTGTACCGCTTTAAGCAACACTGGATAGCCAATTTCGCTCGCCACATTCACCGCTTGTTCGGCGTTGGTCAGAATACCGTGTGAACCTGGTACTACTGGCACATTTTGCGCTTGCGATGTCTTAATTGCGTTCGACTTGTTACCCATAGTCGTCATTGAATGCACGCTAGGGCCAACAAAGTTAACACCGTTATTGACACACAAGGCCGCAAATTGTGGGCTCTCGGATAGGAAACCGATACCAGGGTGCAGTGCATCAACTTGCTCGTATTCGGCCACTTTCAGCACTGAGTAGGCGTTCAAGTAACTTTCATCCGAGGTGTTACCACCAAGGCAAACTAACTTGTCGGTGTCTTTCAGCATATCCGCTGGCACTGAAGTCATATCCGGATCCGACGCCACTAATACCACATTGATATTATTATCATGGGCCTTACGGATCAGCTTCACTGCGGTACAACCACGGGCATGAACCAATACTTTGTTGATTGGCTTCATCAGCTTACGAGGATCGCTTTGGACGATCACATCATCTTCAACTGGTGCTTCAACCACGAGTCTCGACAGTGCGTTGATGATAACGTCGTTAATTTTGGCCGTAGGCATTGGCATCAAAGGATCTATGCTCGCCAACTGGCTATCTAAGGTTGTGCTAAATGGGTTATGGACTAAGCCCGCCATCGCACCTGGCACTTTCGACAGGTAGTTAGACAGAGTCGCAGTCGACGGCAAGTAAGCCGGAACCACCATTTGCCCCGCGAATGGCATGTTAGTGCCAGACAGGTAGTAAGTTTGCACTAATGGGTGAGTCACAAAACTCGCCTGCGCACCACCGGTACAATCGCCAAAACCAAACATCAGTACAGGCAATTCGTTATCACGAATAAAGCGCGTGATACGGTCGTTCACTACCGCCATAGAGAAGAGCGCCGCAGCACCTTCTTTAGTCTGCATACCACCTGAACTGATAAAGCACACTACGGGTAGTTTACGTTTAGCACATTCAATCAACAGCGCAGAGAATTTCTCGGCACTCGCCATATCGAATGCACCCGCTTGGAATGCGGTGTTAGACACAGCCACACCCACACGGACTTTTTGACCTTTTTCTTTAAAGTCAGCAATACCTGTGATCAGACCACAAGGACGAATGCCTTTGTCCAATGCATCTTCGATTGAGAGACGGAAACCAGGGAAGTTCAGCAGGTTAGCCGACATTTTGTCGCCATTGATCTCATCGAAGCGAGTAAAGAATTGCTTGATGATATTTTCCCAGGTCATATTGCCGGCACGTTTTTCGTCACGTAGCACTTTTTGGATTAACAGATCCTGATAACCCATGGTCAAACGGTTCCAGAAGTCCTTGCGACGACCGATACGCACAGGGTTGATCGCGCCAGTGTACTTGCTGGTATCGCTTTCGCTGTCAAAATACTCGGGTAACAAACGCTCAAAGAAGTAAGTCAATACCACGAATAAACTGTCGTTAAGTTGCGGGAAACCCACACTCTTCCACTGCTCTACGCGCACCAATAGATCGGCGCGGTTAGATTGACCCATAAAGTATTTGAGCCACTTGTAGAATTTGGCTTTATCATTTGCGGTATCTTGGGTCGACAACGCATGGTCAATCGACTTATGCAGCAAATTGTTTACTGAGTTACGGGAAAGGCTTTTCGACATCATGGCTTCTTTAGCAATTGACGCTAAGCTGCCGACGACGTTGTCGTACAAGGCATTAAAAATCAGGATGTTATGGCATTGCCAAATAAAGTCTTCACGCAGTTCTTCATTGACTACTACATCGAGCACTGTCAGCTGGTTTAGCTCAGGCCATTTAGCTTGAGTGACTGACTTTGGCAGATTTTCTAAGTGCTGAATAAGCCCTTTGAAGTTGTTTGCCGCATTGCTCTTCCAGCGGTGATACAGAGACCAACCAATGTTAAATAACAAGGCCTTACGCGCTTTTTTATAGTTTTCTTTCGGTTCACCCAAAATCAAACGAGTCAACATATTACGCTCGGTCGATACCTCATCACGCTTAGTAACAAAGTTAGCCCACAGCTTGTTTAAGTCTTCGTCGTAAACCAATTTATCTGGGCTTGATAACCAAGCTTGGAATACGCGGTCCTGTTCCTGTTGGATACGTGCTAACAAGTCGCCTTCTGGCACACTCGCACGGGACAGACGACCATACTGCTCCTGGGAAATCGAATGGATACGGCTACGAAGTGTTAAATAACGCAGGTAACGGTAGGCACTACCAAACAGGTTTAGATGCATGGTTGGGCTGCTGGCTACGGCCAATTCAGCGTTCAATTCCAAGGCCATCAGATTCTTCGATGGATTGAGGAAACGCGCCAAACTACGGTCATAGTGCTCACGTAAATCACTCGATTCACGCACAAAATTCATTGCGGCACGTTCAACGGCTTCGATACTACTGATAATGGCGCGGCGTAAATTGTGTTGACGCTCATCACGATCACTCGGTGAAAAGTCAATAATGCCGTCGATACAACCCGAGGTATAAAGCTCTTCTGGCGATACACCCACCGATTTAGCACATTCTTGCCAGGATAAATTGTATTTACGGGCAATACTTTGCAGACCCTGTGGCTGAATCGTGTTGAAAATACCATCACGCAGTGACAACAGAATATTGGCTGCGGCTAATGGAATCGCGCCGCCAGAGTAACCGGCACCGATAACGATACCGACTGTCGGTACGTCAACGTTGGCGCTTTCTGCGATGGCTTTAGAAATAGAATGGGCTTGGTTTTGGCTGTTGGCGATTTCGCCCGCATCCGCCCCTGGGGTGTCAATTAAATAGATAATTGGCATAGACAATTCGGCAAAATGACGAATCGCCTTACAGGCGGCGTAGTGATGCTCAGGCATCCAAGCACCGTTTGCAGTAGTGCGCTCTTGGGCGATAAAACCAACACGACGAGTGCGCGAACCAAAGTTCAACTCAATCTCAGCACTATAAAAAGAGCCCAAGTGAGTTTCAGTAATCAAACGGCCCTTAAGATCGGCGATGATACGCTTAGCACCCGGACGACCTTTATCTTGGGTCGGCTGGATCACTTTCGCAACGTAACCATCGACATCTAAAGATGCCAAGTCTTTCAAGTTTGCCTGAATGGCATCCTCGCTTAAAAGACCTTTAATTTCATCTGATAAGCTCTGTTTACTGTGTTTAGGAAACAGAGAAAAATCCTTTGCCAAATGCTCGGCTTGTAAAAAAAGTGGATCGGGCGTTTGGGCTTGAGTCATGTGTGTGGGCTGATTATTGCTGGTCATCAAAAGATCCTCTGCTTAGCCTCTGAAAATTTTTAGCCAATAAATATAACTTTGTTATCCCGTCAAATGCCATTAAACTGCATAAGACGCTTTGTTCCAAATATGAGACAGTGGGAAAAACATGCCAGATTTAAACGGTATGATGCTATTTGCAGCCGTAGTGAGAGCGAAGGGATTCTCCCAAGCTGCACGTGAAACAGGCCACCCAAAATCCACCATCAGTCGCAAAATCGCGCAGCTTGAAGAACAACTTGGCGTGCGATTATTACAGCGCGACACCCGCAACTTAAGTTTGACTCAAGTCGGGGCACTCTTTTATCAACACTGTGATTCCATTCGCAATGAGGTGGAAGCGGCCAAGGCTGTTATCGAGAATACTCACGATGATGTGTCAGGGTCATTACGGATTGCGATCCCTGTGTCATTTAGCCAAGAATTAATCGCTAACCTCTGTAGCGGATTTATGCGTTTATATCCCAATGTGGAATTAGATGTCCAGTTTACCGACAACGATATAGGTTTGGTGGGTGAAGGATATGACATAGCTATCAAATATGGCCCACTGCAATCCTCTGATCTCGTCGCCCGCTTACTGTTTGAACGTCAACCTATTCTAGTGGCAAGTCCGGGGTATTTAAAACTCAGGGGCACCCCTGCTACGCCGCAGGAACTCAGTCAACACAGTGGCATTTTATTAGGCACCTCGCGCTCGGCACCTATCTGGCCCTTAGGTAAGGGAACCCGTAAAACCATGGTTAACTTTCAGCGTAAAGTGCGGGTCAATAGCCCCGTCATGGTAAAACAGCTCGCCATTGATGACTTTGGCATCGCCATGCTGTCAAATTCTGCCTGTAAGAATGAGCTCGCCAATGGACAGCTGGTCCCTATTTTACAGGAATGGCCAATCGAGCCCTTTAAGGTCTACGGTGTGTATTCCAGCCGTCGCCAACTCGCCACTAATATCAGCGTGTTTTTGGACTTTTTTGTAAAACGTTTTAGCAGCCAAGAAAGCCTGCAATCGTTAATGGGTTAACATTTTTCCCTTAGATAGCAAAAGCCTAGCTTTATCCGCTAGGCTTTATTGTTTGAACTACTGGATATAATCCTTGCAGCTAAGGGATAATTTTTTCCTGTTTCAATACGGCCTTAGTGATGGCTTGACGTAATGACAAATCATCCGCCGATGGCATATCGATATTCATTGCAAAAAACCACACATTATCATCGAGTTCTACCCAACCGACCCACCAGCCAATTTTAGGCTCAATTCTGGTCGAGTATCCGGTTTTGGCTCGGATAATATAGTCGCCATTCGCTTCGGTCAGCATGGCCTGTTTAACGATACGTTGACTGCGCTCAGACACATGCAGTTTGTTGTGATACAGCTTACGCAAAAATTCGATTTGCTCAGTGGCAGAGATCCGTATATTACCATCTAACCAAAAGCTGTCTAAGTTTCCCGAAATATCCTCATTACCATAATCGAAGGCATCAAGCATTTTGCCCATGCGAGCTTCGCCGATTTGACGAGCAAAATCTTGATAGATGGGCACGACCGAATACTTCATCGCGGTAATCAAGTCATGGTCGCGGTTCCAAGCGGCAATATCGCGGTTTTTACCATCCCATTTAAAGACTTGGTGCTCATTCTTAACAACCCCAAGATCGAGGGCAATCAAACTGTTGGGGATCTTAAAGGTCGATGCGGGTAAATAGCTATGGTTGGCACGTTTAAGATTATTGCTAAACCCTTGCTGCGTATTTTCGTTCCATAACACCACTACGCCCTGGACTGGTTTTGGCAGAGCTTGTTGTGACATAGCTTGCTCGGATTGAGTATGCTGCTGAGTAAAAATGGCATCCCAAGCACGGGTTTCTTGCCACTCCTTCTTAGCCGCAGTAGAGGCAAAAGCTGGGGCGACCAAGATAGCAGACGCCACCAGCGCAGCTGATATAGCGAACAAACGCATAAATTCTCCTTGTCGAAACACAAAAATCCAATGAACTAAAAAAGTGATTAAGGCTATCACTTAGCGTTTTTCCCTTCCCTAGCAAACTGCTGACCAATTGTGGCAAAAAAGAGGCAAGCAAGTTCTGTTATCGATGGACTGATGCCAGCTTGGTACGCTTTGGTATAGAAGATATGGATATAAGATGATGAAGATCACTGAGGTTAACTTTATTCCCCCTAGCTTGTGGTGCATACTTTTTAGCATAAGAGCCCTTCGCAGGATGAGCTAGCCATTTTTTGAACGAAGAACTTTCAATTAAGAACTTTCAACGCACAACATAGAATAACTACAGGGAAATCAAAAATGTTGAAGCCAGTATTAACACTCATCCTCGCCAGCAGCTTAATCAATACAGCCAGTGCCATCCCCTTATTAGGAGATGTGGAAGTGTCCCGCCTACCGACCGCCGAACAAACCTTGGGTGAAGTGGTAACACGCTATCAAGCCTTAAATGAAGGTTTAGCTCAACAGTTAACGGCACAGAAGAACGAAGTCGACGCCACCCAATTAGCGGCGCGCCAAGGCCATAGACTATGGCAACAGGCAGTGCGCGATGTGCAGTCGGGCCACTTTGACGACCGACCTTTATATTGGGCGCGTCTTTCGATGTTAAATAGCCTAAAAACCACCAGTGCCAGCTTTAACATGGCCGACTGGCAACAGGATATTTTGGCTCGCGCGGTTGAAAAGGCCTCACGGGGTTTTAGTGATATTCAATACGGTGATGATGTCCAAATCAAAATCTTCCTCACGGGTTTCGATCCCTTCTTCCTCGACAAAGATATCAGCCAGAGCAATCCTTCCGGCTTAGTCGCCCTCGCCTTAGATGGTTTCCGCTTTGATGTGAATGGTAAAACGGCGCAAATCGAAACCGCTATGGTGCCAGTGCGTTTTGAGGATTTTGATCAAGGGCTTATCGAATCGCTACTGAGCCCAATTTACCGCGATCCTAAAACCCAATTTGTATTTACCGTCAGCATGGGCCGCACTGACTTTGATATCGAACGCTTTCCAGGACTCAATCGCAGCGCAGCGGCACCCGATAACCAAAACGAGCTCACCGGCGGCACTAAAACCGCACCCGTTGCCCCAAAGCTTAATGGTAAAGATTTTATCGGCCCTGAGTTTGTGGAATTTTCATTGCCCGTCGCTGCCATGCAAGTGAAAGACAGCCAATGGCAAGTCAATGATAACCATACGGTCACCACCCTTGCTCGCGGCGAATTTAGCGCGACGTCATTAAACGAGCTGCAAAACGAAACCTCAGTCGAAGGCTCTGGCGGCGGTTATCTCTCTAATGAAATTTCCTATCGCGCCATAGTGTTGCAGCAAAAGTTTAATAGTTCAGCTAAGGTCGGCCATATTCACACCCCAAGGGTCAAAGGCTATGACGCAGATACCGAACAAGCGATAGTCGAACAAGTGCGCACTATGGTGATGCAAGCCGCGGCGAGTTTATAACCCAGCCACACTGGCTGAAACTGGCCGAAACTAGCAATGTCAGATAGCGTTCGCTATGATGCGAACGCTTAGGATTGGCTTAATCACCGATAAGTTTTAAGCACGCAATTTTTACTTTAACCGACGAGATCCAAAGCTCACCCTATGCTGAAACCCGCTGACTTACTCAATGCCTTACGCCGTCGCAGCAGTGAAGCCCTTGCCCCACTGACAAAATCGACATATGCAGCCTTAAGCCAAAGCCAAGATGAGTCGCAGGTGATAACGAGCCCACTAGCACCAAAAGCGGCACAGGCGCATATTTTTACCGGTTCATCGCGCCCACTCTCGTCACTGCAATTACAAGTGCTCGATCGAATTGAAGCCTGCTATCAAGAGGCAGAGGCATACCTCAAACGCAATTTCCCAAGGCCAGTGACGCAATTTAGCCTAAGGGGCAAGAGCGCGGGTACGGCGCATTTGCAGCAGAATCGCCTGCGATTCAATCCAGTGTTACTACGGGAAAACAGCGAAGCTTTTCTGGCTGAGGTCGTGCCCCACGAAATTTGTCATTTACTGTGTTTTCAGCTTTTTGGCAAAACCAAACCCCACGGTAAAGAATGGCAATCTTTGATGCTAACGGTATTTAAGGTCAATCCCAGTACCACCCACAGCTTCAATACCGCATCGGTTGCGGGTAAAGATGTTGAGTATCGCTGCGCCTGTGGACCCATACGCCTGAGTATTCGTCGCCATAATAAGGTGTTGCGTGGTGAAAGCCGTTATCTCTGTAAACGCTGTAAGACCCATTTAACGGCGGCTTAGTTTAATCGAGATATAAACACGCGTTAGCAAGAATCCCTCAACCTAAGTACGACTCAATTTGCATAAGCAACGGCATTTCCCTTAACATCACAGCATAAAAGACGGGCCAAAGGCTCGCGTAGTGTTTGTTATTTTGGGATAAATCTTGAACAAAGCTTCTTTAACCGTTAATTCACGGCGCCTCTTGCTGTGCCTAATCACTTGGGCGGCAACCTTATCTGTGCCAGCTGGCGCCTCAGCGTCACATCCCAGCAGTTTTAGCCAAGCGAAAACCAAGTCGCAGGCGCTCTACGCCGGCAGTCGCCAAGGTACGCTGCCCGCCGTCAGCTTTTACTGTGGTTGCGATATTCAGATCAAAGGCAAATCCTGGAAACCCGATCTCGCCAGCTGCGGTTATCGAGTACGTAAACAGGAAACCCGCGCCAACCGTATTGAATGGGAACACATAGTGCCCGCCTGGGAATTTGGCCATCAACTCCAATGTTGGCAAAAGGGTGGCCGTAAAAACTGCGCCGATAACAGTAATGAATTTAATAAGATGGAAGCTGACATGCACAACTTAGTGCCCGCCATCGGTGAGGTCAACGGCGATCGCAGCAACTTCCGTTTTAGCCAATGGAACGGTAAGGCCGACCAATATGGCCAATGTGCTATGGTTATCGATTTTAAGAATCGTCAGGCACAGCCCCCCGCCAATGCCCGCGGTAAAATAGCCAGAACCTACCTCTATATGCAGCAAACCTATGGACTTAAAATTGCTTCGCAACAATTAAAATTGTTTAAGGCATGGGATAAAAGCTATCCAGTTGATACTATTGAATGCAAACGCGATAACGCCATAGCGCAAACCCAAGGCAACCATAACCCCTTTGTGCAGAATGCCTGCAATGCGCCACCACTGCGTCAACAACTAGCCGAGTAAGGTCGAATGAGAGTCCCAAGAATTTATCAACCTCAGCCATTAGCCATCCATCAACAGCTGAACCTAGACGAAGATGGCGCGGCCCATATCGGCAAAGTGCTGCGTATGGGCAACGGCGAACAGATCAGTCTATTCAATGGCGATGGCAATGATTATCTGGCTGAAATTGTCGATGCGGGTAAAAAGCATGTCACAGTGAAACTGCTTTCCTGTGAGGCGAACCGGTCTGAGTCGCCACTTAACTTGCACTTAGGTCAAGTGATTTCCCGTGGCGATAGAATGGAATTCACCATTCAAAAATCGGTCGAGCTGGGGGTTAATACCATTACGCCGCTGTTTTCCGATCGCTGCGGCGTAAAACTCAACGGCGAACGCCTAGAGAAAAAAATTCAGCAATGGCAGAAAATCGTCATCAGCGCCTGTGAGCAATCGGGCCGCAGCCAAGTGCCAGTGGTTCGCCCGGCGATGGACTTGCACGATTGGTGCAGCGAGCCAACTGAAGCGCTTAAACTTAATCTGCACCCAAGGGCCGCACACGGTATCAATGGCTTAGATTTATCCCATACCCGCGTACGCCTATTAATTGGCCCAGAGGGCGGTTTGTCGGCGGAAGAAATCGCCATGACGGAAACCTATCAATTTACCGATGTATTGCTTGGCCCCAGAGTGCTACGCACCGAAACCGCCTCGCTCACCGCCATTACGGCGCTGCAACTCAGATTTGGTGATTTAGGCTGATCGACACACAACAGCTAATCAATGCATTTTTGCCTGCAAACGGCGACAAATAAGGAACAGATTAATGATAAAACTCGGCATAGTGATGGACCCCATCAGTGAGATCAACATTAAGAAAGACTCCAGTTTTGCCATGTTAATGGCCGCGCAGGAAAGAGGTTATCAGCTGTTTTATATGGAAATGGCCGATCTTGCCATGGTCAATGGCGTGGCGATGGCCAATATGCGTCCGTTAACTGTCATCAATGATGCGAGCAAATGGTTTGAACTCGGCGAAGCGCAAGACACGCCGATGAGCGAACTCGACGTGATCTTAATGCGTAAAGACCCGCCATTCGATACTGAGTTTATCTACGCCACTTACATGCTGGAGCGCGCCGAAGAGCAAGGTGTGTTGATCGTCAACAAGCCGCAAAGCCTACGTGATGCTAACGAAAAACTGTTCACCGCATGGTTTAGCGAATTCACCCCAGAAACGATCGTCACCCGCGATGCCAAACGTATCCGCGCCTTCCACCAAGCTAAGGGCGATATCATTCTTAAGCCACTTGATGGCATGGGCGGCACCTCGATTTTTCGCGTGAAGCAGGATGACCCAAACCTTGGGGTGATCATCGAGACCTTGACCAGCTATGGCCAACAATATGCGATGGCGCAAGCCTTTATCCCTGAAATTACTAAAGGCGATAAACGCATTTTAGTGGTCGATGGCGAGCCTGTGCCCTACGCGCTGGCGCGTATTCCCATGAAAGGCGAAACCCGTGGTAACTTAGCCGCCGGCGGTAGCGGTGTGGCGCAGCCTTTATCCGACAGCGATTGGGCAATTGCCCGCGCCATTGGCCCTGAACTTAAAAAACGTGGACTGATTTTTGTTGGCCTAGATGTGATTGGTGACAAGCTGACTGAGATTAACGTCACCAGCCCAACCTGTATCCGTGAGATCCAAGCGGCATTCGATGTCGACATCACGGGCATGTTAATGGATGCTATCGAAGCACGCATTCAAGCCAAAGCATAAAAATTTACCAGCGAGTTTGTTGATTGTAAGGCGCTTTGAGAACACAAGCGCCCAGCTACTTCTAGGGATCTGATATGAGTTTCATCAAAGCGCCACTGTTATTGCTCGGCACTAGTCTGCTGTTATCTACCCTCTCCTTTGCAGATGAAGCGGGGGCAGATAAAACGGGGCCAACCAAGGCACCATCGCGACCGAAAAATATTGTCATCATGGTCGGTGATGGCATGGGGCCGTCTTACACCAGCGCCTACCGCTATTACAAAGACAACCCAGATACCGAAGAAGTCGAGCAAACCGTGTTCGACCGTTTATTGGTTGGCATGGCGAGCACTTATCCCGCCAGCGTCAGTGGCTATGTTACGGACTCAGCCGCGGCGGCAACTGCGTTAGCGACGGGAGTTAAGTCCTATAATGGGGCGATTTCAGTCGATACCCAAAAGCAACCGCTGCCGACCCTCCTCGAAAAAGCTAAATCACTTGGTCTGAGCACAGGTGTCGCCGTCACCTCACAGATCAACCACGCCACGCCAGCCGCCTTTTTAGCCCATAACGAGAGCCGTAAAAACTACGATGCAATCGCACTCAGCTATTTAGACACCAACGCCGATGTGTTTTTAGGGGGTGGCCAGAAGTATTTTTCACCCGAGCTATTAGCCCAATTCACCGCCAAAGGTTATCAACATATTACGCGTTTTGAAGATCTCG
Source organism: Shewanella sp. KJ2020 (assembly GCF_024197625.1). Lineage (NCBI taxonomy): Bacteria > Pseudomonadati > Pseudomonadota > Gammaproteobacteria > Alteromonadales > Shewanellaceae > Shewanella > Shewanella sp. KJ2020. The sequence continues at coordinate 19,124 of NZ_JAKUKD010000030.1, read as the reverse complement.
CCACTATCACTCAACCTAAAGTGTTGGGCCTGTTTGCCCAGGTGCAATTACCTTGGGCGATTGATGAAAAAGATGCGAAAAAACTCAGCACCTTAACCCAGAAAGCTCTCAGTTTGCTGTCACAGAATGAGCAAGGTTTTGTGCTGTTAGTCGAAGGAAGTCTTATCGACTGGGCGGGCCACAATAACGATATCGCCACGGCTATGGGTGAAATGGATGAATTCTCCAATGCTATTGAAGTAGTTGAGCAATTTGTGCGTGAACACCCCGATACCCTGATGGTGATCACCGCCGACCATAATACTGGCGGCCTCTCGATTGGCGTCGATGGCAACTACAACTGGAACCCCGAAATCCTGCGCAATATCTCTGCCAGCTCCGACACTTTGGCCTTAGCTGCCATCACTGGTGAACAATGGCAAGCCGATCTTGCCCGCGGTTTAGGATTCGAGCTGACTGAAGAAGAAATCGTCAATTTAAACACCGCCAGAATGCAGGGTGTAGAGACTATGGCAGTGGCGATTCGCCATGTGATTGATAAACGTACCGATACGGGTTGGACGACCGACGGCCACACGGGAACCGACGTGCAAGTCTTTGCCGCGGGCCCCGCCTCTGAACTGTTTAACGGCCATCAAGATAATACCGATATCGCCAATAAGATTTTTAGCCTATTACCTAAACCGAAAAAACCTAAAAGCTAAGCGTTAATCGATTCTATTTATTAAAGGCAACCGCATAATGCAGTTGCCTTTTTTATTGGGTCTTAGCGCTAGGCTCGATGCAAACTGGCTCAGGCGTGAATAACGGGTATAATGCCCACACTTAAGTTTATAGGTGCCTGCAACTGTGTTAACCAATCCATCGCAAGTCATTATTCGTAATCAAGACAGCCTAAGCCAACACAAAGTATTAGTGCTCAATCATGAAGCCGATCTCCTGCCCAAAGCCCTGCTCGATGTCACGGCCTCGGTCGATGCACTCGCCTTGGATTACCACCATTACTTGCACTTAGCGCCGCACGCCAACTCAAAGCTACGTTGTTATTTCGGCCATGAACTGCCAAACCAAGACCCAGTTGAGCGAGAAAAATACGATACCGTTATCGTTTATTTCCCCAAAGCCAAGCCCTTAGCACCTTATCTGTTTAACCTCGCCGCCAATCATCTTGTGCCTAATGGCCAACTGTTAGTCGTGGGGGAAAACAAGGGCGGGATTAAGTCTTTAGTGAAGCTTTTACCCGAGTATTTTGCGACTGGGATGAAACTCGATAACGCCCGCCATTGTCTGTTGTTTGGCAGCAGCTTAGAGGGCAGCGCTCCGGCGATGAAGCTTAGCGATTGGGTCAGCCAATATCGACTCACTACGCCACAGGGCGAAGTGACTATCTGCAATCTTGTGGGGGTTTTTAGCGAGAAGCGCTTAGATCAAGGCACCGAACTATTACTCTCGCACCTGCCGACACTCTCTGGCCGGGTACTCGATTTTGGCTGCGGTGCCGGCGTGATCACCGCAGCACTGCTCAAGGCACAGCCAAGCCTATCCTTAGAATGTGTCGATATCAATGCGATGGCGCTCGCCTCATGCGAACTCACGCTTGCGGCCAATGGCATGACGGCCAAGGTCTATCCCTCCGATGGATTGGCGCAAACTACAGGGAAATTTAACGGCATTATCTCTAACCCACCGTTCCACGATGGCCTTGCCAGCACCACCAACATAGCGCATAACTTTGTCAGCGATAGTGCTAAACAATTACAACATAACGGTATTTGGCAAATCGTCGCCAACCGCCACTTACCCTATTCGGATACCATTGCCGCAGAATTTGGCCAGTTAAAAGTGACCGCCGAAAACAATAAATACAAACTCTATTACTTTCAACAGGCTTAACCTTAAGTCCCACTCACTCGATTAGACACCAAGGAATAAGCACTCCTTCAGCATCACGAAAATATAGGCGTATCCGATTGGAACGCCTATTTTGAAATCAAAATGCACCATTTCGTGTTTAGGCTCATTAGCTCAAACGAAATTTCGCCGTCAATACAGTGGTATAAGTGGCCGTTGGGATGCAATGTGTGAATTTAAAAAGCAGCATAACAGCGGCAAATGGTGTAAAGGCAAAGCGTCAAGCCAAGCGTTACATCCTTAAGTTCGTCACTGCTCACGATTCAGTGCTTGGGATTATTGAAGAGAACCCCGCGAAAAATTCAGCTCACTTTTGCCCCCAAAGCGTACCACCTATGCCTTTAAAACCTACAGATTACGCTAATGACATCGCGACATTTGCGAATCCTTTCGCATCAAAAGGGGCGGTCCCGCATCCACAGATTGACTAGAACAACGTCCTTGTTTAACGGCCAGTGCGCCATCTGATTAGGCAAAACGCCTGAATGTCGTGCAGGGATACATGAGAACGACCATGGCTCTCGTTCATAAACGTAGAAACCCTATCCTCTTAATAGCTCTCAATAAAGTCGTGATGTGCAATCGTACAGTTGCCGCTGTCGAGGCAAGCTTTTTATGGTTTTGTGAACAGTATCAAATGCAGTAAGCGCTAAATTATCAGGGGGGGTTGCCCTATCGTTCTAATCCCTAACATACGGGTTAGCGTTGTAAAGTTTAATTTTTTGTTAAATACAAATATCAACCAGCTTTATGTTCATGCTAGCGAGCAAGTGAAAAACCAAAGGTAACACTAAGTTACCGTCAATATCTCTAATAAAATCGAGTTAAAAACCAACAGGTAGACCATTTACAATAAAATAACAACATTTGCTGTTTTTACAGCCAAAAAAGGCTTCTTTGCGCAAAGTCTCTACTGTTATACTCAAGCCAGTGTCGCACATAATAATAAAATTAATGGGTAGGAAGCTCTTTATGTTGGACCCTGAACTCCTTGAGCTAAACAGTGATAAAACCAAGGCTGAACTCCGCCTTATCCCCAATGTCCATGGCCCAGTCACCCATGATGACATCATGCGCCTATTGTCTTTACCTGAATTTTCATCCCTGTTTCCACTAGAGCCAGCGATCGCTAAGACCATCGCCCAAATCAACTCACTCTGTCACCAGGACGATGGTAAGTTTGAGCTATTTGCGGTACTGGCCGAGCGACGCGATGGCACTGTCACGATAGAAATCAGCCCAGATAAAATGCAAGCCACTATGATTTTAACCGCCCCCTGGGGAGGAAAATCCGTCGACCTACCCGAGATTCTGACTCAACTAAAAAAACACAATGTGAGCATGGGCTTAAGTAAGCTCAAAATCCAAGCGCTGCAACAGCAACTCAGTAAACTCAAACCAGGCGAAAGTTGTCAGAGTGAAATTGCCCATGGCAAGCTCCCCGTCAATGGTCAAAATGCGGTGCTTGAACGTAAAGTATCCCTAGCGAGGGAACGTTTACTTCAGCCACAGGAGCGTGAAGACGGCAGTGTCGATATGCGTAACCTTGGCTCGATGATCATGGTAAAACCCAACGACCTCTTAATGATCAAACACCCAGCGACCGAGGGTACTCCCGGCTACAACATTCATGGTGAAGTCCTTAACCAAAAACCGGGTAAAGATATTGCCTTTCAAGCGGGTACAGGCACAGATTTTCATCCAAGGGATCCCAATAAACTGATTGCGACTGTTGCAGGCCAGCCGGTTGAAACCCGTACAGGGATGAATGTGGATGATGTACTGCAACTTAAAGATGTGGATATCAGCACAGGCCATGTCACCTTTAAGGGCAGTATTTTAATCACGGGTGATGTCCACGAAGGCATGCTAGTCAAAAGCTCCGGCGATATTACCGTCATGGGATTTGTCGACTCGGCAACCTTAGAGGCCGATGGCGATGTCACTGTAAGTAAAGGGATCATTGGCCGGCAAATTAAAGCCAACGAGTTTTCTACCAATATTCGGGCCCAGGGGCATATCAGTGCGCAATTTGTGCAATATTCCCACTTAGTCGCTAAGGGCAATATCTTAGTCACTAAACAACTGTTGCACAGCAACAGTAAAACTAGCGCAAACTTAACCGTCAGCGATCCCAGCGGACGCAGGGGCGATTTAGTAGGAGGAGTCGCCCATGCGGAAAAAGGTATCACCGCCGTTGTTATAGGTGCGACTGCAGGCACTAAGACCGAAATCTTTTGTGCTATGACACAAAACGAGCTTAAACAGGATCTTAAACAGCTCGATGAGGGTGTTAAGGCCATGGTTGTCGCCAGTTTAGATATCGAATCGCGCCTTAAGAAGTTACCGCCTAAAACAGAATGGCAAAACGATCCCGTGATGATCGAGCAGATCAAGATGATGCTCGATGAGAAAAATCGCATTCTCGATGAGCGCACCCGGGAGGAGTTAGAATTCGACAGCCTAAAACAGGAGGTGGAAGGCTACTATGAAAAGTACCGCATCGATGTGCTCAAACACGTATTCCTCAATGTGGAATTCCATATAGGCCCAGCGAATCATAGAACGACCCGCGAACACGGCACTTGCAGTATTGCCAATGTTAATCAAGAGATTAACTTCGACTATAACGCCAAAGCTAAGGCTGCAGCCCCAGCCAATTAATGAATTGAACCTAATGATGCGCCATTACTGGGTATTGAGTGTCCTCCAATTCAAAGCCGCCAGCTAGACGCAAGCATAAGGCGCAGGAATTTTCCCTGCGCCTATATCAATTCACTCTCAGCATGGCATACTGCCAAACTAGGGCTAGCGGAACTGTATTTGCAGGTATCCTTATATTTTTCCCGTTGTAGTAGCAGCCTTCTGCGCACCGAAAAGTTTAACAACCTCCCCAATAACCCATGGAGTAATAATGACCTGCGTGAAAATGTCGGACATTGAATGGCCCGCCGTCGTCAAACTCTCCCAAAATGATGAGTTACTTTACCTCGCCCATCAGCGGGATTGGTTAGAACTAGCCTGCCTGTACCAACATCACTTTACCGAGGAAGATCAATTGCTCGACAGCGCAGGGCACCGCTATCTGATCAGTGCGAACCCGCGCACAGTGCACGAAGATCCCGTGGGTGAACTGCCCCAATTGTTACAGCAGGAGCAAAACCTGTCCCTGACCGACTTTATTAAGTGGGTACAAAACCATGCCACCGCCCAAGGTCAGTGCTGTGTTGCTAAGCTTGCGTTCACTACCATAGGCCAAGGAATGGAAATTGTGCGTACCTTAGAAGAATAACGGCGGCCCTAAAAGCGACAAATAACGAGATGCCCCTAAAAGCTAATATCCTCGCCGTAAATTCACAGGCATAATTTATAACGAACAAAATTTCAGATCTGCAGTAACGGACGCTTATTGACGTCCCCAAATACCCATACAGTGACGCGTCGCGCCCGCTAACAAGTCACACAGATCACGAACAAATGGAACCGAAATTGGAACTACTTAAGATTGACTGCTTAGGCAAACAACTGCGCTTAGAAGGCTCACTCGCAGGCTGGCAACAGCTCTTCTGGGACAACAACTTAGTCTCACAAAAGGCGGCTTCTGTCGATAATGGCGGCCTAAGAGTCCATGAATTTGAACTCACCCAACATCGCCAGCCACTGGCGGTTGAACCGGGCGAGCCGAGCAGTCTAGACACAAAAATCATTATTCGTCTCGAAACCGATCTAGTATGGCAACCCTTTCGCCTCGACTATCGCCTATTACAGGATGATGAAGTCATAGCCCAAGGCTCGCGCAGCGAGAAAGATATCGAGCGGCAAACGCCTGAAGTCCCTCCGGTTAAGCAACAAAAAATCAGCCTAGTCGGGCTCGCGTCCCTCGGTTTTAAGCTGCTAAAAAGCGCCAAAGTTATCAAAGTCGTATTAGCGGGCGCCAGTGTCGCCGCCTATTCCTGGCTGTTTTCCTTCCAATTTGCCCTCGCGCTTATCGCCTGTTTGGTCTTCCACGAATACGGCCATATCCGCGCGATGAAATATTTCGGCATGAAAACGAAGGGAATTTACCTTATTCCCTTTATGGGGGGGCTCGCCCTCTCCGATGAAAAGATCAACACCCGTTGGCAAGATGTGGTGATATCCATCATGGGGCCTACCTTTGGGCTTTTCATGTCTATAGGTTCACTCATCGCTTACCATGCTACTGGCAACGTGTTTTTTGCTGGCCTTGCCGCCTTTAATGCTCTACTTAACCTATTTAATTTATTGCCTATTTTGCCACTCGATGGCGGCCATATTTTAAAGAGCATCAGCTTTTCGATGAACAGCATTATGGGCTTGGTCGCCTGCGCCGCGGGAGCCGCCTTCGGTGTGTATATCAGCTACACCTTAGGCCTAGCGCTATTGGGATTTTTGCTATTGATAGGCAGTTTAGAAATCATCTTCGAGTGGCGAACTCGCCATCAAAGTCACCTATTGCCATTAGACAGATATGGGCAAATCTTCTCCACTATCTGGTACTTACTCACGGTTGGCGCCTTAGTCGGTATCATCTGGCACTTAGCTGGCACGGGCGATGATATGCTCAGCCTGCCACTGCAAATATTGCGCAGCTAGTCCGTTTAACCTCTGGACGTCAGCACAGGATGTAAAGTAAAAGATGTAAAGCATAGGATGTAAAGCACAGGCTCAAAACGAATCCCGAGCGATGCAAAAACAAAAACCGCTATTAATAGCGGTTTTTGTTTTTCTGTAGCGCACTGTTTTTCTAAAGTGCGGCTATCCCTTTACTAAAGCGCTGCTATTTCTTGGCAAAAGGTGGGGCGATATCACTGCCCCCAAGGGCTTGATACAGGGTTGCTTGGGCAGTGAGTTGGTTGTAACGATTCTCGAGCAAGGCTGCTTCGGCGCTGCGGCGATTCTCCTGGGCATCAATCCAGCTTTGAATACCAATAGCCCCATTGCGATATTGGCTCTCATAAATGGCTTCAACGGCCGCCGCCGCGCTAAATTGCTGCGCCAACTTATCCCCTTGATAACGATATTGCTGCTTGGCCGAGATGGCGTTATCCACATCCTCAAAGGCGGAATAGAGGGTCTTGCGATAATTCACTACTGCGGTTTGATAATCGATATCGGCAATGTCGTTATTAATTTGCATTTGATTCCACTGCAAAAAGGGCAAGACTAGCCCTGCGCCTAAACTGCCAACGGGGTTGCGTAATAGCTCCTTTAACTCCGAGGTCGACTCACCGACACCCGCCGTTAAACTTAAGGTTGGAAAGTAGCTCGCATAGGTCGCATCTTTACCGGCAAGCGCCGAACGCAATTGATATAAGGCCGCCTTCACATCGGGGCGCCTCACCAGTAAATCGGCGGGAATCCCTACGGCCACCTCGGGCACTGCAACCTCGGGGAGACGCTTTATCTCGACTAAGGCTTCCCCCGGCGCACGATTTAACAAGATAGCGAGGGCATTTTCAGCCACGGTTAATTGCTGCACTAGCTGGCTATGGGCCGCTTCCTGCCCCGCCAGGCTGCGCTGTGATTCAAGCACATTGACCTGTGTCACGGCGCCGGAATCATACTGCCTTTGGGTTAAGGCAAGTGTCTGCCGGCTGTATTCGATACTTTTCTCACTCAACTCAATCCGTTGATGTAAATAGCCAATTTGCCAATAGAGGGACGCCGTTGTCGCGACTAGGCTTTGGGTGGTACTTTCCCTATCTTCGGCGCTCGCCAGTGCCGCCCATTGGGCTTGATCTATATTTGCCGATACTTTACCCCACAAGTCCACCTCATAACTGACGGACAAGTTGGCTTGATAACTCTGAGTCCCATCGCCACTCTCGAGCGGTTGATTACGGGAGGCCCCCAAATTTGCCGATAACTGCGGGTACAAGTCATCCTGCGCCAACCCTGCCTGCAGGCGGGCTTTACGCAATGTTAAAGTTGCTAAGGTTAAGTCATTGTTAGTGTTCAATACTTGGCTAACTAACTTATCCAGCTCAGCTTGATGAAACTGCTGCCACCAGGGGTCGAGTTGCACTTGCTCGTTCACTGTGATGTTTGGCCAATGGGCAGGAATAGCCAACGCGGGCGGCTCAAAGTCCGAACGCATAACACTGCCACAGCCACCGAGCAGGGTGATTCCTAAAGCCGTGCCCAATACAGGGCCTAGGGCAATAGCACTGTGATGAAGCGAAAAGGGTCGATTAAAAATTTTAGATTTCATGGTGTTATTACTCTCTGGCTAATGCATCAACGGGATCTAAACGCGCCGCATTGCGGGCGGGTAAGAAACCAAACAGCACACCAATTAAGGTCGAACAGGCAAAGGCGGCAACGATGGAGGTGGTGGAGTAGATCATTTGGAAACTGCCACCCGTTTGAGCAAACACCACACCAATCAAATAGGCCAAGGCGATGCCCAGCGCGCCACCACAGAGACAGACGAGTACCGCCTCGATAAGGAACTGGCGCAAAATATCACTCTGGCGCGCCCCCACCGCCATGCGCACCCCAATTTCACGGGTCCGCTCGGTCACTGAAACCAGCATAATGTTCATCACACCTATACCGCCCACAATCAAAGAGATCACCGCTATCGCCGAGATCAGTAAGGTCATAGTCGCGGTGGTTTTTTCGATATTTTGCCTAATGGTATCGGTATTGATAGTGAAAAAATCCTGCGTGCCGTGGCGCATTTTAAGCAAGGCAATAATCCCCTGCTCTGCCGCATTACTCGGCACAGTTTCATCGAGCCGCACTGTAATCCCATCCAAATAGTTTTTACCCACCATGCGTCCAGACACCGTCGTATAAGGCACCCACACATTGAGCGCATCGCTATTCCCAAAGGCACTTTCTTTGGGCTGAGTCACGCCGATAATACGCACGGGTAAATCCCCAAGGAAAATCACTTGGCCTATCGCCGATTGATTAGCGCCAACGCTGTTTGGGAATAGCTCTTTACGAGTGTTATCGTCGATCACCGCATCTTGGGCGAGTGATGCAACACTGGCATCATCCCAAAACTGCCCTTGGGCTAACTCATAGCCACGTACTCGAAAGTATTCTGGCCCCACCCCAGTAACAGATGAAGTGACGGCTTTATTGCCATAACGTATCGTGACGCTGGACCCAATACTTGGGGTTACGCTATCGACATAGGGTAGATTTTTAAGGGCGTTGGCATCATTCGCCGTTAAGGTCCGCACCTTGGCCGAACGCCTATCGCCAAAGCCAGAACCGGGCCGAATATCGATCGTATTAGTCCCCATCGAACTGATGCTTTTAAGAATAGCCTGCTGCGAACCTTCACCTAGAGCCACCACTGAGACCACAGAGGCGATACCGATAATAATCCCAAGCATAGTAAGAAAAGTACGTAATCTGTGGGTCGACATCGCCAGCAGCGCCATTTTCAGCGCCTCGACATATCTGTCCCAGGAAGCCACGCGGGCACTGCGGCCACTTTTGAGCTCAGCATTAATGCTGGCGTTAAGCGCCATATTGGCGGTAGTAGGTGCGTGGGGGGCTGTGCCAGCGGGATGCTTTTTATCTAGATGACGCTCATCGCTGATAATCTCGCCGTCTTTGATCTCGATAATACGGTCGGCATATTGGGCCACATGCATATCGTGGGTCACAATGATGATGGTATGGCCATCACTGTGCAGCTCCTGCAATAATCGCATCATCTCTTCGCCACTGTGGCTATCCAGCGCGCCTGTAGGCTCGTCGGCGAGGATCACATCGCCACCATTCATCAAGGCACGCGCCACACTGACCCTTTGCTGCTGGCCACCGCTAAGCTGATTAGGTTTATGGTCGAGCCTGTCACCAAGGCCTAAACGCGTTAACAACCGTTCGGCTCTGTCTTTGCGAACCGTGCGATCCTTACCCGCATATACGGCGGGCACTTCGACATTACCTATGGCATTAAGATCGCCAAGCAAATGATAACGCTGAAAAATAAAACCAAAGTGCTCACGGCGCAGCTGCGCAAGCTCATCAACATCCATTTTAGAGGTGTCTTGACCATCGATTAAATACGCCCCCTTAGATGGTTTATCCAAACAGCCAAGAATATTCATTAGGGTCGATTTACCTGAACCTGAGGCCCCCACTATGGCCACCATCTCGCCACGCTCAATCGACAAATGCACATCTTTTAACACTGTGAGTTGCTGCTCACCCGCCTGGAAGGTGCGGTAACAACCTGAAATTTCAAGTAATGCCCTTGTCACTGTTAAAACCTCACACTAGGTGGGCGGCGGGTTTGGCTGCTACCAGTAGATGGCATGCCGATAACGACAAGATCGCCCTCTTTTAAACCTGTGATGATTTCGGCATTGATTTTATTGTTGATCCCAACCGTCACATCCACATATTCCACGCGATTATCCACTAATACTGGCACTTGGTACTGTGGACCTCTGCTGGCGTTAGGCTTGTTAAGCCCTTGCTGGTTTGGCTTAATGCGAAGGACCTGTGAAGGCACCAGCAACGCATTATCGGCCTTAGCTAATACGATAGAGATCTGCGCCGTCATACCGATACGCAATGTTCTATCTGGGTTTTCCACATCGAACAAACCGTGGTAGTAAATAGCTTCCGAGTCACTCGAACTCATATTGCTATCATCGCCATCCATCGAAGTCGGCCCGGGTTCTATCGCCCTTAAAATGCCACGGTAGGGATGATTAGGTTTCCCTAGAATGGTGAAATACACGGCTTGACCAGGCTGAACATTGACAACATCAGCCTCTGAAATCTGCGCTTTGACCGTCATAGTATCCAGCTGCGCCATTTCGACTATGGTCGGTGTCGTTTGATTGGCGTTAACGGTTTGGCCCACTTCGACTGCGGAGTAGACGACAGTGCCATCCATAGGTGCGGTGATCTTGGTGTAGCCCAAGTCGATTCTGGCACTGTCGACATTAATTTCAGCCTGTTGTTTTTGAGCCTCTAATTGCTCAAGCTCGGCTCGATAGACAGTTAAATTCGCTTCGGCAGCCTCATAGTCGGCACGGGAGCTAGCCCTGTCGGCAAGCATTTCTTGCTGACGGATAAATTCAAGCTCAGCCTGATGGATCTGCGCCTGTTTGGCACGGTACTGGGCATTAATGCTCTTCAAGGAGGCGAGCGCTTCTTTTAAATTATTCTGTTGGGCAAGGCTATCAATTTGAGCGATCAAATCGCCTTTCTTCACCTCATCCCCCAATGCCAGTGGCAAACTTTGGATCTGCCCCGACACCTGAGCACCCACATTCACCAACTTGGACGCCTGTAACATGCCATTGGCTAACACTGAGTTTTCAATATCACCACGGTGTACGGGCTCAGTTACATAGACTGGTGCAGGCTCGGGCGTATACCAGAGGAAAAATGCACCACCACCGAGGAGGATCAGGCCGCTCAATGCGAGCAGCAGTTTACGCTTTGAGGATTTTTTCATGGGTATTGTCGTGTCCATCGATACTAAAAACAGCAAGCATTGATCTTGCAAGAGTACGAAAATTGTCTCGACAGTATATAGAGTTAGCTCACGACAGTAGACGAAGGAAGTGTCGTAAATAGGTAAAGATTTGCAAATATCCGTGTAGAAATTTGCCAGATTAACACTGCTGGGTGGGATTCCCCATACCCGAGCAGAGGGGATCAACAGTCATTCCCCTCTTGCTCTCCCTTGCCACCATAGCGAGATTAAATACCTTGATTAATAGCTTCGTGCCTTTTAAAAAATAGCGAATCATCGACACTTGAATATCTGGGATATACAATCTCTCCTAAGTAACTGATAATCTATGATTTTCACGCTTATCAGCAAGAGGTAAGGATAACCCAATAGGAAGGCTTGGCATGGATGTAAAACAAAGACTTCAGACGCATATCAAATTTCTAATGAATACAAGGGAGTTTCAATTCAGCTGGAGCACCAGTGGAGGAAAGATACCTGCACAGTATTTCTTCAATACAGAGAATATTTTCCTGACTTTTAACTAAAAACTATTAATTGCAGATACGAGCTATCCTATGAAAAAAATAATATCACTGATTTTTTTTGTTATGTCAGGCTGTTCAAATGACTATGTTACCGATGATGAGGTTATACAACATTTTAATGAAAACTCAGCAGTATATGATGAACTAGCAAAGCAAGCATGTTCTCAATTTAAAGATATTACTGACTATAAAGTAATAGAGATCACTAGCAATAATACCAAGCATCCGGATATCGCTAACCATTTAAAAATACTTGGAAGAGACTCTATTTATATTCAACGTCAAAATGGAAAATGCCGATTACAACTTATTTATTTTGGTGAAGGTACATTTAACGCAGCCACGATATTTTCATTAAATTTTAATATACAGAATCCGAAGATATACGATGACAAAACTGATAATTTTAAGGTAAGAAAGAGTTTGAAACGCTATTATTTTGATATGCCGCTATCAAATGGTTGGTATTTTTCTTATCAGAGTGAGTAATTTTATGCCTGACACGACCTAACCAAAACCCACTATTATATTTTGTATGCTCCACTGTTAGCCTGTGATAGCGGCAGTTTTTTGTGCGTAGTTTTGCCACAACTTTACCAACTCCAATACCAATAAGGGGATGGCGCTGATCACCAGCAATAGCAGGCATTCCTCTAACGATAAAAATGTGATTTTTAAAAATAACCCCAGAGTGGCATTCTGATGGGCCCATACCTGCAATCCAATAATTAAACATACCGCAACGACCAAAGAGAGATTTGTCCGCAGGGGGATCCGCCATAGCGCCTTAGTTTCGCTGCGGGCACCAAAGGCGCGCAGTAGTTCGGCAAACACTAAGGTGGTAAAGGCGTTGGTACGCGCAAGTTCTACACTCCCGGTTTGCAAGCTATAGAAATAAATAGCAAAAACGACTCCCGCGGTCAGTAGCCCAGTCAGAAACATAGTGCTCAAAAAATGATTCGCGGCAATGGGTTCATCACGGGTGCGCGGACGTTGTTGCATCACATCAGGGTCAATGGCATCTGTGGCTAGGCAGAGCGCGGGGAATCCGTCGGTAACAAAGTTAATCCAAAGTAAATGTATCGGTAAGAGCGGCACTGGTAAGCCGATAAAGACGCACAGCGTCATCAATAGGAGTTCACTGGTATTCCCCGCCAACAGATACTGCAGGGTTTTACGGATATTGGCGAAAATGCCGCGCCCTTCCTCAACTGCCGCAACTATAGTGGCAAAGTTATCGTCGATGATGATCATATCGGCCGCTTGCTTGGTCACTTCGGTACCGGAGCGCCCCATAGCAATACCGATATCAGCACCTTCAATGGCTGGCGCGTCGTTAACACCATCCCCCGTCATTGCCACTACAGCACCATTGGCTTTCCACGCATGGACTATGCGTAACTTGTGTGCGGCAGTCACCCGTGCATAAACGGCGATAGTTGGCGCACGTTGTACTAATTCAGCTTCACTGATGTTATCTAATTCGGCCCCTGTCACCACTGTGTCCGTCGCTGTGGCAATGCCAAGATCTCGGGCGATAGCCAGCGCAGTTTGTGGGTGGTCGCCCGTGACCATAACGGCACGGATCCCCGCGGCAACACACTTAGCCACGGCCGCTTTTGCCTCTGCCCGAGGGGGATCGACCATGCCGCTCAAACCGACAAAGACCAAATTCTGTTCTATCACCGCGGGGCTGAGATCTGTGGGTAAGGTGTGCCCAAGGTCGAGATAGGCAGAGCCCAACACCCTTAGTGCCTGTTGCCCCAAGAGGGTATTTTGTTGATGGATCCGTGCCCGGTCGGCCTCAGTGAGTGGCTGCTCGCCATTGGCGGTATAAACCCGATTGCAGAGCTGCAGCAACATATCCGGCGCACCATTGATCATCGCACGCAGAGTGCCATCTTCTCGCCGGCGAATAACGCAGCTTCGCTTACGATCTGAATCAAAGGGAATTTCATACTCTATGGGGAATCTCTGCGCAAAATGTGCTAATTCACTGCCCGCTTGGCCGCGAAAGACTTTGTGAGCCACCGCCAATAACGCACCTTCGGTGGGATCACCGATCACCCGCCATTGGCCATTATCCTCCACTAAATGCGCGTTATTACAGCCGATTAAAAGCGTTGCAAGTTCTTGTAAACCAGCAAAATCTTGCCTATTCACAGCATGGTTGTTAAGTAAAATATCCCCATGGGGAGCATAACCTTCACCTGTGACAGTAAAAGCTTGTTCGCCGACATATAAAGCACGCACTGTCATTTCGCCCACAGTTAATGTGCCGGTTTTATCGGTACAGATAACCGAGGTGGAACCTAAGGTTTCTACTGCCGGCAATTTACGGATCAGAGCATTGCGCCGGGACATACGCATCACTCCCATCGCCAATGCAACCGTCACTATAGCGGGCAATCCTTCGGGAACGGCGGCAACGGCAAGGCTGACAGCAGACATCACCAGCTCAAGTGGCGCACTACCACGCCACCAGCCCAGTATAAACAGCAACATTACTATCGCCAGCGAAAACCACACCAATATGCGCCCAAAGGCATCCAGCTTTTGTTGTAAAGGTGTGCTTTCAATATGACTGGCATCCGTGATTAAACGCGCTATTTTCCCAAGCTCAGTGTTCATGGCCGTGGCAACCACGAGCGCTGTGGCAGTGCCTGCGGCGGCGCAGGTCCCCGCAAACACCATATTATCGCGGTCACAGAGCGGAGTATTGACGGATAACAGTTTATTAGCTTGTTTATCAACAGGTTCGGATTCACCGGTTAAGGCGGCTTCGGTCATTTTGAGGGAGGCAGACTGCACTAGACGCGCATCGGCGGCAACTAGATCGCCGGCCTCCAGCACAAGGATATCACCGACCACTATATTGGCTGCTGGCACAATAATTACCCGATTATCGCGCTTTACTTTCGCCTGCGGTGCGGTCATGTTTTTAAGTGCCGCTATGGCTTTTTCGGCTTTATATTCCTGATAAAAACCGATAATCCCATTGAGCATCACAATGGCGACTATGACCACAAAATCGATCGTGTCTCCCAAGACTGCTGAAATTAGCGCGGCGACCAGTAGCACCCAAATAATGACACTTTTGAACTGTGCGGCCGCAAGCTTAACGACATTAGTGCCAGCCGCTTCCTGCAAGCTATTCGCCCCCTCTAAGCTTAAATACTCAGTCGCCTGCGCCGTCGAAAGCCCCTGTTCACCCGTATTCAATTGTAAAAATAGGTTAGCAGGCATCTGTTGCCAGGGAGCGGTGACAGTGCGCGGCACATTTGTCCTCTGGGATGCAGGCACACGCTTAGATTGGGCATCAGACTGAGAAGTGGATTGGGGAGGTTTATTCACCGGATTTTTCAAGTTCATAGCCTAGAACCTGTTTCATTTTTAGCGATTAGGGAAGGAACCGCGGTCAAGTTGTGTCCATATCACCCACGATAAACACACGAAATGACCTATATCATCGAGAGCAACAGTCATCACCACGCTGATCCTGCCGTGATACACAAGCAATTCTAGTTCAGTAACCCCATGATTCCCATTTCTAGAGGAGTAAAAACCACAATATTAATTTTAAAATTATGAACTAAATTAATTTCTTAATTCATACTAGCGACAATCACTTGCGTTGCATCAAAGCAGGCAAAACAGGGCTCGCCAACCACTAGCGCCTGAGTTTGGGTGAGTGGCATCACGGAATAAATGATGTCTTTACCATCAATATCAATGCTGAGTTCAGCCCTATCACCCAGCTCGGTGACACTCAGCAAACGCCCAGTTAGGCAATTTTGCCCGCCGACATTACAGGCTGTAGAACTTGCCACCACGGCAGGTGCCTTAAATAGCAAAAGTACTGACTTATCAATGGCTAATTGCAAGCGTTCGCAGCTCGAATGGGTCACTGAAATCTGAATCTGTTGTCCACCCGCTAAAACCACGCCAATATTGTCATTTAATCCATTTGAATCAATACCCTTAATACGACCAGTTAGCTGATTGCGGGCGCTGGTGTTCAGGGAGAAATGCGCCATCACATCCAACAGGCTATGCATATCGACGGAGTCGTCGAGCAGAGCCGTTAATGCCATCCCTTGCACTTGGGAGGTGATTGAATAAACCTTAAGCAAACGCTCGCCAAATTCGGTGAGTTTCGCCCCGCCACCGCCTTTGCCGCCCTTTTCACTGCTCACTACGGGTTCGGGCATTAGGCTGTTCATCTCATTAATAGCATCCCACGCCGCCTTGTAGCTTATCCCTGCAAGCTTAGCACCTTGGCTTATCGATCCTGTACTCGCTATCTGTTCGAGCAGGCTTATCCGCCTAGGATTGGCAAAGAGTTTGTCCCCGAGGGAAAGAGTGAGTAATGCTTGTAAATCCATTGTTTATTCAATACCTAAGTCTAACTTGAGCCTATTGTCCCCCATCGACTATAGGATACCAATAAGATTGCCAAGATAATTCCCACCAATCATCTTAGAAACCACACAGAGATCACTAATTGATGATATAGGACTTGAATGATCGATATATAGATTGGTATATAACGATCACTTTTATCACGGAGGAATCCCAATGAAGTTAACTCGCCTTAAACAATTACTCGGTTTAACAACGGCATCTATACTGTGCATGGCGCTCATATCTAGCCCAAGTTTTGCCACAGAGAATCAACAAGTCACCGTCTTTGCAGCAGCATCCCTAACCAATGTACTGGATGAAATTGGCCAACAGTATGAAAAGGAGCACCAGACAAAGGTGGTGTTTTCCTATGCATCGTCTTCCACCTTAGCCAAACAAATCGCCAACGGAGCCCCCGCCGATCTGTTTATTTCAGCAAGTCAAAAATGGATGGATTACCTCGCCGATGCTAAGGCAATTGATGTCACTAGCCGCAAAACCTTGCTCAAAAATACCTTAGTGCTCATTGCCGAAAAAAATAGCCCAATAAATGAAGTCGTACTGAATAGTGATTGGGATATTAAGGCGGCATTAGCGGGAAGTCGCATGGCCGTTGGCGATCCGGCTCATGTTCCCGCGGGGCAGTATGCCAAGCAAGCACTTGAAACTCTGGGCCTCTGGCAAGTTGCCGATCCATTACTTGCACGGGCCAATAATGTGCGCGCCGCCCTTGCACTGGTTGAACAGGGTGAAGCGCCACTAGGGATTGTTTATTCCACCGATGCTAAGGTTGCCCAGAAGATCAAAGTTGTCGCCACCTTCCCGGCCTCTAGCTACAGCCCTATCGAATACCCTATCGCCTTAGTCAAACAGGACGCGTCCACCGGAGCCAAATCCTTTAATGCGTACTTACAAAGCCAAGCTGCTAAAGAGGTATTTGAAAAATATGGCTTTGGAGTGAATTAGGGTGCTGAGTGGCTCTCTTTTAAGCGACTATGAAACGGCCGCGCTCTTACTCAGTTTAAAGGTGTCAACCATAGCAGTGATCGCCAGCTTACCCTTGGGTATTGTATGTGCTTGGTTACTGGCGAGAGTTGAGTTTCCCGGTAAGGCAATTTTCGATAGTCTGATCCACCTGCCACTGGTGCTACCGCCAGTGGTTGTGGGTTATCTATTGTTAATCACTATGGGAAGAAAAGGCGTTATCGGGCAGTTTCTGTTCGATTGGTTTGGTATCAGTTTCAGCTTTAGTTGGCGCGGCGCCGCCCTCGCGTCGGCGATTGTGGCCTTCCCCTTAATGGTCAGAGCCATACGCCAATCCTTTGAAACGGTTGATTTAAGGCTGGAACAGGCTGCCCGCACTTTAGGCAGTAGTCGCTGGCGTGTGTTTGTCACTATCACACTGCCGCTCACCTCTCCGGGGATTGTCTCGGGTATGATCATCGCCTTTGCCCGAAGTTTAGGGGAATTTGGCTCGACCATTACCTTTGTCTCGAATATCCCCGGTGAAACCCGCACCATTCCACTAGCCATGTACTCTTTTATTGAAACCCCAGGGGCCGAATATCAGGCAATGCGATTATGTATTATCTCCATCGTCATCGCATTAATGTCTTTGCTGGCATCGCAATGGCTCACTAACAAGGCCCTTAAAAGAACCGCAAGTGTATGTTAACTATCAATATTGAAAAACAACTTGGCCAACTCCAGTTGCAGGTTGCTACCCAATTGCCCCTGCAGGGTGTGACGGCTGTTTTTGGGCGTTCAGGGGCGGGTAAAACCTCCTTGGTCAATCTTCTTGGGGGACTAGCAACCCCGGATAGGGGAGAAATCAGCCTTGGTGACCAACTGCTCTACCAGAATGGAAAAGTGAACCTCCCACCAGAGAAACGTAACATAGGTTATGTATTTCAAGAGGCTAGGCTATTCCCCCACTACAGCGTGAAGGGCAATCTTAACTATGGCGTACGTCAAGCAAAGCCTGTTTTATTCGATAAAATTGTGCAGTTACTTGGGATTGAAAAACTGCTAAATCGTTATCCAAATACCTTGTCTGGCGGAGAAAAACAACGTGTGGCTATTGGCCGCGCGCTACTCACATCACCCAGTATGCTATTGATGGATGAGCCCTTAGCTTCACTGGATTTACCCCGCAAGCGCGAATTACTCCCCTATTTACAAACCCTCGCCCAAGAGCTGAAATTGCCCATAGTCTATGTTAGCCACAGCCTAGATGAGATCCTCCAACTGGCTGATCATATGTTAGTTTTGCATCAGGGCAAGGTGATAGCCCAAGGTCCATTGAGTGAAGTATGGAATAGTGAACAGATGCGCCCTTGGGTCCCACTCGAAGAATTAAGCTCACTGCTACGGGCCACTGTTGCTGAAAAGCACCCCGATTATCCGATGACTAAACTGCTTATGGATGATGGCAACCACCTATGGGTGAGCGGATACCTTGAAAAAACCATCAATGCCGACACAGAGAAAAAACTCAATGTGCGCATTCAAGCCAATCATGTTTCCCTCTGTACCCAAGTGCCTCTGGACTCCAGTATTCGCAATCTGCTCAAGGGGGAAATAAAGGGCTTGTATCCAAGCGACAATGGAGCCCAAGTTCAAGTGAAAATTGCCCTAGGGCACGATGAACTTTGGGCCAATATTACCTCTTGGGCAGGGCGGGATCATACTTTGTTAACAGTAGGGAACTTCTTCGTATCTGCATGATCTGATCGGGCATGTTATTCTACTGAGCCTAATCCATGTCCTTATTTGAACACTTGAAACTCATCGAAGACCCT
>NZ_JAKUKD010000003.1:0-72711 GCF_024197625.1 Shewanella sp. KJ2020 | reverse complement strand
AGGGTCTTCGATGAGTTTCAAGTGTTCAAATAAGGACATGGATTAGGCTCAGTAGAATAACATGCCCGATCAGATCATGCAGATACGAAGAAGTTCCCTACTGTTAACAAAGTATGATCCCGCCCTGGCATTTGGATTAACCTAAATTAAGCCTAAGGAGTTTTCAGTGGATATCGAACTATCAAAGCTTTTAAATGAGCTGAATAATATATATACCAAATCCGACATAAGTAAGTATTGCTTAGAAAATGGGCATAAATGGTCCTATTCTTTAGTTGCCTCTACTCTCGAAAAAAATGGCCCACTTGTTATAGGATTCAACTGGGGAGCCTCAAAGGGAGAAGAATACGAACCTCAAACAGAAATAAAAAAAGCAAATTTCTTAACTGAAGATGTTGGTTCGCTATCTAGAATATATCCATTTTGTCGAAAACATTTCGGTGATGATTTTATATCAAAGATAACTCAATCAAATTATTGTTTTTTTAGATCTCACAATGAGTCTCAGATAAGCTCAAAAGACATTGAGTTGTGTGAGCCAATTCTTGAAAAATTGATTAGTATTATAGAACCTTCGATAATACTTTGTTTTTCAAGCAAACTCCGCGATTCACTCCTCAGAAGTAGTAAAATTCAATCACTAGAAAAGCTTGAAATTGAATACTATAGAGGAAGCTTTAAAATGACATATTGTGCAATAAAAGCAACCTTAAACTCTGGGGTTAAAATTAATTTTCTACCACACCCAAACTATCCCATTAAAGGTGAAGCCAGAATAAAAGCATGGGACTTTTGTTGTGGTCAGGAGAAATAATATTTTGAGGGGCGTTTAGAAAACTATATCGATCTGTGAGATTAATCTGACACAGAATTATGAACAGCCTCCGGTGGTTCGAGTCCACTCGGGTGTACCATTTCTTGGTAGTGTTCAAATTTCTGTGTCATTTCTTTAAGCTATACCAAAAAGAGATGATTTATGACCACACCTACTTTTGATATCAATGCTGCCATTCAAGTACTACGTGAAGGTAAAGACCTCACTGGCAAGGATGGCATCTTAACCCCTTTGATTAAGCTTTGATTTAGTCCACTTTATCGCTGTTACCTCAAAACTCATTCTGGCTTTTCTTTTTCCCATATGACCAAACATGATGTGCTTAATGCCCAGTCGATTGTTCCATCAATCGGCATATTCAAAAAGTTAACTGATATAGGCCAGTGCAATATATCACCTACTCAGTTATGGGCCTCAGGTCACACTGTGACCTATAAATTTACAATATTAGGTGCCTTGTCTCACATTAATTAGGGGTTATTTAAAAAGAGGTATAAATAATAAATGTTGATGTAAGTTATTGTATATAAAAACAACCTAGGTACAGTATCTATGAATACAACATCAATCTTCTTACTTGGGCTGATCTCATTTTCAGCAATGGCTAATGACAACAACCGTGTTGAACTCGCACGACAAGGTTGGAAAGCGACGGCAGAATCGAATCAAAGAGTCGATTTACTTGAAGAACGCCCAGATTTAGTGCTGCTTTACGCGGGCTCACCTTACGCAAAAGAATACAATAGTCCTCGGGGTCATCAATTCGCCATTATGGACGTTACTAACGTCTTACGAACAGGAAGCGGCAGTAAAGCACAGGGCGATCCGGGTGCAAGTTGTTGGTCCTGCAAAGCCCCTGGCGCAGTTCACTTAACTCAAACACTCGGTGAGCAAGGATTTGCGAGTAAAACCTTTGCCGAGGCAGCGTATGCCATGGATGTCAGTGTTGGCTGTGATGATTGCCACCAGCAAGGAACTGCAGCCTTAGATCTGCCGAGGGTGCATGCCAAGAATGCGATGAATAAAATACACATGCCCTTTGAAAAGCAAACCCTTGCCGTCAAATCATCTCAAGTTTGTGGTCAGTGCCATGTCACCTATTACTTTCAGCCAGAAAAATCGAACGCGGTGAATATCCCTTGGATATTCGGTAACGATGCTGACAACATAGAAAAATACTATGACACTAGGCGTTTCTTTGACTTTGTTCATCCCATTTCCGGTGTTCCCCTCGCCAAGGCTCGCCATCCTGAATTTGAACAATGGAGCCGAAGCATTCACGCACAAAGTGAGATTGGTTGTGTTGATTGCCACATGGCAGAAACCACATCTAAAGATGGCAATAGCTTTACTAGCCATAAAATTACCAGCAGTTTCAATAATTTTGATACTAAGTGCTCGGGCTGCCATGAAAGTGCCGCGGATCTCAATAAGCAAATCGCAAGCAATAAACGTGAACTTGATAACAAACGCACTGTCGTTGAAAAACTGCTTGTTAAAGCTCATATAGAGGCGGGCGCCGCTTGGGATCATGGACAAAAATGGTCCGATTTAGAGAGTGCCCTAATGGATATCAGGCATGCACAGTGGCGATGGGATTATGTGGTGTCATCACATGGTTCCCATGCGCACAACAGCAAAGAAGCCATGCAATTGTTAGATGTTGCTCAAAATCAAGTTGTTATGGCGAGGGCTAAATTAGCCAAGATTTTAAAAAATGCCAATGCTGCTGAAATCAATTATCCCGTTTTAAAGTCTAAAGCCGAGGCTCAAGCGTTTGTAGAACTCAATATGGAACAACTCAAGGCTGAAAAGCAGCAGTTCTTACAAGATGTCGTCAAAAAGAACTGGCCAAGTGCAAGCTATACCATTGATCAAACCCCCTGATATGACAATCAAGGTTGAGCCAGTATCTACACCTGTTATTGCATTTCAGCAGTAACCCAAAACAGCAACACTTAGGACTACATTTTCCCAGGTAAAGGGACTGAATACGTTGATGAAAATGAGCTTAGCATGGACGCCAAGCTCACTTTCGCGGGACACATAAAACAAACCCGTGAGTATTTGCCGCTATTGCATAAGCACTTTTACTACCGCATCGGCCACATCTGCAATACTGCTACGTTGTTTCATCGCACTTTGTTGTAATTGACGATAAGCCTGCGCTTCCGTCAAGTTTTTATACTGCATCAGCAATAACTTGGCTCGGTCAATCAGCTTTTGCTCCCCCATGGCTCGACGTGCATCCGCAAGCTCAGTTTGCATAGTGCGGATATGCTGAGCCTGTTCGGACAATAACTGATAAAAAGAGCGATTGGGCGCATTCATGCTTTGAGGAGCTGCAAGCAGCGGTGTCGCCGAAAACCCACACATACCTTGCATGCTAGGATCAATGAAGATGCTGACTCTAAAATTCATCGGCTGCTCACCAAATTGGGTGAGTTTGGCTGGATGACGCTGCAATTGCTGCTGCGCTGCACTTACCGTGATAAAGGTAAGCTTTTGCAACTGAGCAGTCAGTTTAATCTGTAATTGATGCATCTCATCCATGCGTTCAGTCGCAAACTGATACCAAAGATCACTCACCGCAGGCACTGGCGTTGTTGTGCCTGACAGTTGCTGCATCAGCGTTCTTAACTGTTGAAGTTGTTTGGTTGCCAAGCCTTGTTCTTGTTGATGCCACTGCAGTTGTTGCTCCTCAGAAGCAAACTCTAAAAAGACAACAGCACTCTGCTGTTGTGCTTGTTGTAGCAATAACAAACGCTCCCCCAACTCTGTGGTTAGCTGACCAGAGGCTAACCCTATCGCCCCCCAAGCGCGTTCCTGCCCTGCATATTCTTTGATTTGCAATAAGTTAAACAGCGCCACCAATAATCGGGTAATGTCTGCATCACAGACGAGATCTGTTGAATCCTGCACCACCACAAGCCATGTCGCGATTAAACTACTGTAGGCTTCTGTGGACTGCGGCGGCATCAATTGCTGCTTGCTTACCTTTTCACGTAATGCCGCCAATCTATCTAAGCACTGTAATGCCAGAGAGATCCCATTGAGCAGCCGACTGTTATTACACAGATCTTTTGCCTGTAGATATTGCTGAGTTAATTGCGTCCGTAGCTGTTGTTCAGCTTTGGTCGTTTGCAGCAGTTGCTGTTGACGTTGTTGTGCAAATAACTCACAACCCGAAGCGAGAAAAATATTACTGATACCACGCTCACGTTGCAGCTGATGCACCAATTCGCTAATGCCAGTCACCAATAAGCAATTGGCAGAAAGTTGCTCTAATGCGTTAATTTCAGCCTGTTTAGCTGCCAGTAGAAACTGGGTTGTCTGATAGTTCATCCATTCACTCTGAGTTGCTGGCGTTGGTGCAAAGCTAGCAATCGCTATTCCACATAGGTATTGACTGTCCTCAAGCCGCAGCCATGCTGAATTGTTAGCATATTGTTGCTATCTCAATAGCAGGCATTTACCCTTTATCGCCCTTTAACAGTGCAGTAAATGCACAGAAATGGTACTCGCTAGGGGCGACGGTTTAAATAAGCATTATATAAAACCAATTAAAATCATTACCTTGTATTTAATTTATTCACTGGCATCAAAGTTGCGTAGTGAGTGTGCAGAAGGTGGTGTCACCTTCAAACATCTTCCCTGGTTGTTCAGAATGTAAGCTGTGCTAATCACGCTACCGTTTTGGTGCAATGGGGAGCAGATTCAGGACAAAGGTGTCCCGCGATCATCTGGAAACAGCATGATCCGGACACCTTTTTTGTTTTCTAAAAACGCCTGAAAAACCACAGTAACAATAATAGTTAGAGGTGAATCTATGGCTTATTTAGTACCCGCTGAGTTCGTGACCAAAATGGTTGATGCCGGCGAATCCAAAATTTTTATGTCAACCCGAGATACTATGATCCGCGCCTATATGGCGGGAGCAATTTTAGCGTTAGCCGCTGTTTTTGCTGTCACTGTCGCCGTACAAACCGGTTCATTTTTAGTGGGTTCCATGCTATTCCCTGTGGGTTTTATTATGTTGTACCTAATGGGATTTGATTTACTGACGGGGGTGTTTGTTCTGACGCCTCTGGCATTACTCGACCGCCGCCCTGGCGTCACTGTTCAAGGGGTATTACGCAACTGGGGACTGGTATTTACCGGCAATTTCCTTGGCGCTTTGACGGTCGCGGGCATGATGGCTTTTGTATTAACGATGGGATTTAACACCGAAGCCGGCGCCGTTGGCGATAAACTTGCGGGTGTCGGTAAAGCCCGAACCTTAGGTTATGCTGAATATGGCACAGCTGGCTGGATGACGATTTTCCTGCGCGGCATGTTATGCAACTGGATGGTATCGATGGGCGTTGTTGGGGCAATGATATCAACCCATGTCAGTGGCAAAGTGCTGGCGATGTGGATGCCTATTATGTTGTTCTTTTTTATGGGTTTTGAGCACTCAGTGGTCAATATGTTTTTATTCCCTTTTGCCATGATGATGGGCGGTGATTTTTCGGTTATGGATTATCTACTCTGGAATGAAATTCCCACTGCTTTGGGCAATCTGGTCGGTGGTTTAGCCTTTACCGGTTTAACCCTCTATAGCACTCACTATAAAACGGCCCCAAAACGTCACCTTACAGCAAAGACCACCGGACCTTCGTCAGCAACACTGGCTAAATTTTAATGAAATTGCCAGCATCATCGCTGCAAGTCTCCATTGGCCAGTACTCCAGTGCTGGCCGCAAAGCGATAAATCAAGACTGCATGGGGGCCTATCAGCCCGAAGAGCCTGAATTAAGCCGCAAAGGCATAGTATTGGCAGTGGCCGATGGGATAAGCAGTAGTTCTGTGAGCCAGATTGCCAGTGAAACGGCTGTAAACAGTTTTCTCGTAGACTATTACTGTACCAGTGATGCTTGGTCAGTCCGCCATGCCGCCTTGCAGGTACTAAAGGCAAGCCATAACTGGCTATACGCCCAAAATCGTAATAGCCCCTTTGGGTTAGATCCTGATAAGGGCTATGTCTGTACCTTTAGTGCTTTAATACTAAAACAGCGTCATGCGCATCTGTTACATGTTGGGGATAGCCGGATTTATCTTCTGCGTGATCAGCAATTAGAACAATTGACGCGTGACCACAGAGTTTGGCGGGGTAGCGCTAATTTTTTAAGTCAAGCTATGGGAGCTGGTGCAGTACTCGAACCTGATTATTACAGTTTGCCTTTGCAGCCTGGAGATGTGTTTCTCTTGGCAACAGATGGTCTATTTGAACGATTAACACAAGCGCAAATTATTGAAAAAATTGCACTAATCACTCCATCGCAAGATCTATCACTACTGGCCCAGCAACTGGGCGAAACCGCATTTGCCGCAGGTAGTGAGGATAATATCACGCTGCAGGTGGTTAGAATTGATACTCTGGCAAATGATAACAGTGTGCCCAGTTGTATAGAGTCCGCGTTAGGTTTCCCACCATTGCTGCAACCGGGTGAAACATTGGACGGTATGCAGGTGATCCGTTCCTTACAACAAAGCAGCCGCAGCCATGTTTATTTGGTGCAAGATACCAGTAACGAGCAATTGATGGTGCTTAAGGCGCCATCGATAGATTTAGCCGAACAGTCCGAATATCTCGACTCGCTCATGCGCGAAGAATGGATAGCCAAGAGAGTCCACAGCCATCATGTACTGCGTCCAGCAAGTATCAATCGAACCCGCACTGCCCTATATACCTTATTCGAATATGTCGAAGGTCAGACCTTGAAACAGTGGCAACGGGATCACCCTGAACCTACGCTAGAGCAAGTTAGAGGCATCGTTGAGCAATTGGGAAAAGGCTTACAAGCGTTGCACCGCAGCGAGATTCTGCATCAAGATATCCGCCCAGATAATCTAATGATCACCCCTCAAGGTCTGGTTAAAATTATCGATTTTGGTGCAGCGCGGTTGGCAGGCTTACAGACGGATGATGAAGTGGCGGGGAACATTCCCGGTACAGCCCTGTACACTGCGCCTGAGTATTTTTTAGGGCTCGCTGGCACGGAACAATCAGATTTATATTCACTGGCAGTATTAACTTACCATCTGTTGTCAGGGCGTTTTCCTTATGGCCCCGATGCGGCTCGAGCCAAAAGTATTAAGGCGCAGAGAAAATTGCGCTATCAATCGGTATTAAGTAATGACAGCGAGCTACCAGTATGGCTGGATTTCACCTTACAAAAAGCATTGCAGCCGGATCCCAATAAACGTTACCCAGTCTTATCTGAATTTTTATATGATTTACGTCATCCCAATGCTGAGTTTCAAAAACAGCGTAGCCTGATTGAGCGCCACCCCCTAAGGTTTTGGCAATCACTGTGTGTATTACAGGCACTGATTATTTTGTGGCTGATAGCATTACAGCCGACAATATAAGCTGGACTAGAAACTAAGCTGGACTAGAAATTATCGCTCAGCTTAGTCGCACTCAGGCAACTTACGTTGCCTACTCGCCAATAAGCAACGCAAGGAAATAACTGAATTAGTTCTCAACGGCCACTTGCTGTAATAGGCTTAAGTCCACTTTCATCCGCTGCTTTAGCACCTCACCCACCACTATCAAAGTTGGACCAGCTAAAGGCTGAGCCGCAAGACGCTCACTGATATCAGTCAAAGTACCCTGTAGCTGGCTTTGCTGTGGGGTACTGACCTGATCCAAAAGTGCAATGGGTGTATCGTCCGGCCAACCAACAGAAACTAAACCTGCACACAATTGCTGTAAGCGGTTCAGCCCCATATAAACCACCAAGGTTGGGTTAGAACCATTGGCTCTGTACTGAAAACCAGACCAGTCAGGTTGTTTGTTTGGATCAGCAAACTGCGCTGTTAAAAACTGCACTGAAGTTGCACTACCACGGGCAGTCAGCGGAATACCACAATAAGCTGATGCCGCGCAGGCGCTGGTGACACCAGGCACTATTGCAAAAGCAATACCTGCCTGCTCTAAAGCTGCGGCTTCTTCCGACACCCGGCCAAAAATCGCCGGGTCGCCACCTTTTAACCGCACCACTAAACCACCTTGCTGACCGTATTCAACAAGCAACTGGTTGATCTCTTGTTGCGGCATCGCATGACGGCCGGCTCTTTTACCCACAAAGACTTTTTTACAACGCCGTGGCGCTATCGCCAATAGTTCAGCCGAGACTAAACTATCAAACAACAGCACATCAGCCTGCTGCAATAAACGCTGAGCTTTGACTGTGAGTAGTTCAGGATCACCAGGCCCTGCACCTATCAGCATCACCTGGCCTTTGCCAGCTGGTTTTTGCTGCCCAGAATCAGCCGTTTCGCCTTTCCAGTTCCAGCCAGACAGCCACTGCACTGCCTGTGGTACCCGTAGTAAATGACTGATCACACTCATCTTGCTTACCACCCTTTGATGCTGTTTTGTCTGTCTGCCTTGTCCTTTGCCTTTATCACGGATTTCTGCGAACCCTGCGATCAAGCCGCTGATGCTTGTTGATTTTGTAATTCAGCATTCAGCCATACTCTGCCCTGTTGCAGCTTGACGCCATACACAGGGATCACCACTTCAGGTTGTTCTAAGCACTGGCCTGTCGTCAGGTCAAAGTGCTGTTTATACAAAGGTGACGCCACTACGATTTGCTCACCTATAGAACCCACCATACCGCGCGACAACACATTCGCCTTACCAAGCGGATCGTAATTTCCTACCGCATAAATCTGCGGCTCGCCTTGCAGCTCCAGCAAAAACACCGCCACTTGCTGGCCATTCAGCAAAGCGCAAATACCGCTGTTTTCGACTAAGTCTTCAAAAGCACAAATATCAGTCCAGGCCATATTAGTTCTCCTCTGCTAAAGCCTTTACAGGCAGCTCTGTGATGGGGATTTGTTGTTGCCACTGGCGTTTTTCTTCTGCAGTAGCAGGGCGAATTTGCGCACGTTCCTCAACAAAAACGATGTTTTCATCTGCATCCGGACTGTTTACAAACTGGCGAAAACGTTTCAGCGCTTGCGGGTCTTCCTGCGTGGCTTTCCACTCACAGGCATAAGTATTCACTAAAGCCGCCATCTGGTTTTCCAGCTCTGTACCTATTCCCAGCTCGTCGTCGATAATGACTTTACGCAGATAGTCCAAACCACCATCCAGTTTTTCCATCCAAACGGAGGTGCGCTGCAAACGGTCGGCTGTGCGGATATACAACATCAGAATGCGGTCTATGTAGCGGATTAAGGTGTCGGTATCGAGGTCGGTGGCAAATAAGTCGGCGTGACGTGGCCTCATACCGCCATTACCGCAGACATACAGGTTCCAGCCGTTTTCGGTGGCAATAATGCCAATGTCTTTGCTTTGCGCTTCAGCACATTCGCGGGTACAACCCGACACTGCCATTTTGATTTTGTGTGGCGCACGTAAACCTTTATAGCGGTTTTCGATAGCTATAGCCTGACCGACACTATCCTGCACGCCATAACGACACCAGGTACTGCCCACACAAGATTTGACTGTACGCAGCGACTTGCCATAGGCATGGCCTGTCTCAAAACCCGCATCGACCAAACGCTGCCAAATAGCGGGTAACTGCTCCAAACGGGCGCCAAACAAGTCGATCCGCTGACCACCAGTAATTTTGGTGTAGAGGTTAAAATCCAAAGCCACCTGACCTATCACCAGCAGTTTTTCTGCGGTGATTTCACCACCAGCAATACGCGGCACTACTGAATAAGAACCGTCCTTTTGCATATTGGCAAGAAAGGTATCGTTGGTGTCCTGCAAACCTATATGAGGCTTTTTCAGTACATAATCATTCCAGCTCGACGCCAGAATAGAGCCCACTGTCGGCTTACAAATATCACAGCCCAAACCCTGACCATGACGACTCAAGAGTTCGGCAAAGGTTTTAATACCGCCGACCTGGACTAAATGCAGCAATTCCTGGCGGGAATAAGCAAAGTGTTCACAGAGATGATTTTTTACCTCCACACCACGGCTTTTTAACTCATCATCCACTACGGATTTGAGCAAAGCAGTACAACCGCCACAACCCGTACTGGCCTTGGTGCAGCTTTTAACGCTGGTCAAATCGCAGCAACCACTGTCCATCGCCGCCACTATGTCGCCTTTGGCCACGTTATGGCAGGAACAAATGGTCGCGCTGTTGGGTAAGGTTAAAGCAGCTAAAGGTGCGCCGGACGCTGCAGGTAAAATCAGTTGCTCCGGTTGTTTGGGCAGCAGCATATCGTTGAGGGCATACTGCAGCAGACTGTCATAGTTACTGGTGTCGCCGACCAATACAGCCCCCAGCAGTCGTTTACCGTCGGAGCTTACCACCATTTTTTTGTAGACCTGAGCACGCGGGTCGGTAAA
Source organism: Shewanella sp. KJ2020 (assembly GCF_024197625.1). NCBI lineage: Bacteria > Pseudomonadati > Pseudomonadota > Gammaproteobacteria > Alteromonadales > Shewanellaceae > Shewanella > Shewanella sp. KJ2020. The sequence continues at coordinate 62,509 of NZ_JAKUKD010000003.1, read as the reverse complement.
TATATAGCTTAAGGCGCCGGGCGTTCTGGCATGGGCATCGCCAATAGAACCGACTTCCACACCCAGCAGTTTCAGCTTGGTGCTCATATCAGCCCCGCTAAATTTTTGCTCGCCCCCTGTCAGTTGGCTGACCACCACACGCGCCATCTGATAACCCGGTGCCACCAGACCAAAAATCTTTTGCTGCCACAAAGCACATTCACCTATGGCATAAATATGGGGGTCGGACGTCTGGCACTGATCATTGACGACAATGCCACCTCTATCACCCACAGCTAAACCACAGCTGCGCGCCAACTGGTCATAAGGCCTGATCCCGGCAGAAAACAACACTAAGTCCGTCTCTAAACTTTCGCCATCAGCAAACTGCAACTGATAACGACATTCAGCGCCAGCTACTATGGCCTGAGTCGCTTTGCCGGTATGCACCTGCACACCCAAGTCTGTAATTTTCTGGCTTAACATCTGGCCGCCGCCCTGATCCAGCTGCACCGCCATCAGTTGTGGCGCAAACTCCACCACATGAGTTTGTAAACCCAGTTGTTTCAGCGCATTGGCCGCTTCCAGCCCAAGCAAACCACCGCCTATCACTACCCCCACTTTGCTTACAGCAGCGCTTTTTGCTATCGCCTCCAAATCCTGCAAAGTGCGATACACCAGACAATGTGGCTGATCATTACCAGGAATAGGCGGCACAAAGGCGTAAGAGCCTGTCGCCAGCACCAGCTCGTCGTAATAAAACTGCCCGCCCTGACGGGTTACAACTAGCTGCTGCTCGCGGTCTATTTGCTCCACCCAACAATTTAAGCGGTATTGAATATGAGCCGCCTGATAGGCTTCTTCTGTCGTTAACGCCAGTTGCTCCGCGCTGGTGCCGCTGAAATAGCCGGATAAATGCACCCTGTCATATGCCAGCTGAGCTTCACCACAAAGCACAGTAATCTGCGCCGCTGGGTCTTTGGCCCGCAATTGATCAACAAAATGGTGCCCCACCATGCCGTTGCCGATCACCAGAATCTGTTTGGTCTGCTGCATTGTTTTGTCCTTAAGGCCTTTGGCGGCTGACTCGACAGCCAAATTTTGCCCATAAAAAAGCCCGCATCCGGGCTACCTAAAGGCAGTCAGATCGCAGGCTTCGTTGCCAGCACACAGCCAGAGCTATGCGCTTAAATTCAAATTGTGTTGCATCCGTGACTGAATGCGAATGATGTAAAGCACAAAGGGTGCCACCTTATTAATTATTTGATTTTATTGAATAACACTAACCAATTAAGCGACAACTTAGTCAGTGATTGCGTTAAATTGGTGCAAAGCAGCACCAAATTTATGCAAGTCACGCCGCTTGCAATACGTCTTCTGTGGCTGTCATTTACAGTATAAAAAAGAGCAGTAACTGCATACACAATTACTGCCCTGGTGCCGAGCAATCTAGGCTCAACTAAGATGCCGTTAAGCGACCTCAACTTAAACGACATTACAAGCAAGCGATTAGCCACCGCCGTGGTGATGCTCAGTTATTTCAAAGGGATAAATTATTTCACCTCTCTAAAGTAGAACTGTTGTGAGATGGTGTTTTTCCATACGTCTTCCACAATATTATCGCCATTGGCATAGGAGCCATTGGCCACTTTCATTGACGAACCGCCCTTACGGGACACCACCCGTAATGAACCATTAGGCATCAATTCGCTGCGGAACTCACTGTCGATCGCATTACAGGCTCCCAGTTGAAGATTACCTTCATTGGTCACAAGGCACTGAGGCGTAGTTTGGTTTGAAAGCTGGAGGGATTGCAGGCGATAAAAGCCGTCCGTCGTCGGCATGGCTTGCCACTGCTGGCAGGCACCGCCCGTATATTCAAACTGGGCCACATTGGCATTAGCTTGAACATGACATTGATCTGCACTCACCACGCGGCCACTGTGGGCGTTGACTATGGCAAATGTTGACACAGGCTCAATCCGCCAATCTGTGCATTCACTGACGTGGTTTTCGCCCGCGACCACTTCCGCGCCGGCCTTTTTGCTACAGTTTTTTGCCTGCAGATTGCCGATTGAGCGATCGTTGGCAAAGCGGAACCAGCCCTCACGGGTAGAATCCACCGACCAACGCTGGCAACGGGATGCGACCCAAGGCGCAGTATTCAGTGCCGTTGAAGACTCATCTTGACACTGAGCCTGGGTTAAAAAGGTTCCCTGACCCACATTAGCAAAGCGATACAGGCCATCGTTACTCGGGTCGATAACCCATTGGCTGTTGTCACCCTCGCACTTACCGACACTGACTTTGCCCTTGGCATTGGTCACCAGGCATTGACCAACGTCACGGCTCATGATGCGGTATTTTACGCCTTCCACTTGGGCGGTTATCGGACCAAACTCGCCACTTGGGACGGGCAGTTGTTTTTTATCCGCCATAGGTTCACCAAATTTGGGCAAACCTTTGTTATCCCAAGTAAAGGGCTGTGCACGGGCTGCGCGGGTACCGCTACAACCGTCGGAGGCCGAGGAGTTGCCATGGTAAATAAGCCAATCCTCTTTCCCATCGGGAGACTTAAAGAAACCATGATGGCCAGGGCCATAGACACCGTTCGCCTTACTAAAGAAGGGCTTGTCGAACTTGGTCCATGCGGCTGGATCCATAGGATCATCCCCCGTGAGTTCGACCACGCCTAAGGAATAATCCTCAGTGTTACAAAAACTTGCCGAGTGGACTAAAAAGGTTCTGCCCCCATGCTGGATAATCTCAGGACCTTCGTTAACGTTTAAGCCTGATTTTTCCCAGTCGTGAATAGGCGCAGTGATCACCTTATGTTCGCCCTCGACGGTCCAAGGATTGCTCATCTTTGCAATCAAGTTGACTTGATCTTGCCCATGCCATTCCGACCAGAGGAAATATAGCTGGCCTTGATGTTCTAAATAGCTGCCGTCGATATTCCAATGATCCGGCATTGGGGTGCCCTTAAACTTGTAGGGGCCCATGGGGTCGCTGCCTTCACTCTCTAGGATATGGTTTCGCTGGCCATCGAAATTTTCTGCCACGCCCGAGGTGTAAATTACATACCAACGTAGTCCCTGTGCGGTTTGCAGAGGGTGGAATTCGAACGCCCAAAAGTTACAGCAGTTCGACTTATCGGTGCCGCTCCAAATATTGTGGGCTGGGGCATCGGCAAGCCCAGCGATGGTCGGCGACTTACGCATCACCAACTCTGAGGTCCAAGTCGTAGTGGTCAGATAATAGTTACCATTGTGGTATTCGAGCCATGGATCGGCGCCGTTACGAAATAACGGATTCGCAAAGGTCGCTGCGGTAATGCGGTTTTCATCCGCGCCCTTAGCACTCTCTGCTGCATCTAGATTACCTGCCCCCAAGCAGGTCGCGCTAAGTCCCATAGCCAGCGCAAGCGCCGCCATTCGTTTGTTGATTGTGTGAGTCATTATTATTTTGTTCCTTCGGGTGCAACTAATACGCTCTGGTACTGATTGAGCGCCTTAGGATCGACCTCTGGCCAACCTTGGCGCCAGCTAAGTTCCGCCATCTTGAGTTTTTGTAAGCCATTATCGGCGGATTCGTAGGCATGAAAGACTAAGTAATCTTTACCGTCGAAGGCATAAACACTGTTATGGCCCAATCCCGGCCAGGCTTTAGTGCCGTGCAGTAAAACCGAACCGCCGCCTTGCGCCATGTCTTTGCCCTCTTTATCGAGGTAAGGCCCTGTCACCGTTTTGGCGCGGCCCACGGCTAAGTGGTAGGTGCTGTCATCCCCTCGGCAGCAAAGGCCATAGGAGACAAATAGATAGTAATAATCATCTTTTTTATAGATAAAAGGCGCTTCGATTTGCGCAGGACCTGGCTCCGTTTCGGCAACTAACGCTGGGCGTTCTAACTTAGCTAAGGTGTACCACTCTTCTGGCTTGGCGATGGAGATAAAATCTGGATTAAGTTTGACCAGTTTTAACCCTTGCCAGAAGGAGCCAAAACTCATCCAAGGTGTACCCTTTTCATCGACAATAATATTGGGATCAATGGCATTCCACGCATCGCGATTAGGCACGGATTGAAGAATTATGCCCTTATCTGTCCACTGGTAGTCCTTCGAGTTTTTATCGAGGGTTTTATTGACTGTCACCCCAATGGCGGAGGTGTTTTTACCAAAGGCAGACACTGAGTAATACAGATAGAACAGCCCATTGTGCTCGATAATATCCGGCGCCCACAAATGGCCGTTAAACCCAGGTGCCACCGCCCTCGCCCAGCTCGGTTCGGTTTCAAATACTCGGCCCGCCAGTGTCCAATGGACTTTATCCTTGGAGGAATAATAGGTAATGCCGGGGCCTGTGCTGAAGAGATAATACTGTTCAGCCTCCTTGGCCATCACAGGATCATGAATACTCACCTGCTCGGCACAAACTTGACCTAGGGTTGCCAACATGCCCAGCAGCGCACAATTGAGCATCTTAAGGTGACGTCTTAGGGCTGTTTTCGGTGTGACTTTTTTCGATGTGACAGTTATCGCTAGCATCAATTCTCCTTATGAACCCCATCCATTTTGCAAAATAGCTATTATGCTATTGTATGATGAATTAAGTTATCATACTATCAGGACAAGGAAGCAACAATCAAATGCAAAAAAATTAACAGGAGAAAAATGTGTTAACATTGCGGATGCGGTAAACCGCAAAATAACACAATAACTCACTGTTTATAATAAATATAATAAGGATTTCTGATGAGTTCTCAAAAATTGTCAGTCATTGAAAAGATCGGTTACGGCTCCGGGGACATGGCCGTTAACGTGGTGATGTCGTCAATGATGTTAATTATTACCTTCTTTTATACCGATATTTTTGGGCTAAAGCCCGCCGATGTCGGGATCCTGTTCCTGCTGGTCCGTCTTATCGATGCCGTTACCGATCCCTTGATGGGCATTATTAACGATAAAGTGACCACCCGTTGGGGAAGATATCGCCCCTACTTCCTGTTTATGGCGATTCCCTTTGGTATTTCCGTCTTCTTAACCTTCTCGACCCCAGACTGGGATTACAATGCCAAGCTTATCTGGGCCTACTCGACCTATATTCTGGTCACTATCATCTTTACCACTGTGACTATTCCGTATATTTCGATTATCAGCGTTATCACCGACGATCCGAAAGAGCGCTTATCCGCCAACGGTTATCGTTTGTTCTTCGCCAAAATTGCCGCCTTTTTAGTAACCATTATTGTGCCTATGTTAGCTTCAGCCTGGGGCGGTGAAGACATCGCCGCGGGTTATCAAAAGGCCATGGGTTTGATGGCATTAATGGCAACACTGTTGTTTTTATTTTGCTTTTTTACTACCACAGAGCGTGTGGCCTACAAGGTTGAAACTAAGCCTGTTGCCATGCAGTTGCGATTATTGCTCAAAAACGACCAATGGTTAGTGTTAACCGCGATTTGTGTGATTGGCACCATTGGCTATGTGATCCGCGGCTCAGTGGCGGCCTACTACGCCACCTACTACTTGGGCGGCGATGCCAAAATGCTCTCGGCCTTCCTATCGACCGGTGTGGGCGCGGCGATTCTGGCCATGGTGGCTTCGACTTGGATCACTAAGCGTTACTGCAAACTGAAACTGTTCCGCTACAGCCAAATTGCCGTCGGGATCTTAAGTGTCATTATGTTCTTTGCCGTACAACCGGGGGACATAGTACTGGCCTTTGTGCTCTATTTTGCCATTTCATTTGTGGTGGACTTACATGCGCCAATCTTCTGGTCGGTGATTTCCGAGTCGGTGGATTACGGCACAGTCAAAACGGGCCATAGGGTGTCGGGCCTTGCCTTTGGCGGGATCTCATTCGCCCAAAAAGCAGGCATGGGCGCAGCGGGCTTTGTGGTGGGTATGTTGTTGACCTATTTCAACTATCAACCCGGTGCAACCCAAAGCGAATTTGCGCTGACGGGGATTTCATTAATGCTGACGGTTATCCCTGGTGCATTCCACGCGCTGATGGGATTACTGATGTTCAAATATAAGATTTCTGACCGCGTGTATGAAGAAATCAAGCAGGCTTTACCCGAGCAAACGCACTCAAGCCAAGTTGATACCAGCCGTGAGGTCAATCCAAAGGCCGTGACGAGCCAAGTCTCGGCGTAATTCATTTAATGACCATTTAATTCAACTATGGCCATTTCGCTTAAATATGACAAAGCCCCTACCAAGGGGCTTTTTTATCACACCGTATGACATTTGCGTTATATCGATTACTACGAACGTGCACTCTACAACCATATCCTCTCGTCCCAGCATCCGCAAACTGGCGGCCTAGTGTATTTTACGCCGATGCGCCCCGACCATTACCGCGTCTATTCATCTGCGCAGGAAAGTATGTGGTGTTGTGTCGGTTCTAGCATCGAAAACCATGCTAAATCCGCCGTGAGCCCATGAGTCAGCTGCAATTCACCACCGGGAAAGCCCGCACTAATCAAGCTAGCTCAATCACGCTGATCCCCTTCTTTCGTCTGCACGACAGCCGCTATACCTTGTATTTTGGCCAGAGTGCTCCCGATGAATAGCAGCAGAAACAGCAAGCGTTAGCTCAAAAAGCCCAGATGGAAGCCAAGCTGATGGCGCAAACCTTAGATAGTGTGCAGCCCGGTGAGCAGCAACCTGAGTCGGATCATTTCTTTAAGGCATCAAAGAGTGAAGCGGGCCTTAATGGTAATCGCCATTGGCGCCATGCCCAGGATTGGTTTAGTTATCAACTCGATGCCAAAGGTGAACTCCAACCCGTATTGCGCTTAACCTACTTTGGTTTGGATGCTGGGCGACGTTTTGACATTTTGATCAACGATAAGCGCCTAGCCGAAGTCACACTGCCTGCCGATAAGGGCCCGACATTTTACAACGTCGACTACCCTATTCCCGCCGACATGCTTTTAGATAGCACAGTGCCCTTCAGGGTGAAATTTGTGGTAAAACCGGGCTCGATTGCCAGCGGTTTATATGAGGTGCGCCTGCTAAAAAGCGAGCCAAGCTCGACTCAATAAGCCGAGCATCCCGAGCGCAATATGTGAACTTGGGCTAAAAACGCTCATTCAGACAAGGGAAAGTGAGACGCTTTCCCTTGTTTCTTTATCCCCTTACCCATAGATTCTGCGCTAGGCATTACCTGATGTGTGCTGGTGGCTCTATGCTGCTATCAGTCACTATCCGTAAATATCAGTCCATATCGGGTAGGATATCGTCGGTTGCAGGCTAACAAGCCAGTTGCGTTGAAAATTTTTGCTGGCAAAATTTATTGCCATTGCTGATAAAAATGAGCAATCATCTCTTTATCATTGCAACTCTGAACAAAATAATCGATATCAGCATCGCTTTGATCGCCAAACCAGACGGAAAACAATATTGCCTGCGGGTTCAGCGGGCGCTTGGCTTTAACTTCATTGAGCGCCCTGACTAATATGGCGTACAAGGCTTTGAGGTAAGCATCAAATGCCTCTTCGGACTCGAGCGATTCAGCGTCCTCATGCAGCAATTGCAGTTTGTCGTTAATCGCCTCAAAAATATCTTCATTTTCATCGTGATGTGGAGAGTCGCAGGCCGACCAGCGCAGCGTTTGCTTAAGCTCTGCAAGGGATTTATGCCGAAAACGATGATCGTTTTGATATTTCTGTGCGACGGCAGTCAAACCTTCCTCAGTGAAAAGCGTGACGCCTAAATATTCCACTAAGGGCGTGCTGTATAGACAGAAACCGTATACGGTTTCCGCCGGATATTGCGACAGCCACCAATCGTAATATTCCGCTAGTGCCAGAGCGAGTTCCTGAGCTAAGTCTTCCAATCCAGCTTCAATATCCGCACTAAGCTTGTCCTTATTTATCGCCATATCCCTACTCCTCGATCTTGGCAAAATCATCATCACTGAAATTCACTCCCACACTCAGGCAGGACTCCTACCCACAATGTGAATGCTCGGGCGGCAATATAACATCTTTAGGTTCAAAGATTGAATCGCTTAAGTGATTGAAATAGCTATTGGAATAAGTGGTAAGACTTTTAACGCGCGTGCGAGTCTAATCAATATCGCTTCACTCAGATATAAAAATGCGGGGCTGCTGAAGCATTCCCCGCGATTATCGAATCATTTGTAGCGGTAAATGGATTAGTAGAGGTTGAACAAGGGGCGCCCGCTCTCATCAAATGACACCGCTAACATTCGCGCATGGCGATTGGGATCATAGAGTGGATCTTTAATAATTTGCGCTAATGGACGGGTATCTGTCTTAGGTACCACGCGAGGGTCGCCCACCGCATGTTCATAATCGCGGGCATGGTACACACAGATGGGTGTTATGCCATCTTCAGCGACGGTGAAACTGTTATGGCCTGGGCCATAGATTTGCTTGTCGACATCAGTGCTGAGCACTGGCTGGCGAGTTTTCTTCCATGAGTTACGATCGAGCAAGTCGGCATGCTCATCGACCTCCATATAACCCATGCAATAACAAGCGCCTGTGGCGCTGGCCGAGAAGGTAATGAAGATTTTCCCCTGGTGTTTAAGCACTGCTGGCCCTTCGTTAACCCAAAAATCGACTCGCTCCCAATCGTAATCTGGGGTGGTGAGCATAAATTGCGCCGTCTTTAACTTGATGGGCGATGCCATTTCCGCAAGATACAGGTTGGATGCCGCGAATTGACCGCCAGTTTTCTCCGCCCAGCAGAAGTAACGCTTACCGTTGTTTTCGAAAATGGTCGCATCTAAGGAAAAGTCGATAAAGGACTTATTATCACCATCGGCCGCCTGCATCATGCCGAGCTCAATCCATGTATCATTCAAGGGATCTTGCCCTTGGCACTCAAGCACATAGGGGCGTAAGGCCCAAATATTTTCCTCTTCGCTGGCCGCAAAGTAGATGTACCATTTGCCGTCGAGATAATGGATCTCGGGCGCCCATACGTGGCGGCTCATCGGGCCGCTTTGGTGTTTAAACCAGATATCGAAGGTTTGGGCGTCTTGCAAACCGTCTAAGGTCTTGGATTTACGCAGTTCAATCCGATCGTAGGTCGGAACAGAACCCGTAAAGTAGTAATAACCGTCGCTATGTCGGTACACAAAGGGATCGGCGCGCTGCTCGACTAGGGGGCTGTTTGTTGCTCTTATCATGGAAAACCTGTCTATTTCGATTACTTACGTGTGCTGTTCGTGTCTATTAAACGCATTTCGCTTATTTAGCGGGACTGCGTGTCTTGTCGATGCAGGGTTTGGCTATCGCTCTGCTGATTATCAAATACTGGGAAACCGTCCGCCGACCAGCGAATGGCACGGTAGTAAGTGTGCCTATTGCCGTCGGTCAATGGCGTCCCCTGCAGCTCAAGATAATTACGTGCATGGTAGAACATCAGCTCGGTTTTACCATCCTCTGCCAGTACAAAACTATTATGGCCAGGGCCAAAGCGGTTCAGGCTAGGCTCAGTGGTAAAGATAGGGTTTACCGATTTATGCCAACTCTTTGGATCGAGTAAATCGGCATTTTCATCGGCCCATAACAGCCCCATGGCATAACGGTCATCCGTGGCACTGGCGGAATAGGTTACGAAGACTTTACCGTTTTTAACCAGCACAGCTGCGCCTTCGTTGACTTTAAAGCCTAAACGCTCCCAATCCAATAAGGGCTCGCTGATAATGGTTTCGTTATCAGAGAGTTGAGTCGGTGATAGCATTTTGGCAATCACTAAACCAGTGTTGTAACGCTTGGCCTTATCCTGCTGCGCCCAAATAAAATAACGCTCACCCTTCAGGCTAAAGCTGGTCGCATCGAGGGAAAAGGCATCCTGCGCCGATTGCAACTTGCCAAGCTCTTGCCATTGACCCGTCATCGGCGAGTCACCCTCAAGGCCTAAGACAAACATGCGGTTATGAAAACGCACATCCTTATTGCTGGCCGCAAAGTAGATATACCAGCGACCATCTATTTTGTGCAGCTCTGGCGCCCAAATATCGATACTCATGGGGCCAGTTTCATGCTTGCGCCACAGGGTTTTAGGCGTTGCTTGGCGTAAACCGTCGATGGTTTTGGCGTGGCGCAGTTCGATGCGGTCAAACTCAGGTACTGAGGCAATAAAATAATAGCTGCCGTCATCATCGCGGATCACCCAAGGATCCGCCCTTCTTGAGATAAATGGCTCGTTTACTGTGACTGTATCTACCGCATTTGGATTTACCGCTGCGGTTTGGGTTCGGCTTATCTCAAGCACTGGAACCGCCTGAGCAGCACCGACAACACTTAAGCCCAATAGCGCACTGGCAACAGGCATAAGCCTGAAAGCCTTAAAGCGTGATTGATGATTATCCATGGTTTGCTTTGCGTCCATTCAAGAGTTTCTGTAATAGGATGAAAAAGAACAATAAGAGTCCGATAACAATCTTGGTCCACCAACTGCTTAAGCTGCCATCGAAGGTGATATAAGTTTGGATCACCCCCATCAAAATCACTCCAAGTACAGTGCCGACCACAAATCCACTGCCGCCCGTCAGTAACGTACCGCCAATCACCACGGCCGCAATGGCATCCAGTTCGACACCTATAGCGCCGAGCGCATAGCCAGAGAAGGTGTAAAAGGTAAAGATGATGCCCGCCAAAGTCGCCAAAAAGCTGCTAAGGGCGTAAATACTGATGGTGGTTTTTGCGATAGAAATCCCCATAAGTTCAGCAGAATGTTGATTGCCACCAATGGCATACACATTGGTGCCGAAACGGCTGTAATGCATCACAATGGCGATAATCACAAAAAACAGGATAAAGATCAGTGAGCTTAAATCGAGGGCGCCATTGCCTGGCAGTGCAATGCTCATCTCGGCCACCGCATCGTAAAACGGATGGTCAATGGCAATCGACTCTTCGCTGAGCGTCGTCGCTAAGCCCCGCGCCAGGAACATACCCGCAAGCGTTACGATAAAAGGCTGTAACTTATACACATGGATAATAGTGCCCATGAGTGCACCAAACAGCGTGCCAAGGGGCAGGATAACCGCAAAGGCTAACAGCGGATGCCACTGGTACTCGGTGATCAATAAACTGCTGACAACCCCACTTAAGGCGATGACGGCGCCAACCGAAAGATCGATCCCCCCAGAGATAATCACTAAGGTCATGCCTAATGCGGTGATCAATAAAAACGCATTGTCACGCAGCAGGTTAGTCACCACTCTGCCACTGGCAAAACCGTCAAACTGTATCGTCCCCACCAGAAACATAGTCAACAGCAATGAGGCGGTGATCCACAGCGGAATAAAACGTCTTGCTATCATTGGTTGTCTCCTGTTGCTTTGTACTCTTTTGCACTCGCGCCCTTTTCTGCCAATCCTGCAGCAAGACGATTAGCTTTAAACAGCGCCGATAATTGGCGCCTAAATTTATCCGATTGCAACAGCAGCACAGTGAGGATAACGATGGCCTTGATCAGCAAGTTAAACTTAGCGGGTAAGCCGCTGACGATAATGGTAGTGGCTAAGGTTTGGATGATCAGCGCGCCCACAACCGACAAGACTAAGGAGAAACGCCCACCGGTGAGTGCGGCGCCGCCGATTACCACAGCTAATATGGCATCGAGTTCAAGCCACAGGCCTGCGTTATTGGCATCTGAACCTTGAATATCGGCGGTGCTGATCATGCCCGCCAATGCCGCGCATAAACCCGCAATGGCATAGGCGAACAATTTAATGGATTTATCATTGATCCCAAGATAGCGACTCGCCTTGGCGTTACAGCCCACGGCTTCAATAAAAAGCCCTAAGGCGGTTTTACGTAGCAGTAATTGGGTGAAGGTCAACATGCCAAGCACAATCCACACTGGCATTGGCAGCCCTAAAAACTGGCCCACACCAATGGCGGCAAAACCTGGGTGTTGAAAGGTGATGATTTGCCCTTGGTTGATAAGCTGCGCCACTCCGCGCCCTGCCACCATCAAAAGTAATGTCGCGACAATAGGTTGGATCCCTAAGAAACTCACTAGACCGCCATTGATGCAGCCGGCTAAGAGCCCAACACACAGACCTGCGGCGATAACTGTGACTAAGTTAATATCAGGCACCAGCAGTAAATTAGCGCAAACCGCGCCACAGATCGCCATCACGGCACCGACCGAGAGATCGATTCCGCCTGTGGCAATCACCAAACTCATACCAATCGCTAGCAGGGCCACGGGCGCACTGCGATTTAAGATATCAATCAAGGAGCCATAGAGTCTGTCGTCTTGATAGCTGATATTGAAGAAATTACTGTCAATAAACAGGTTGGCTAAGAGCAAAATGCTCAAGGCCAATAGTGGCCAAAGGTAACGGCCAATGGATGTCGATTTGCCCGCTTGGTAACGGGCGTTTTTTTCTTGCTTCATGGTCTTGTGACTTTCCTGCATCCGCGGCAGTCGCTCAGATTCTTTCATCTGTGATGGCATCAAATCGGATGACATGCGCGTGGATGATAGGGTTTCGGCTGAGTTTTTCATTTATCCCTCCGCAATCGCTTGCATTACATGTTGCGAGGTCAGTTCCGCGCCTGAAAGTTCACGTACGGCATATCTGTCCCGTAGCACTACGACTTTATTTGAAAAGGCCACAAGCTCATCAAGCTCGGATGATGCGACCAAGAGCGACATCCCCTCATCACACAGGCTTCTGATAAGCTTGACGATTTCAGCGTGGGCACCAATGTCGATGCCGCGAGTCGGTTCATCCAACACCAATAAGATGGGTTCGATGGCTAACCAACGCGCGAGGATCACTTTCTGCTGATTACCGCCACTCAGTTGTTCTATGGGTTTATCCGCGTCCGGTGTCGCAATCTGTAATTTATCGATAAAGAACTGGGCGATTTCCTGCTGCCGAGCTTTAGATAAATAACGCCACCAACCGATACGCGCCTGCAGTGCGAGGATAATGTTTTCGCGAATCGACAGAGGGCCGATAATGCCGTCAATCTTGCGATCTTCAGGGCACAGGGCGATCCCAGCGCTGATCGCATCTACAGGTTGGGACAGTTTCAGCTTCTTACCCGCAAGGTGAATACTGCCGCTATCGACTAAATCCAGCCCAAACACAGCGTTACAAACTTCGCTGCGCCCCGAGCCTAAAAGACCCGCAAGCCCGACCGCCTGCCCCTTTGGCACTGTGAGATTCATCGCTTGAATCGAGCCCTTTACCGACACGGCTTCAAGGGATAGCAACACGGCCTCGGCGGAGCGGTTGTTATCGATGGCGGTATGTTCCTTTTCCTGTTTATCGACTAATTGCTCCTGCAGTGAGCGCCCGAGCATGGTTTCAATCAGCTTAGGTTGTGGCAGCTCGGCCGTAAGATATTCGCCAATAAAACGTCCGTTACGCAGCACGGTAATGCGATCGCTTATCTGGTAAACCTGATCGAGGAAGTGAGTGATAAAAACGATGGCCACACCCTTGGCTTTGAGCTGATTTAAGATCCCAAACAGCACTTGCACTTCTTTGGCATCTAAGCTCGCCGTAGGCTCATCGAGTACTAATACCTTGGCCGACATAGCAACACCGCGGGCGATGGCAATGAGTTGTTGCACCGCGATGGAATAGTCCGACAGCGGCGCGCTAACATCGATATCCAGCTTAAACTGGGTCAACACTGCGCGCGCATCGGCATACATTTTTTTGAAATGAATAAGACCAAGGCGACGCGGTTCGTAACCGAGGAACAGGTTTTGTGCCACGGTCAGGTTAGGCACTAAGTTCACCTCCTGATAGACAGTGCTGATCCCCGCCTTTTGCGCATCCATTGGTGTGTTGAAGTGTTGCGGCTCGCCAAGAAAAAGGATGTCGCCCATATCTTTTGACTGAGCGCCCGTCATCACTTTGACCAGCGTCGATTTGCCCGCACCGTTTTCGCCGAGCAGGGCGTGAACTTCCCCCGCAAATAACCGCAAACTCACATCCTCAAGGGCTTTTACGCCCGGATAGTGCTTACTGATCTGCTTGAGTTCTAAAATAAGGCTCATAGCTATTCCCCAAGAAAGCGTCAATCTGACTATTGCTGGCGACGCTTTTCGTACTCGGCGGCAGCGGTTTCTTGGGTAAATACATCACCCGTAGTGCTGATAAGCTTAGGCTGCTCCTTGTTACCCTTAAGATAAGCATCAATCGCATCAAACGCTGGGCCACCTAAGTAAGGGCTAAGTTCAACCGTGGCGTTCACATCACCATCGGCCATGGCCTTAAAGTAATCGGGCACACCATCCACAGAGACAATCAGGATATCTTTGCCCGGTTTTAAACCCGCTTCTTTAATGGCTTGCACTGCGCCGAGGGCCATTTCATCGTTATGCGCCCAAACGGCGCACAGTGGTTGACCATTTTGGGCCTTGAGGAAACCTTCCATCACTTCTTTACCCTTAGCACGGGTAAATTCGCCGGTTTGGCTGCGAACAATCTTGGCATTGGGATAATTGGCAATCACTTGGTTAAAACCAGTGGCGCGATCAATCGCTGCGGTTGCCCCGACTGTGCCCTGTAATTCTGCGATATCACAGTTGCCTTGGGTTTTATCCATGAGCCATTGGCCAATCTTGCGGCCTTCTTCGGTAAAATCGGAGGCAATACGGGTGAGGAATAGGGAATCATCATCGACCTTGATATTACGGTCTACTATCACTACAGGGATGTTGGCGCGTTTCGCTTCTCTCAGTACTGGCTTCCAGCCTGTTTCCACCACGGGCGCGATGATAATGGCATCCACGCCTTGGGCGATAAAGCTACGCACGGCTTTGATTTGGTTCTCTTGTTTTTGCTGAGCGTCGGCAAATTTTAAATCGATACCCCGCTGTTTGGCCTCAGCTTTAACAGCTTCACTGAAGCTCGTTCGCCAACCACTCTCAGACCCAACCTGTGAAAAGCCTACCGTAGTCGCGTAGGCACAAGTGGCACTCACTGCCCATAATCCCAATGCAGTAATGATTTTATTATGTTTCATTATTATTCCCTTTATAATTTTAGGTAACAGAGATCCCCAGCCTGCTAAAATCAGCAGGCTAACTCGTATAAATAAATATTATTTCGCCTTTATTGAATTAAATATTCTTAAACTTATGTACCGTAATTTGTTGATATTGAGTATTTGCTTCAAGCATCACACTCGGAAAATGGTCAATATTGACCGCATTCGGATAACCGTGGGTTTCTAAACAGAGCCCATGAAATTGATTAATGGAATAACCTTCGTCATCTATATGACTGCCATCGAGAAAGTTGCCACTGTAAAATTGCACACCAGGTTCGGTAGTGCTAATTTCCATTTCTCGCCCCGAGAGTGGATCTTTTAAAATAGCGATGGTCTGCAGGCTATTTTTATTGTCAGGATTTCTATCCATCACAAAATAATGGTCATAACCATTAGCTAATTGCTTAATATCCGTGGCAATTGCCTTTGGTTGTTTAAAATCGTAGGCGCTATCGTCGACTAAGATTAATTCGCCGGTTGGGATCTGTTCATTATCTAGGGCAAGAATATGGCTGGCATGGATGGTTAACTCATGCTCCAAAATACCTTGCTGTTTGTCTGAGGCGAGGTTCCAGTAAGCATGATTGGTTAAACAGACTGGCGTGGTTTGATCGCAGACGGCCTGATAACTCAAGATTAACTCATTGTTTTCCATCAAGCGGTACTCTAGTTGGATACTGAGATTACCCGGAAATCCTTGATCCCCATCGGGACTGGTGATACTGAAAATAGCGGCCACGCTATCATTGCCCGCTAAGGTTTCAACCTGCCAAGTGCAGTGGCTTAACCCCTTTGGCCCACCGTGAAGTTGGTTATTGCCCTCATTGGCCAGCAATTGAATGGTTTTATCTGCTAAGGGAAATTGTGCTTGGCCAATACGATTGGCGACACGGCCAGCGGTGATCCCAAAATAATAGGGATTGGTCGCCCAATCTTTTATATCTTGATAACCTAGGCTTAATGAAATGGGTTGCTCATCTTTGCCATAAAGTTTTACCGACCAAATGCTAGCGCCATAATTGGAGAGAACAACTTCTAGCCCATGGCTATTAGTGAGGGTAACTAATTGTAATTCATCCGTAAATGCGGCGTGAACTAAGCTTTTTTTAGATACTGAGAGTTGCATGGTGAGTGCTTTACCTTTTATTAAAAATAAACTCAGCACTCACCTCATTATTCAATGAACTGAAATTTTATTGTGATATTTAAATCCAACCACCATCGACAATAAAATTTTGTGCGGTGCAGAGTTTGCTATCATCTGCTGCTAAAAATAATGCCATAGCAGCAATATCTTCGGGCATTACATATTCTTTAATACATTGGTTATTTTCGATATGTTTTGCCGTATCTTTATCAACCCAGTGAGTGAGTTGTCGTTTTGTCATGACCCAACCCGGCGTTAAAGTATTAATCCGGATTTTATCTTTCCCTAAATCGGCGGCTAAGCCTCGAGTTAAGCCCATGACGCCTGCTTTTGAGGCCGTATATCCCGCCATTCCCGCTTGACGATTGTGCCAACTCATAGATCCAAAGTTGATAACAGCCCCCCCGCCGAGCCGCTGCATTTGCGGCCTTACCGCTTGTACGGCAAAAAAGTAGTGCCGCAAATTGGTATTTAAGCATTGGTCCCAATATTCTGGCGTGACTTCATCTATGCTATGCCTTTCATCGCACGCGGCATTGTTAATCAATACCGAGATAGGGCCTAAATCGTCTTCCACCTGAGCAATCACGCTTTTCAGTGCCGTCACATCGACTAAATCACAGTGATAAAACTTCACGCTAGCGTCAGGCAGAGTGTGGTTAAGGCCTGCGACAAGTTGAGTCGACTCCTCAACTAAAATGTCGACAAATGCCACCTTAGCGCCCTGCTCTAAAAAAGACCGTACTAAGCAAGCCCCAATACCCGTACCTCCACCACTGATAAAAATGGTCTTCCCTTGTAAACTCGGGTATTGATTAGTCAACTTCATAACTCAACCTTTTATTAAAATAATTATTTGGTTTTATTATAAAAGAAAACGAGTTCATATTTAATGGGAATGTGCGGGTATCTCTGCACCTCGACATCCCACGAGAAAATCAAAATCACATCCCTCATCCGCCTGCAGCACATGCTCTTTAAAGAGCGAGAGATAACCACCATTGATTGGAATGGATTTCACCGCCGCGAGTTTTGCTAGGCGCGCCTGTAACTCTTCGTCGCTGATCTCCAGCTGTAATATCCCTGCATAGGTATCGAGCTCTATCATGTCACCATTTTGTACCGCGGCGAGCGGCCCGAGTGCCTGCGCTTCTGGCGCAACATGGAGAACAACGGTACCAAAGGCGGTGCCACTCATACGCGCATCAGAAATCCTCACCATGTCTTTAATTCCTTTTTTCAAAAGCTTAGGTGGAAGTCCCATATTGCCGACCTCGGCCATGCCCGGATATCCCTTAGGGCCACAGTTTTTAAGCACCATAATACTGGTTTCATCTATCTCCAGTTCGGGATCACCGATGCGGGCGTTGTAATCATCAAAACTTTCAAACACAACCGCTTTGCCACGGTGTTGCATCAGGTGCGCGCTGGCGGCAGAGGGTTTGATCACTGCGCCGCGAGGCGCGAGATTGCCGCGCAGTACCCGAATGCCACCATTTTCAACCAAGGGATTTTCAAGTGACATGATCACCTCTTGGTTATAACAGGGCGCCTCTTTCACATTGTCCCAAAGGCTAGCGGCATTGACGGTGAGCGTGTTTTTACTCAGTAAATCATGTTCAAATAATTGTTTTAATACTGCGGGTAGCCCACCTGCATAGTAAAAGTCTTCCATTAAATACTGACCCGAAGGCTTAAGATTCACTATGGTCGGTACTGCGTAACCATGGCGCCAGTCATCGAGTGACAGTTCAACCCCTATCCTGCCGGCAATGGCCTTTAAATGGATAACGGCGTTAGTTGAACCACCAATGGCAGCATTGACTTTGATGGCATTGATAAAGGCATCACGACTCAGGATTTTACTTAAGGTCAAATCCTCTTTGACCATATCAACAATTCGCATTCCCGACATATGGGCCAGCACTTGGCGGCGGGAATCCACCGCTGGAATTGCGGCATTGTGTGGCAAACTCACCCCTAAGGTTTCAACCATACAGGCCATAGTCGATGCCGTCCCCATAGTGTTACAGGTGCCCGTTGAGCGGGACATATCCGCTTCGGCATTCATAAATGCGGCGAGACTGATGTTGCCCGCTTTATATTCTTGATGCAGTTCCCACACGAGTGTGCCAGAACCTACATCCTTGCCCTTATGCTTACCATTGAGCATGGGCCCACCGGTAACGACTATGGTTGGTAAATCACAACTGGCCGCGCCCATTAATAAAGCCGGAGTGGTTTTATCGCAGCCCACTAACAGCACAACACCGTCGATAGGATTACCACGAATGGCTTCTTCGGTGTCCATCGCTGCAAGGTTACGCGTTAACATGGCGCTAGGGCGCAAATTGGACTCACCATTGGAAAACACGGGAAACTCCACCGGAATTCCACCCGCTTCCCGAATACCATTCTTTACTCTTTGGGCCAATTCCCGCAGATGACCATTGCAGGGCGTCAATTCAGACCAGGTATTACAAATCCCAATCACAGGCTTATTTTGAAAGTGATGCTCGGGTATGCCTTGGTTTTTCATCCAACTGCGGTACATAAAGCCATTTTTGTCATCACTGCCAAACCAACCTGCCGAACGAAGTGTTTTCGGTTTTTTATTATTCATATGACACCTTCGTCTTCCAAAGCACGTGCCCTGCCCGACCTATTGAGCGATTCGTACAAAACTCAGCTTTTTAAGATCAAACGCACGCTATGCCCTGAGTTAACAATTTGTACTTTAATATTGCTAGCACGCAAAAGTATTGGTATTACTATAATACTAAAATATCAAAAAACAATAGAGGAAGTATGAAAAAGGCATTTTCTAGTATTTGTGTGAGTGCTTGTTTGGCATTGAGTACCACGGCCAGTACAGCGGCAGTTGCTGCTAACCCTTTGTTTACGGATGTATTTACCGCAGATCCTGCGGCCATAGTGCATCAAGATACAGTGTATCTTTACACTGGCCATGATGTTGCAAAGGACAATCGTACCTTCTTTGAAATGCATGACTGGCTGGTTTTTAGCTCTAAGGATATGCACAACTGGACGGCCCATGGCAGCAAGTTATCGGTGAAGGATTTCAGCTGGGCTAAAGGAGATGCATGGGCAAGCCATGTGATTGAGAAGGATGGTAAGTTTTACTGGTATGTGACGGCAAGGCACAACAAAATCAATGGTTTTGCCATAGGTGTCGCGGTTGCCGATAGCCCACTTGGCCCCTTCAAGGATGCCCGCGGTAGTGCCATTATCACCAATGACATGACCACAGATACTGAGATTGACTGGGATGATATCGACCCTGCAGTCTTTATCGACGATGATAAACAAGCCTATCTCTTTTGGGGCAACACTAAGCCAAGATTTGCCAAGTTAAAACCCAACATGATTGGACTCGATGGCCCAATTCACTCGATTGATATTCCAAACTTTACCGAAGCACTCTGGGTACATAAAAAAGATAAAACCTATTATCTTTCATACGCTTCAGGCTTTCCCGAAAAAATTGCCTATGCCACCAGTGATAGCATTCTGGGCCCCTGGAAGTATCAAGGGATCTTAAATGAAGTGGCGGGCAACTCGCCGACAAACCATCAAGCAATCATTGAATTTAAAGGGAAATCCTACTTTATCTACCATACCGGCGTATCGCAGGATGGCGGCGGCGAATTTAGACGTTCAGTCGCGATTGACCCGCTATATTACAATGCCGATGGCACCATAAAGCGCATTCATATGACGAGCGAAGGCATCAGCGAGCCGCAGTAACCCTATTTTTTGCTCACTCGAAAGTAAAAAAGGTGAACCTAAGTTCACCTTTTTTTATTGATAATCATAACTAAAAAATCAGCAGCCTTGAAAATCAGTAAGCCGTTATTTACGCTCGATATTTTTATGCACTGTGTCTTGGGAAGTCGAGAGCAATTTATTCATCTCAGCCTTCGCGTTTTCGCTATCCCCTGCGGCTATCGCAGTATAAATAGCCTTGTGGCCAGGGAGTGATTGGATAAAGTCATCCTGAATCGTGCTACTGAGTCTAAAGATTTCGAGCAGTGCAGATTGAATCGACACGCCGAGTGAGACCATAAACTCGTTATTGGTCGCATCTAAAATCGCCATATGGAAATCGATATCCGAGGTATAGACTTCATCCGTACCTAACTCGGCCGCTTCCATCTTGGCGTAGGCTGCCGCAATCACCTCGAGCTGCTCTGGGGTGCGTTTCTTGGCAGCCAGTTCCGCCGCGGCGGGTTCAAACACGGCACGAATTTCATAGAGTGACGTGTAAAACTCAGGGGATGGTTTAGATTGGGAAAACCAATTTAAGATCACCGGATCGAACATATTCCAGTGGCGGCGCTCACGAATGCGGGTGCCAAGCTTAGGACGAGACTCGATAAGTCCCTTTGCCGTGAGCACCTTAAAGGCTTCCCTTAAGGAGGTGCGTGATACTTCCAGCTCTTCACAAATGGCATTTTCATTAGGGATATATTCACCCGGCGCATAAAAGCCGCCCACAATGCGCGAACCTAATTCGCTTGCCACCCAGTTATGGATATTCTGCGGCCGGTTATTTGCCTGATTTGCCATAGTGCCCTCTTAAATCTCTATCTCTGTACTCAATCCAATCAGCTGGATAAGGTGCTTAACGCTAATAATCAAATGTTATGATACTACCTTTCATGCTAAAGGTAATAAAATTTTTGTTAACGCTAAGAATTTATGGGAGTTTCCTCAAACTTAACTCCTTACCTTACCCCAAAGTTTTACATTGTAAAGCCTATTCTTGGGTTTTACCCAGTGGTTGTACAAGCGAGTAAAGGCTATTCGATAGACAGAAAATAGTCATTTTCAATCTGTAATTCGGCATGCACATCGACCACATGCATCCCCGCAGCTTCGGCGGCTTGGATGCCCGCTTTCGCATCTTCAAACACAATGCAGCGCGCTGGCGCTATGCCCATCAGCTCGGCGCAGCGTAAAAAAGTATCCGGCGCCGGTTTGGGCGAATCGACTTGGTCGGCTCCCACCACATGGTCCACCAACTCCAGCAAGCCACACAGGGTTAAAATTTGAATGGCTTCCTCTGTGTAGGCGCCAGTACCGACTGCCATCGGGCGTTTGCCTTGGTTCTGCTTGGCAAATTCTGCTAATGCCGTCGGTTTCACATATAAATGCATAGTGTCACGCACTAGGGCTTCTTTATATTCATTCATGGTTTCGCAACTGGCCGTTGGCGTGACACCAAAATGGGCAATCAGGATCTCTAAGGTGCCAATGGTAGGCACGCCCGCTAACGAGCGCATCAAGGCCGGCTCAATCGGGATCCCAAAGTGCTTTAAGGTTTGTCGCCATGCCTGTTCATGCAACTGACCGCTGTCGACTAAGGTGCCATCCATATCGAAAATAATACCGTCAAATTCTGTATACATCTGTGTTAACCCTATGAAATGAATGGTTCCAGAAAAATGAAAGCCGCCCAAAGGCGGCTTTGTTCCTGCGCAAGAATTATAACCCTCTTGCTAAACCGTAATAAACGGAATTTTGGCGAAGTTCATACTTAAACTCGCGGATCTTAGTGTCGGCATCGATGATAACCAGTTCTGCGCCGGCCATTTCGGCAAAGTCGACAATCTGATCTGTGGTGATGGCTTGACTATAGGCCGAGTGGTGAGCACCACCGGCGTGGATCCAGGCTGCTGCCGCAATCGATAAATTCGGACGTGGCTCCCATAGCGCAGACGCTACAGGCAAGTTAGGCAGTTCCTGTGGCGGCGTTACGGTATCTAATTCATTGAGAATAATACGGAAACGGTTACCTAAATCGATTGTCGATACATTGATTGCAGGGCCCGCTTTGCCGGTAAACAACAGACGTGGCACGTCACAACGAACACCAATGGTGTGGCGGTGAACTTCTAAACGCGGTTTTGCCGCAGCAATGGATGGGCACACTTCTAACATGTGAGCGCCGAGAACTTGATCTGTCTCGCCAAAGTTATAGGTGTAATCCTCCATAAAGGAAGTACCGCCCGCACGGCCTTGGCCCATGACCTTCATAATGCGCACCATGGCTGCCGTTTTCCAGTCACCTTCACCGCCGTAACCGAAACCGTTCGCCATCAGTCGTTGGGTAGCGAGTCCCGGTAAGCCTGTCATGCCGGTGAGGTTTTCAAAGCAGTTGGTAAAGGCACCAAATTGGCCTTGGGTTAAGAATTGGGTTAAGCCGAGTTCAATCTTGGCTTCTTTTCTTAGACGGTCTAATTGGTATTCATCGCCAAAAAGTTCGTTACCCACTTGGTATTCGCTGGCGTAACGGTCGAGCTGTGCGGTTACATCGCCTTCGGCAATGGCTGCAATCGCCTCATTGAGTTCACCTAAGCTGTAGGCGTGCACTTCGTAACCGAATTGAATTTGTGCGGCAACTTTGTCGCCTTCGGTTACGGCCACTTGACGCATGTTGTCGCCAAAGCGGGCGATACGCAGGTTTTGGCTCTCGTGCCAACCCGCCGCTGCGCGGCACCAATCATCGATTTGTGCCTGTACATCGCTGGATTGCCAGTGACCCACAACCACTTTGCGCTCTTTACGCATACGAGTGCCGATAAAACCAAATTCGCGGCAACCGTGGGCACTTTGGTGGGTGTTCATATAGTTCATATTGATTTCGCTCCAAGGGAGCTCGGCATTGAACTGGGTATGTAAATGCATGAATGGCTTGCTTAATTCATTCAGGCCAGCAATCCACATCTTGGCGGGAGAGAAAGTGTGCATCCACAGAATGACGCCAACACAGTTTTCATCGCTGTTGGCCGCTTGGCATACGGCGTGAATTTCCCGAGGGGATTTTACGGTTGGTTTATACACCACGTCGATTGAAATGGCGGACGATTCATTAAAGCCATGAACAATTTGCTCACTGTTTTTAGCGACTTGCTCTAATACTTTCGGGCCGTATAAATCCTGTGACCCCGTAATAAACCACACTTGTTTTTGTTTGAAGGCTTTCATATTACTCTCTCTAGTTTGAAATGAGACCCGACTGGCATTTACTTGCTTTGGCCGTAATAAGCGTCTTTTCCATGCTTACGCAAATAGTGCTTATCAATAAGCTCTTGTTTTAACTGACTGATACCTGGTGATAATGTCTTGGTGAGATACGCCATCCGCGCGATTTCTTCGAGCAACACGGCGTGATACACGGATTTAGCCGCATTCGCGCCCCAAGTGAACGGCGCGTGGCCTGCCACTATCACCATGGGCGACTCGTTGGGATCTCGGTCGGCGAAACAATCGAGGATCTGCACGCCGGTTTCTTCTTCGTAGTCGCGGCTTATCTGATCATTGCGCATCACAGCTGTGCATGGAATTTCACCGTACACATAATCGGCCTGCGTCGTCCCTAAACAGGGAATGGCTATCTGCGCCTGCGCCCACGCGGTGGCATAGGTCGAATGGGTGTGCGTGATGCCACCGATACTCTGCCACTGGCGATACAAATAGGTGTGCGTCTTAGTATCCGATGAAGGACGCATGCGCCCTTCGACGATTTGATTCTCAAGATCAACAATCACAATGTCTTCAACCTTCAAATTCTCATAGGGCACGCCGCTGGGCTTGATACCAATCACGCCCAGTTGACGGTCAATTTGTGAAACGTTGCCAAAGGTGTAAGTCACTAGTTTGCGTTTCTCAAGCTCCATATTGGCTTCGTATACTTCGCGTTTTAGCTCTAAAAAAGACATCTTATTTCGCTCCATCAACATAGTGGCCAAGGGCTAAGTACGCTTGATAAAGCGCTTGATATTTCTGTGCGTTTTCAGGATTTGGTTGATAGGTTTTCGCAACGTTTGAGGCCATGGCGGCTTGGGCACTCAACACATCGGGGTAAACCCCGGCTGCGGTTGCGGCATAAATGGCGGCGCCGAGGGCACAGCTTTGCTCGCTCTCGAGTACGTCGATGTTGCAATTCCACACATCGGCGCAGGTTTGCATAATAAAGTCGGATTTTTTCGAGATCCCACCTATGGTGACCACATGGTCAATGCAAACGCCTTCCTGCTTGAAGCGCTCGATGATGGCCCGTGCACCATAGGCGCTGGCTTCCACTAAGGCTTTGAAGACTTGCGGTGCTTGGCTGCCCATGGTTAAGCCTGTGATAGCCATGGCAACGGATTGGTCTGCATCGGGCGTGCGGCGTCCATTAATCCAATCCAGCGCGACAATACCAGTCTCGCCAACGGGGAGTTTCGCGGCCGCATTGCCCAGCACGGTTAAGGTTTCAGCCTCGAGTTGCTGAATAAGTTTGGCTCGAGTGTCGTCATCAAACAGCGCTGAAGTGTCGAGCTGTTGAATCGGCCATGCGGTGAGATCCCTAAACCAAGCGTAGAGATCGCCAAAGGCGGACTGACCCGCTTCAAGGCCAATCATGCCGGGCAATACGGAACCATCGACCTGACCGCAAATCCCTTTGATACAACGCTCACCTATATCTTCATAACTGGCAACCGTGATATCGCAGGTAGAGGTCCCCATCACCTTGGTTAATACGCCGGGCTTAACATTGGCCCCAACGGCGCCCGCATGGCAGTCGAATGAGCCAAATGAGACGATAACCTCGGTCGATAGTCCTAAATGCTGCGCCCACGCTGGTGTTAGCTGGCCGCAAACCGTATCGGATGTGCAGGTTTCAAGGGGTAATTTATCTCTCAAGCCATCGAGTAAGGGGTCGATGCCAACGAAAAAGTCATTGGGTGGATAGCCATTCCATGACTCGTGCCACATCACTTTATGACCGGCGGCGCAGCGCCCTGCCTTAAAGACTTTTGGATGCGTAGTCCCCGTCATTAATGCCGTGATCCAATCACAGTGTTCGACCCAGCTGTAGGCGGCTTGTCTTACCGCGCTGTCATGGCGCAGTACAAATAGCGCTTTGGCCCAAAACCATTCAGAGGAATAAATCCCTCCTTCATATTTCAGGTAATTCTCGCTTGCATTGTTTGCCGCGACGGTAATTTGCTGGGCTTCGAGGATGGCGCTGTGATCTTTCCAAAGCAAAAACATCGCGTTGGGGTTATTCGCAAATTCCGGTTTTAAGGCTAAGGCAACACCAGCTTCATCGACCGCAATTGGGGTTGAACCTGTGGTATCAACGCTTAGGCCACAGACTCTTTGCGCAGCGCCACTGGGGGCTTTGGCCCATAGGCCTTGCACTACTTCGATCAAGCTTTCGATGTAATCGAGGGGATGCTGTCTAAATTGATTCTTTGCGGGCTCGCAAAAAAGTCCCTTCTTCCAACGTGGGTAGTACACTACATTGGTCGCCACTTCTGCGCCAGTTTGAGTATCAACCAATAACGCGCGCACTGAATCAGAGCCGTAATCTAGCCCTAATGCGTAAGAACCTAAAACATTCGACATTTGCATCCCCGTACATTAACTCTGCGCCCTATTCGGTTCTCGCAGGTAGAGTGAATATCATTTAGTCCTACAATATTACTATAGCTTAATAGTATTACAATATGATTTTAGTTGTAGAGTGATAAAATTTTAACATTCAAACTGAAATCGTAACGACACTAGGGGAATTGGATAACAATGAAATGGCTTGGTTTAGCCGACTAAGCGAGGGAGTTAATGCTTTTATGATGACTTTTAGGCAGCTAGAATCTAACCGCGAACACGCGGGCTATTTAATCCCAATATTCCATCAAGTTGGTAGATAAACACATCTCCCGCTTGTGGCTCTTGGCTCAATGCTAAAGGGTCAATGGCGTGTTTGGCGCTGGTCACGATCAGCAAGTCTAGCTTTGGGCCGCCAAAGGCAATGCTGGTTGGATGCGTGACGGGTAATTTAAGGATGAGGTCAACTTCACCATCGGGGCGATAGCGCACGAGTTGGCCACCGCCCCACTGCGCGTTCCAGAGATAACCGGCACAATCGACATCGGAGCCATCAGGGAACATATTATTACTAGTGGTTGCAAATAGGCGTTTATGGCTTAACAGACCGCTTCGAATATCAAAATCATATTGATAAATTTGATGTTTGGGTGAATCAGCATGGTAAAGCGTTCGCCCATCTGGACTCCAACACAAGCCATTGGAGATTTCGAGATCGCTTAGACGCAGATGACAATCACCCTTTTCGTCGATGCAATACAGGGCTGCACATTGCTGCTGATGATCGCGCCTTTCCACCATAGTGCCCGCCCAAAAGCGCCCTTGCCTATCGGTACGACCATCATTGAAACGATTTCCCTCAATCTGAGATTCTGGCTGAGCCAGCCATTTAATCTTTTGATGTTCAATATCATAGTGTGCAATGCCTATATCGAAAGCGACGATAAGCATCATTGGATTTGCAGTAAGGCCGAAGGAACCGACACGGTGCGGCATGGGGAGGGTTTCGAGGGTATGGGTGGGTAAATGAAAACGATAAATGACGGAGGATAAAATGTCGGTCCACCAAATCAATTGGTGTAACTCATCCCATAACACGCCTTCACCAAGGCGGTTTCCCACAGGAATGGTCATCAACAACTCGCCGACCGTCACCGTTTGCATGATTGACTCAGAAACCCGCCCATTTATCCCAAAAGCCTTATTCTTAAACAACCTATGGGATGAAGCAAGGACAAAGTAAAAGATAAATGTATCGCTACTCAATTTGTGGCAACTGTACCAAAGGTCATGTTTTAAAAGCCATTTGGCGTCGATACTGTCACCCTTTAGCGCAAAACGCTTGAGTATCGAGTGACAATTGGGCATCAGGCAATAAAAAAGCACCCGAATGGGTGCTTTTAGTATCGCCAGTTCATGCGGATTATTGATTAGATTCGCCAAACAAATCAGTTACATCTTGTTCAGTAATCGCTTCGTCGTAGAACTTGATTTCATCGATTGATCCTTTGAAAGGCACATCCCACAAGTTCACACCTACAGCAAACTTAGTCGTTGGCACAGAGAAGATATTCGGGAAGTTAGCCCCAGTAAACTTCAGCTCGCCGTTGATGTACACTTTCACATCACCGCCATTTACTGTGTACGCGAGGTGCGTCCACTGCGCTTTTGGCATCACAAAATCGGTTTTACCGTCGTACCAAGCCGTGCCTGACCATAATACAACGCGCTCATAATCATTTTGACCGCCCGGTAAAACGCTGGTCCAGCTGGAATCCGTCGCATAACCAAACAATGCCGTGGTGTATTTATTCAGTTGCTCTGGATTGAGCCACATAGATACCGAGTAGGTGTAGTCTTTGATAAGGTTATTTGGCAGCACAATTCCTGAAACACCATCAAAGACCGCCGCTTTACCTACGGCGCCATCGGCGTAGCTGATATTACCACCGGCAATGCCAATCTTATCACCCACAACCGTACCCGCACCGAAGTTAGCCGTACTGTCGCTCAGATTGTCTTCAAAGCTGTAGGCAGCAACGGGTGATGGCGGCGCCTTAGACTTAACAGTTGCTGTAAAGACTTTCGTCTGTGTCGCTTGACCGAGTTTTAAGGTTGCCGTTAAGGTCACCACTTTATCGGTGTCCTCACGACCCGGCTGAGTCACTGTGCCACGGGTGTCGATAATCGTTGGCTCGGAAGAGGTCCACGAAATCGCGGAGGCATAGGGGCCCGTTATCGGCAGTTCGATATTGTCACGCACCGCCGATAAGTCACCTAGAGCAAGAATTGCGGTTGCCGAGGATAACAGTTCACTGTCGGGTAACTTATCGATATCCAGAGCTTTGACTTCTTCGGCACTTAATGCCGCCTCATACACTTTAAGCTCATCGATAAGACCGTTGTATGGCAGATCCCAGTAGTTCACGCCTAGACCGAAAACGCCCTCTGCACCGGTAAAATAGTTGCTCAGGTTACCGCTACTGAACTTCTCTACCCCGTTAATAAAGACTTTTACCAGCCCCTTATTAACTGAGAAAGCCAAGTGCGACCAAGTGTTTTCTGCAATACGCTCTCCTGTCACACCGTCAAACCAAGTTTCAATCACCGAACTACCGCTGTTATCGATATTGTGACTCCAGAACATGGTATTGCCGTCCCAACCCTGTGGCAGCAGGCTTACCCAAGTATTAGAGAACTTGCTACCATCTTCGGCGGTTTGCTCATTAGCCGCACCGAAGAATGCGGTGGTAAACCCTGTAATAACCGCAGGACTAGCCCAAAAAGACACAGTGTACTCATAGCTTGAGATAATACCGGATGGCAGTAAAACCCCGTGGGCACCATCTAATGACAATGATTGTCCTTCAAAGCCTGTGGCGTAATCTATGGCATCTGCCGCTTTGAAGATACGATCGCCAGTGGGTTGACCGTCGGCAAAGAGTCCTAAGGAATCCTTGAGGTTATTCTCAAAGCTGTACTGTGCAATACGGTTATAAGTCTTACGGGCAAATACAGTAATTTGGAAGGTTTTAGTTACCTTCTTGCCATTAACCATAATAGTCGCGGTTAAGGTCACGACCTTATCGCCCTCGCCCACATTGGGCCGAATAATGGTGCCATCGGCGCGGATCACTGACTCATCGCTCGATTGCCACGCAATAGTCGCTCCACGGGTCCCTTCGGTCGGTAAGGCGATCATGCCTTCGGTGGCCTCGGTCGGTAGACTAATGCCGTTTGCCGCTGCCGATAAAATCTCATCGGTGGTTTTATCGGTAAGCTTCACGCCCCAAATACTGACACCATCATTAGAAATGGCACTAAAGGTGGGCATCAGTTTGTTTTGCTCAGGGTCCCACTGCCAGGCGAGCACGCCTTCGAATGTCCCCAAATCATCCAATGTTAACGTGATTTGATTATCATCGCCCTGCTGGTACGTGCCGGTGACATCGCCAGACACACTGCCCTTATTGGTCCAAGTGCGTGATAACTTCACATGGACTGATTTATGGGCCGCGTTATTAATATCCTTAGCGTGATTAATAAATTGATAATCACCCGTCACATCGATTTCGTCGACAATATTAGCGCCGTTGATGCTGGCATAACGTTGCGGTGAGGCGACTAACCAACCATCGCTGTTAAGGAACATTTCATGCACACGCACGCTATGACCTTCACCCATATCGGGGAAACGCGTATGGAATACTAAGAAGTATTTACCCGTTTGTGCATCATAAAAAGCTGAGTTATGGCCGGGTGACAGATAACCGTGGTCATTCCCAACATCGCCAGGATGAGCCACAAATTGGAAACCGCCCATCAGCTTGACGCCATAGTCGGCAATATTGCCCGCGGCTGTCGCGCCAATCATATCGAGACCAGCGGCATCGACATAGGGGCCGTTGGGATTTTTAGAACGTGAGATACGGATGTTGTAACCGTCT
Organism: Shewanella sp. KJ2020; assembly: GCF_024197625.1. Classification (NCBI taxonomy): domain Bacteria; kingdom Pseudomonadati; phylum Pseudomonadota; class Gammaproteobacteria; order Alteromonadales; family Shewanellaceae; genus Shewanella; species Shewanella sp. KJ2020. The sequence goes on along the minus strand of NZ_JAKUKD010000003.1, from coordinate 33,016 downwards.
TTTTGAGCAAAGCCACCAAAGGAGGTAAACATATAATAGTATTCAGATTCTGGGCTATAGATGACGTAGGAGCCTTCAATCGCACTGTAATTGCCCCCCATGATCTTAGTGCCATAGCCTTGATCAGCGAGCGGTTTGCCCGTCGCCGGATCTAACTGCATCACCCAGATCCCGCCAGAATAGGAACCATAGGTCATCCATAGACCGCCATCTTTATCGTAAAACACCGCAGGATCGATGGCGTTCGGATCGACAAAACCATCATAGTTTTGGCCATTAGCGCCGGGGTTTTCAGCCCCAACATGTCCTGATTTTAAGATCAACCCTTGGTTAACATAGGGGCCTAAAATATTGTCCGAAGTTGCGATCCCCAAATAAGAGCGCGATACGCAATCAACCTTATCTGGGCTAACACAGAAGTCGTAATAGAAATGGTACTTACCGTCGGCAAGTTTTATCACATCCGGCGCCCACGAGCCGACAAACCCGCCCGTCCATGTCGTTCCTTCAGCAATTTCAGTGGCATAGGTGTTAAACAGCGTGCTTGTGGCAACACCATCCGAAGCAAGTTGAGTCCAGTTCATTAAATCCGTTGAACTGGCTACGGCAAGGTGAGAGCCGAAAACATAATAAGTGCCATCGGTATCTTTAATGATGGAAGGATCATGAACCACTGCATTTTTATAGCTCACCTCACCTGCGACTGTCGGGTCCGCGGATATCACTGGGGCGGGAGGTGTAAAGGTATTTGTGTCGTTAGCACTGTAGCTGCTGTCGTCCCCACCACAGGCGGCGAGTGCCATGATCAAGCTTGCTGACACGAATGAGCGTTTAAGCACCATGAGCGTCGTTCCTTTTATTGTTGTGTTTGATAGTTAGGGTAATCGTGTATCAATGTATTACTGCATTAATTTAAAAGTAATACAATACTACTGTAACACTAAAGTTACATTAACATGCTAGGCAAAGAAGTAAATATCTTGTGACGGAGATTTATGAGTTTTTACCTTAAGGTCAGCAAAAATGGGGGGATTAAAAACTTCAAACAGAGTTGTCACTTCATTAGCGACACAAAATAAATCTGCACAAGATACTGTTTTAAATGTAAATAATGCTGATTTGTTTTACTTGAAACGCATTTTAAAGAAATGTGACGCAGCCTTTCCATAACGGCAAACAGTGAGTTGACATAACAATAGTCATACAATATGATTTTAACACTTTTGATAAGTTATTAACTTCGCCTGCTGAAGTGTTATCGGCATACCGAAGTGCAAAGTACGCTACAAAATTCTAAATTTTCAGGGACACAGTGGGGATGTCCGTGACTCTGAAGTGGAATAAAAAAAGACCGGGACGTCAGATGGTGTCTTAGGCTACCGGGTCAAATAATAAACTACCGGAGATTAACTAGATGTTTAAACAGACTTATTTGGCAAGTGCTATTTTGCTTGCTCTTGCCAGTCAAGCGACTTATGCGGCAGATGTTGAAGCCACACAAGAGCCTCAGGTCGAAGAGCCAGCTCAACAAACCGCGCCAAAACCGCAAAATAACAATGAAGAGATGGAGATCATTCAAGTTCAAGGGATCCGCGGCAGTTTAAATAAAGCAGTAGAACTTAAACGCCAAAATATCCAAGTGGTTGATGCCATCGTTGCCGAAGATATTGGTAAGTTTCCGGATAATAACCTGGTTGAAGCCCTGCAACGCGTCACTGGTGTTCAGGTGACGGACCGCGCCAGCGGTGAAACTAACACTGTCAGTATCCGTGGTTTAACGGATGTGACAACCACAGTCAACGGCCGCCAGATCTTCACCTCAACGGGCCGCTCTGTCGCGATTGCCGATATTCCCGCCGCCCTGTTAGGTAGCGTTGAAGTCTTTAAAACCCGTTCATCGGCGCAAGTGGGTAGTGGCATTGCAGGTCAAATTGATATTCGCACCCATAGACCCTTTGATTTTGAAGACAGTAAAGTTTCTGTTGCTGCAAAAGGCATTTATTCCGATCAGCCCGATACTATCGACCCTAACTTCAGTGCCCTAGCGAGTGATCGCTGGGATACTGGCATTGGTGAAGTCGGCGCCTTAGTTAACGTCTCCTATATTCGTACTAACTATAAAGATGAAAGTGTGTCACCCGGCGCATCTTACCCCTATTTTGTGGAAGATGGTTCAAGGATTCTCACTGGTTGGAACGTCGGTTCTGCCCATGGTATCGATACCAGCGCTGGTGCCACCATCGATGGTAAAGAATATCTACTCGCTCGCGACGCGATGTTTGGTAATGTTCTCGAGGGCGAGCGTGAACGTCCTGCTTTTAATATTTCGCTGCAGTGGGCTCCCACTGACACTTCAGAATATACCTTTGAAGCCTTCTATAATGGCTATCGCAATGAAAACTTTAACTCTATGTTGTTTAGCTTTGTCGATTCTGCGGCAAACTGGCAGCAAGTCATCGAGGATGGTATCGAAGTATACGATGGGACAAACGTCGTTAAATCACGTACTGCCTATAATGCCTACAACTTTACCAGTGGCGATTACACTAAAGCCAGTACTGACAGTTATGTGTTTGCCTTAGGGGGTAAATGGGATCTTACCGATGAGTTCCAATTAAAGTCTGAATTTGTTTACCAACAAAGCACCTATGAAAATGAATTTGCTGCAATGCGCGGCGATACAACGGCTTATGGTGTAGCAATTGATGCCAATGCTGACGATGGTATCCCAAGTTGGACTTATTTAGATAATCCAGATACCGCTCTGGATGAGTCTGATATGACTAATCCAGAACTATGGCAAACTGCTGATTTCTTTGATAATGGTAGTAAAGACGAAGGGGATTCCTTGTCTTGGACTATGGATGGCAGTCTGTATGTGGATTACGCTATTTTCACTAAATTACAATTTGGTGCGCGCTATGAAAAACGCAGTGCGACTAACTTCAGCCGTGCTGTCAGTAGCGCAAAAAAGATTGCCTATGCGGATTTAGACCCTTCCATGTATACGGTGACATCGGGCTTCTTTGAAGGCCGCGCGAATGTGCCTGATGCATGGACGGTAATCAATGGCTATAACCTACACAAAAACCGAAGTCAGTATGAGGAACTCTGGGGCTTTGACGCCAGACAGCTACAACTCATGAAGACCTTTGATATCTCTGAACAAGCTTGGGCTGGTTACCTGATGGCCGACTTTGACACTGAAGTCTTTGGTAAGCGTTTAGATGGCCAGATGGGTGTTCGTTACGAAGGCACTAAAGCGGATATGGACTTCTTTGACAATGATGCTAAAGATGCAAATGACAATGTCTATACTGCCGTTAGCAGCGATACCACAGATACGTCCAAACTGTTACCGAGTTTGGTGATGCGATACTGGCTAACCGATGATTTTGTTGCGCGTTTTGCCTATACCGAGACCATTCGTCAACCCGCCTTTGCTGATTTGAACTCTTTTACCTATTACGTACCTGACTTAACTAATACAAATTATGGTTCAGCCAGTGGCGGTAACCCTGATTTAGAGCCTGTGACCTCTAAAAACTATGACTTCACCCTAGAGTACTATTTTGGGAATGGCAATTCGATTTACGGCACCTACTTCCGCCGCGATATCGAAGGTCTGGTATATAACTCTCTATCGACCACTCTCTACGACTATGATGGCGATGGAGTTGATGAAACCTATATCCTAAGTCGTCCTGGTAACACTTCTAACGGTAAATTGACTGGGATTGAGTTAGGTACAGTCTACTTCCCTGATGGTTTGCCAAGCATGTTAGATGGCTTAGGCACACAGTTAAGTGCGACCCTGCTGGATTCATCGCAGGATATTCCTGAATATGATTCAGACACGGGAGAGCAAATTGGTGTGACAACCCGTGATATGTTTGGGGTGTCCGATGAGTCCTACAGCGCAGTGTTAATTTACGATAAAGAGGTTTTCAGCGCGCGTATGTCTTATACGTGGCGTAGCGAGTTCTTAAACTCCTATGATGCGCCTAACTTTGCAATGCCACGCGGTATTTATCGTAAACCCGAGCAGTCACTGGACTTCCAGTTAAGCTATAACATCACGGATGACTTAGTATTGAGCTTCGATGCGACCAATCTACTGGATGATGTGTATCAGGAATACTACGAAGACTCAGTACTCTTTAACCGTACCAACAGTATTTACACTCGAACCTTTGCACTGGGTGTGCGTTACTCGTTCTAATCAAACACATCCTTTGTTTAAACCCAAAAAGCTAATCCTAGGATTAGCTTTTTTACTTTTTTAATAAAATCAGTATATTGTTTTTTCTTGATTATTTTTACGATCGGCACAAAAAAGATTAACCCTTTTTAAAGTTATATCCGTTTATAGGAACAGAAACGCGATAATGGGCTGGATTGGCTAACCCATTGACGAATCATTGGATCGACAAGGAGAACATATGAAACTGACTCATTTATTGGCCGCTGCGGCCCTGCCTTTAACCTTTGCCCTATTGTCTTTTAATGCTACCGCCGTGAGCCCACCACACCCTACGGGATTAAATGCGCCGATGATCAGTGTTTCCAGCTTCAACTCAGCGAACTATGCCCCACAGGAAGTCACTAAAATGTTCCCTGCACCTAAGCAAGGAATGGTTCAACATATTTTAACTTTACCCACCCTAGAGAACGAGGACGATTATCTCGTTGAAATTCAAATTGGTCAGACTCAGTTAGTTGACTGCAACAAGCATGGACTAAGTGGTGAATTAAAAGAGTTGACCGTAACGGGTTGGGGATATAACTATTACCAAGTCGATACAGTTTCCCAAGGGCCAAGCACTATGATGGCATGCTTTGAAATGGCGAAGAAGGAAGCCTTTGTGCGGATCCCGGGTGAGTTGAAAATGCGCTACGACAGCCGTTTACCTAAAGTTTTTTACCTGCCAGAAGGCACAGAATTGCGTTTTAGAACCTGGAAAGTCGATTCAACATACAAGTATGCTAAATAAGCTGCTGACGGCTTAGATCAAATACCCTTCGGATCGCCACTGATATTAAACAGCAACGATCCGAAGGGCATCAATTAAAATCTTTTAATTCTAACCACTTGCATAATTTCGATATCGAAACCCGCCACCGTTTCAGTGTCAGGATAATACACTAGACTCACCTTTTGCCCCTGTAAATCCTTGTATTTTTTTACCCGTCGAAACTTAAAGGGCACATCATAATCATCCACCATAATGGTATGTTGTATCCACTCGCCCTTCTCTCTCTGGGTGTGGGAAAGTACAGTTACGCCTTCCGAATGAACTAATCGCTCATGCTTGGCGAGCATCTTTTTTACAGCCTTATTCATGTTCGATCCTTTGCTATCTTAGCGCGTCACCAGCGACGACACTTTCTGTTTTATCTCCGCATATCTTAATTTTTCACAACGACCAAAGCCCTCGAGTTTACGGAGCTGTAATCGACTAAACAGGGGAACGACCATTCCCGCAAGGAAACGGCATTGGGTATCAAGGGACACAGGTGCCCCGCCTTTCGCTTGTACTTGATGCTGTAACTTTTGAAGATCCGCGAGTATCTGGCTTTCCTTGGGCCAAACGGGCTCAGTCGAAAAAGCCAACTTCGCCACCTGCCCACGACACACACTACAATGGCCACAGTGCTTAGGTGCTGCATTATCGTCAAAATAGCGTGATAAATTGTAGCTTAGACACGTCTCTAACTCGAAAAAGCGTACTAATTGAGCAATTCGTTGAATTTCTTTGTGTTCCTTTTCAACGAAATACCCATAAAGCTTATCCACTAACGAGGGATCCCCTAAGGCTAGCTCATTAACCTGATACACATCCGTAATACGCTTAGTTTCAAGCTCAATCAATTGCTGATCCGCGAGATATTCTAGCGCCGCTAAAACGCGACCGCGCTCGCTACCTGTGGCCTGATAAAGCGCATTAAAATCTAATATGCCCCAGATCCGCTTCATTTGTGTATAGGTAAAAATCTGTGACAAGAATGCCTGCCGCTCGGGATTAAACCTTGGCAAAATCTCTGACGGCTCGACAATAAAGCGATAGCTAACATCGGCATAGTAGGCATAAAGTGGTTTTATCACGCCATAGATTTCGAGCTGAACTAACAGGGTTTTAAGCGGTAAGTGGCGAATATTACTCGCATTGGACAAGGTATTTAATTGCAGTTCCCAGCGAGCATCATTCTGTTCTTGTTTAATATTTTCAATTAGATATTCAATGGATCCACGTTCAGGTGTATCACCATAAACAAAGTTTTCCACCGTGTTCATCCCATCAAGATTGGCCAAAGTCACACAGTGGGAAGGTAAACCATCACGACCCGCTCGGCCAATTTCTTGGCTGTAATTCTCAATCGATTTAGGTAAGTCATAGTGGATCACAAAGCGAATATTGCTTTTATCAATCCCCATGCCGAAGGCAATTGTCGCGACGACGACCTGAATGCGATCCTGCATAAAATCGTTTTGGATCTGTTGACGCTTAATATCCTCAAACCCGGCATGGTATGCACTAGCAACGATCCCTTTACTGCACAGGGCCTTTGCCACCTCTTCGGCGGTAGATTGCAAGGTGACATACACAATCCCGGCACCGGAAAAACGGCTAATCTCCTGGTGAAGCCGTGTGACCTTATCTTGGCTGGTGACTGGCAGCACGTTCAAATCGAGATTTGCGCGGTAAAACCCCGTTTGCACTATGTGCTCGGGCGCAATATCAAACCGTGTCGCCATATCTAATTTGACTTTTCGAGTGGCCGTTGCGGTTAACAGCAAGACTAAGGGAATATTTAATTCTCGGCGATAGTCGGGCAACTTTAGGTAATCTGGCCGAAAATTATGCCCCCACTCTGAAATACAGTGCGCCTCATCGACAACCAACATTGAAATGGCAACCGACTGGATAAACTGTCGAAAGCGTTCATTTTTAAAGCGCTCAACGGACACCATTAAAATTTTTAAGCGGCCAGCGCGCGCGTCCATCATCACCTGTTTGCTCTGCTCGGCATTTAAGGTGGAATCAATACTGGCCGCGGCTATACCCTTGGCCCGTAAAAACTCGAGTTGATCTTTCATCAATGCCAGTAACGGAGAGATAACTAATGTGAGCTGGGGCAATTGTAGTGCAGTAAATTGATAACAAAGGGACTTACCTGAACCTGTCGGGAAGATTGCCAAGCTCGAGTGACCCGCCAACAACTGAGAAATGGTTTCTAGTTGCCCACCACGGAATGCCGTAAAACCAAATTGCTGCTGCAATAATGGCGCATAGTGAGGGCCATCAGCACTGTGAGCCTGAAGTGTTTGGGGGGAATGAACCATGGACTACCCTTTGCTCTATTGGGGCTCAATCACTTAGGGGCCTACGCCCCGATAAAGCCTGCAACGAGCTAACATTGAAATCTGTGGGCTAGTCTACCAAATTATGCTCGACTTTACGGGCTTAATTGCCCCTATGACTGCTGGCGAATCCCTAAACCGCTGATATTGATCCTGTTTCAGTCGATACTCAGACCATGGACCTCTTGCCAAGAGTTAAGCATAATTCAATAAAATCAATCTATTGAGTTTATAATAAGGCAACTCACGGCTCACCTAAGATAAATGTTCTACTTTCTTGCAAGGTACAGATTAATGAGCGAGGTTAACTTATCTTGAAAACGCTCTTCAAATGCGTCTATATCCCGGCCGATTAAGGCAAAATACTGGGTCGCCTGTGCGTGTGAGAGTAATTTATTTGCCACGCTGTACTGCATTTCCTCTAAGGTTTTATCGTACCTTGGCGTTAGGATCCAAGTGCCCACATCCACATCAAAATGCTGCATTGCTCTTTGCGCCAAGGCACAAAAAGCCTCTATATGGTCACGGCCGTCAGGTCCAAGACAACCGGGTTCCACTCGGCATAATACGGCAATTTTCCTCTCAACCGACATGATCTCTCCCTAAAATAATGGCATTGCAAATGGCACAGCAAGCCGCCTATTAAGCGGCATGCTAAAGAGTTTACGTGACCAAGAAAATAAGTCACGTTGAACCTTAATCTTAGTGAAATTTAAGATTATTTTTCGCCGTTTGCATCGTTAACATAAAAGAAATGTAGCCCACTTTTGTCGTTTTATTGTCATGTAAATTCACCTTTACTGTCATATTCCTATGACAGGCTATGGCTCGATATTTAATTCTATCCTTCAACTGGAGTGCAATATGAGCAAGGCCACCTTTGATCCTACACTTTATAATAAAAGCAATAATGAACCCTTTAACCAAGTGTTGGATAAACATTTATCCCGTCGTAACTTTGTAAAAGGCGGACTCGGTATTAGCGCCATGACCGCCTTTGCAGGTATAGGTTTAGTGGGCTGTGGTTCTGATAATTCTTCGACTTCCAAACCTGTCGATCCTGTTGTGCCAGTCCCACCCACTAAAAGCAGTGCAAAACTGAATTTCACTTCAGTTGCAGGCTCTCGCTTAGATGCAGTGGTTGTGCCTGAAGGCTATACAGCACAGGTTCTTGCCCCTTGGGGAACGCCCTTAAATTCAAAAGCTGCCCCTTGGAAAAGTGATGGCACTAATACCGCCGATGACCAAGCAAACTCTGTTGGTATGCACCACGATGGCATGCATTTCTTCCCCCTAGATGACGCAGGCAATGACGGCTTATTGTGCATTAACCATGAATATATCGATGAAATTGCCCTGCATCCTATGGGTCAAACATTTGATCCAACTTCTGGTCTACGCACTATTGTCGATGAAGTGCGAAAAGAAATTAATGCCCACGGCGTGACTGTGGTACGCATCAAACTGGTTAATTCTCAGTGGGAAGTGGTTGCAAATGATGCCCATAACCGCCGCTTTACCGGTGCGACTGTGATGGATATGGCTGGCCCGCTGGCTTATTCTCCGCTACTTGAAACCCGCTATTCACCCGATGGCAGTCAAGCCCGTGGCACACTCAATAACTGTGGCAATGGCTACACCCCTTGGGGCACTTATCTCACCTGCGAAGAAAACTGGCCGGGTTACTTTGCTAATCGTGGCACCTTAACTGCCGAACAAGAACGCATCGGGATCAGCAAAACCAGCACACGTTATGGCTGGGACGATCTTGCTGGCCACGATGAAGAGCGTCTCGATGAGTTTGCCCGTTTTGATGTGACACCAAAGGGCGCCAGTGCCCAAGACGATTACCGCAACGAAGCCAATGGTCACGGCTATATCGTTGAAATCGATCCCTATAACCCAAGCTCGCGTGCTATCAAACGTACCGCACTCGGTCGCTTCCGCCACGAAGGTTGTACCTTTGGTAAATTGGTCGAAGGTAAACCCGTAGTGTTTTACTCTGGCCATGATTCTCAGTTCGAATACTTATATAAATTTGTTTCAAATGCGGTTTGGGATGCAAAAGATGCCACCAGCAGCAACCGTTTACAAATGGGTGATAAGTACATGAATGAAGGGACACTATACGTCGCTAAATTCAATGAAAATGGCGGCGGTGTCTGGTTACCTTTAACCTTAGATAGCCAAACCACAGACGGCAAAACCTTAAGCAATAGCTTCGCAACCTTAGCCGACATTATTCTAAACACTGCGGGTGCTGCGGATTTAGTGGGTGCGACACCTATGGATCGCCCTGAGTGGTGTGCGGTTGATCCTTTCACTGGCTCTGTCTACTTGACGTTGACCAACAACTCAAAACGTAGTGAAGCAAATCCTGCAAACCCAAGACTTAAAAATTACTTTGGCCATATTATTCGTTGGGATGAAGGCGATAAAGACACTGAATTTACATGGGATATTTTTGTCTTTGGTTCACCCAGCGATGGCAATGCCGAGACTAACCTATCGGGCTTAACCGATCTTAATCAATTTGCCAGTCCAGATGGTTTAGCCTTCGATAAGCGCGGTATTTTATGGGTTCAAACCGATAACGGTGCCAAGGAAGTCGCAGAAGAGACCAACGATCAAATGCTAGCGATTGTCCCTTCGACACTGGTGGATGGCCAAGAAAAACAGCTAGGCGTCACGGCCGAAAACCAAATGGAATTAAAGCGTTTCTTCGTCGGCCCTAATGACTGTGAAGTGACAGGTTTTGCCATTAGCCCAGATTACACTTCTGTGTTTGCTAACATTCAGCATCCAGGTAACTGGCCTTATTCGTCCAATGCGGCGCAAGTAACACCAGCGGGCACAAGCTTACGCCCCCGCGCTGCAACCGTCGTGATTCGTAAATTAGATGGCAAAGAAGTCGCCGTATAAGCAAAATGTTTGTGCATGGGGTCCTCTTAATCTAGAGTCCCCATAAGCTAATTGCTACACGTAACAAATCCCCTCTCAGTAGGGGATTTTTATTTGACTGAATTGATTATCAAAAAAGATTAACTTGTACGGCCACTCGCCTGTTCAAAGGCAAGCTCGAAGGCATCGGTAAACTCGGTGATCGGCAGAAGATCTTCCCGGCAACGACGATTACGCCCCAGTAAAGATGATTCGACAAACAAATCAAACCATGCACTTAACGCTTTGCCATTAGCCGCCTCGCCTATCGCCCCTAAGGCCAAGGAGGCGACCTCGGCGGTGCCAAGTTGAAAATCATGGCTGCCCTTACGCAGTGCATAGGTCGCCAGCGTATCGGGATCGAAGGAAAGCATAGGCAATGAATGTAAATAAGGGCTCTTACGGAACATCTTAATCGCCTCACGCCAACTGCCATCGAGCATAATTAATAGCGGCCGTTTACCTTCGGCTAACGTCGACATCGGCACTTGGTTCAGTACGGTTTGCCCCTGCTCCGCATATTGAGCCGGAAACACTAAATAGGGTTGATATTGCGGCGAATCGAGCAAGGCAAGTAATGCCGCGTCGGGTTCCGTGCGCGACCAAATATAGGCGTGCGTATCAGGGATAAGATCCGCAATCAATCGGCCGCTGTTAGTTGGTTTTAGCACTTCATCGTTATACATGATCAGCAGAAAACTGGCTTGAGTCTGTAACTGACGGCGCAGCGCACAGGTACAAAACTGCTCACCCAAAAGGCATAGTGGACAACGGATCAATTTTTTGCCACGGGCACCAAAGGGCTTAGTCGAAATAGACTTACGGTACTGATATAAATGGTGCACTGCATGTGGGGCTAAAGCCATAAAACCAATTCTCTTGCAAACTTATTAGGGGGCGGTAGGTTATTCGGCACTTTCCTCTCGCGGCGGCGCAGTTTATCCCTTGGCCGTAAAGGGCGCAACAGCTGTAATGCCAAACTCAATGTCACCACATCGCTTTTAACACAGGGTTAGCGAAGTTAACGCTTTAGTTACCTTCAGAGGGAAAATAATGCTAAATATCAGTAAGGGCTTAACTTAATGGGGAATTGCCGTAATATCGAGTTCAATCTCGACTCTATAAATGCAATTTCGATGAAAGGTCAATTATGCAACGACACCCCCTACTCGCTTCCATGCCGTTATTAAGCGGCGTACTGCTCAGTGCAACGCTATTTTCTAATATCGCTGTAGCCCAAACGATTAATACCAAAGACATCCAGTCAATTGTAGATTCCGCAGTCAACCCCCTGATGGCCGAGTACGGTATTCCCGGCGCTGTGATTGGTATTACCCTTGATGGTACACAGTATTTTTATCAATATGGCGTCAGTTCTAAAACCACAGGGCAAGGTGTGACTGAGCATACCCTATTCGAGATTGGCTCTATCAGCAAAACCTTTACTGCAACACTGGCAAACTACGCACAGCTTAAAGGCAAGTTAATCCTCACGGATATGACCAGCGATTATGTTCCAGCATTAAAAGGCAGTCATTTTGATGGGATTAGTCTTATCAATTTAGCAACCCACACCGCGGGAGATCTGCCGATGCAAGTGCCCGATAAGGTCACGAATAACGCAGAGTTAATGGATTATCTTAAGCATTGGCAGCCGTCATTTGCCCCTGGGACCCACAGGAATTACGCCAATCCAAGCATTGGTCTACTAGGGATGATTGCCGCGCAGAGTTTAGAGCAAACATTTCAGCAAGCGCTTGAGCAAACGCTATTTCCACAATTAGGTATGACCAGCAGCTATCTCAAGGTTCCAAGCAGTAAAATGACCGATTATGCCCAAGGCTACAATAAGCAAGATATACCCGTGCGGGTCAATCCCGGTGTATTGGCCGATGAAGCCTATGGTGTGAAAACCACAGCCACGGATCTGCTGCAATTTGTGGAAGCCAATATGCAAATGCACCCGCTGGCTAAGCCACTGCAAATGGCAATCGATGGGACCCACACAGGATACTTTGATGTCGGCATGATGACCCAGGATATGATTTGGGAACATTATCCGTATCCTATTGATCTTGAAAAGATGCTTGCGGGCCACACTCAACAAGTGGTGTTTGGCAGCACGCCCGTAAAACCCATAGTGCCGCCCCTTGGGCCGCAGCAAAATGTGTGGATCAATAAAACTGGCTCAACCGGTGGTTTTGCCGCCTATGTCGCCTTTATCCCAGCGCAAAAGCTTGGGTTAGTCTTACTAAGCAATAAAAATTATCCCGTTCCACCACGGGTGACTGTGGGTTATCAAATTTTAACTGGCATAGAAAAATTGCAAAAGTAGCATCCGTTTAGCATTAAAGGAGATCGGTCTATTTACGATCTCCTATTTTATTTGTAGCTTACCCCTATTTTTAGCATTACTTCCTTGTATCAAATATGTTATCCACTGGTTTGTCATTAGCGTTTTGATACCAAATGTTTTAAACAAATCCCCTTGTAAGGAAATAGGTTCATCAAAGTTGAGCCAAACATTAATACATTTGCAATTACCCCACACAATTAACAAGCAAATAACTCGACGTAAGTTTAACTTTACAATCCAAAATGAAGAGAAAAACTTATGCATAACATAAAATATTATTGTGCTAAATCAGCATGATTCATACTTGAAGTTCCTCTTTTAGCGCGTAAGATGCGCGCCATTAACTTATGTTCTTTTTATGGCGATTTCATGTCTGGCAAAGCTCAACACTCTTTCGTGTCAAACTCAGTACCTTCTTCTGTAAGCTTAATATTTATGCTGGTATTTATGGTGGCTTGTGGCCAAATGGCACAAACCATTTTTGTGCCCGCATTGCCGCAAATTGCCCTCAGCTTAAATGTAGATGCCAGTCAATTACAGGCTGTGATGGCCTGTTACCTTATTGCATATGGATTATTCCAATTTGTGTATGGACCTTTGTCTGACCGTATTGGGCGTAAAACACCTTTACTCATCGGTATCGGTATTTTTATCTTAGGGGCATTTTTGGCCGCACAGGCTCAACATTTTAATCAACTTATCTTTGCAAGCTTGATCCAAGGTTTAGGAACCGCAAGTGCAGGCGCCTTATGTCGTAGTATTCCTCGGGATCACTATTTTGGTGACAACTTAGTAAAATTTAATAGTTATGTCTCTATGGCCGTGGTTTTTCTCCCACTCATTGCCCCCTTTTTGGGTAGCATAATGGCCGCTTATTTTGGATGGCAAGCTGTCTATTGGGTACTCGCAGGATTTGGCGTATTTGTGTGGTTACTATTATTAGTCGGATTTAAAGAGTCCCTCCCTTCGGGTAAACGTGAGCATAACCCCATCATCGAGTCCTATCGACATGTACTACGGCATAGAGGATTTAGAGCCTATCTGTCTTCGTTAATAGCCACATTCGCAGGTATTGCTGCTTTTGAAGCGATTGCAGGTGTACTCTACGGTCAATATTTAGGGCTTCCGCCTTTTATGGTGAGTTGTTACTTTGTGGCCCCTATTCCTGGCTATTTGTTAGGAGCCTTGATTGCTGGTAAGCAAACTAAAACACAACGTACTGTTTATCAAGGTGTTGCACTATTAGGGACTGGGGCTTTATTTATGCTTATCCCTGGGATATTCCTGCTCGTCAGCACATGGAGTTTACTTGTAGGTTCTATATTATTTTTTAGTGGTGCAGGTATGCTGTTTCCTACCCTCACCTCTGCGGCACTGGAACCGTTTCCGCGTCAAGCGGGTATTGCGGGGGCATTACTGGGTGGGTTACAGAATTTTGGCGCAGGTCTTGCCGCGCTTAGCATGTCAGTCATGCCCATGGGAGGACAATTAAGTATTGGATTACTAAGTACTATGATGGTTATTCTCGTGATAGCATCACTTCATTACGCTAAAGACCAAAATGATACCCATCAAAATCTAATGCCTCAAAATCAGTAAGTTAAAAACTAAAAAGCCCACTATACTATGTGGGCTTTTTTCTTTAATCGTCTAAGGCTACAGAATACGTCTTAACAGAAAGTCGGCTTTTAATCGTCGAATACGAGTCATGATTTTTTTCACTGGCGCAGGATAGCTTTGCAGCGTATCCACTTGGCTGTAGTGATATAACCGCTGTGTGTGTTCAAGAATATGTGCCTGCTCGGCTTCAAATTGCGCTTTCCAGCAAGCAGTTTCATCGTGGATCAACAGGCCATTTTCCAGATCCAGCGCCCACGCCCTAGGATTAAGATTGGAACCTGTGATCAAATGCTTTTTACCGTCTGCACTGATCCCTTTAAGGTGATAACTGTTGATGCCGTGCTTCCACAAATGGATATTCAACTGGCCATTATCAATTGCCCACTGCTGACGTTTGGCAAACTTACGCAAAGATTGCTCATACATATAGGGCAGCGCCCCAATGGTCGAGAAGTCCTGCTCTGGCGGAATATAAAAATCGTTCGCCGTCTTATCGCCGACAACGATATCGATACGTTTGCCATTACGTAGATGCTTAGCTAAGGCACGCACTAAAATGTAAGGGGGGTTAAAGTAAGGAGTGCAGATAAATAGCGAGTCTTTAGACTCCTCGACTAAAGCAACTACCACTTTATTCAATAGGTTTTTCTTGCGGCCTAACCCCAGCAAAGGCGTGATCCGATTGCCTCTACGGGTAGATGCAAATTCGTATTCCGCTTCCGATAAACGCAATTTAAAGCTACGCACATCGTTTTTGGGCGGTAGCACTTCCTGCTGCGCATCCTGGGTGAGTGACGTCACTGCGGGATCGGCGATAATATAGCGCTGGATCATCGCCCGCATACTACGGGCCAATTCGGCCGATTCAATCACATGGTAGCGGTCGAAACGATATTTCTCATTCTGTTGTAAGTAAATATTGTTAAGACTAGCGCCGCTGTAAATCACCGCATCATCGATAATAAAGCCCTTAAGGTGCAGTACGCCCATAAATTCACGGGATTTAACTGGCACTCCCATAATATCGATAGGATACTCAGCCTCGGCCATCACGCGGCGATACATAAGATAATTACCGCTGTCGCCTTTATGGCCAATTAGGCCACGTCTTGCCCGGTGAAAATCGACGAGGATCTTGACATCTAATGCGGGATTTTGCGCTTTGGCAGCCATCAAGGCCTGTAAAATCTCACGGCCCGCTTCGTCATCTTCTAAATAGAGTGCAGCAATATAAATACTGTTTTTAGCACTCTCGATGCGAGCGAGTAACTCTGCCTTAAATCGGCATGGCGTAAGCAACCACGTTAAAGCCTCGGGTTGAACGGCTATTCCACCAAGCTTATCTAGCAAGGCAATCCTCCTTTATACATGCTGACCACCCCGATAGGAAGCACTTGGGGTCAGTGACAAAAACATCACAGCAATATGAGTTAATTCTGGATAGGCCTCTGTCACTGCCAGCCTGATCGTTTGTTCTACTTTGAGATGGATATCTGGGTCAACCGGAAACCAGAGTAACTCGACTTGGACGAAGCGTTGATCAATTTTCCCATTACGGTAACTGATACTCGGGATCCAATCTAATGTGAAACTCTCAGCATTACCTTTGCATATCGCCGCCAAAGACTGCAGTAATGCTTGGCTAAACTCTGCAACGACTGCCTGTGGTAAGCCGCGCATACTAATATGAGGCATGGTTTAGTGGTTACCTGAGATCCTAAAATCGTAAGGGGTAGAAATTACCGACTTCACTGCGTCTCGGCAAGACTTTTCGCGAAAAGCCCACTGAAACGCACCTGTTTTGCTGGTAATTTGACCTGAAACGATTTAATGCCGAAGCTAACGGGCAAAAGTGACGCATTTATGGCTAAAAGAACCGTAAATGACACATGAATCACAAAATCTAGCTTCTTGGGTTTTGCCCCATCCCCTGTCGACTGTTTTAGCGTAAACTAAAACACCTATGGTTACTCAGACAGTTACTATGAATGATAGAGACTATGAAGAATAAAAAAATTCTGCTTACACTCGCACTGACGCTTATCTTGGCTTGGGGGATTTTCCATTTCAAAACCCAACTCGGGTTATTGATCCTGCCACTGTTTATTGGTTTAGTGTTATTTGTCACCCTAAGGTTGTATCGTCTTATGGAGAAAGATGACGGAAATAATGAACATTAACTTTGATACTCAGGCTAAACCCTCACATGGATAGCTTAAAAACGACGCTTTACGTTAGCTTGCTACTGGCAACCCTAGGCTTGCAAGCCGAGACTCTGCCCCCTGAAAACTCGACCCTCTTTGCTAAACAAATGGCAGACATCAGTCCGCGCCATTCGCAAACCGCAATAATGGCCATTGATTTAGCCAACAATCAACTCATTTACAGCCATCAGCCAGATACCTTATTGATCCCCGCCAGCACACAGAAAGTACTGACGGCCGTCACGGCTATGGCGGCACTTGGCCCAGAGTTCCGTTATGTCACCGAACTGTGGAGCGATGCCCCCATTCGCCATGGCCATATCGCGGGCAGTGTTTATTTACGTTTTAATGGCGATCCCACATTAACGCAGGCAGATCTTAAGGGGATTTTTGCGAGTTTAGCCAAACAGGGGATCACTCGTATCGAGGGTCATTTATATTTGATTGGCGATAAACAGGAACAACTTCAAGCACCTGGCTGGGTATGGGACGATTTGGGCATTTGTTTTGCCGCCCCCGTCTCTAGCTATATTATCAACCAAAATTGCGTTTACGGTCAGTTCATCCCAAGCAGTGCAACACAAACTGCTATGGTCAAACTCCGTGCTGCAAGTTATGGGGTCAAAGTGAGCAGCGATGCCGTATTCGATCAACAGGCCAATCGCGATTTTTGTCAGCTCGATCTCGTGCGCCTAGGACAGAACCAGTATCATTTGCGTGGCTGCTATCCTGGCAGTGAGGCCATTCCCCTCGCTATCGCCGTGAGCGATCCTGAGAAATTTGCCAAGGATACGCTCAGCGCCATGCTTAAGGGCGAAGTAACGGTTGCTGGCAAAGTCCAAGTCGGGGAGCATATTCCACCAAAAGCAAAACTGATTGCCAGCCATAGCTCAGCTCCCTTACCTGAATTGCTAACAACTATGCTGCTTAAATCGGATAATTTGATCGCCGATAGTCTTTTTAAGCAAGTGGGCAAAACCTATTATCGCACCCAAGGCAGTTTTACCCATGGCGCCGCGGCGATGAAGCACATTCTAACCGATTTAGGTGTGGATTTATCGAGTGCCAATATTGTCGATGGTTCTGGTCTATCACGGTATAACCTATTGAATGCTAGGCAACTCGCCGATGTACTGAGTCTAATACACAGGGATGCACGTTTCAGTGGGCTCATTGCGAGTCTGCCCCAGGCGGGTGTGAGTGGTACTCTTAAATATCGCCAAGGCTATACCAAGCCGCCCCTGAAAAACCTTATCTTCGCCAAAACAGGGTCAATGCAGGGGGTGGCAAATTTAGCGGGGTTTATTCGCTTACCTCAGCAGCAGGACATTTTATTTGTGGTGCTCGAAAATGGCATAGCTCCGGAGTCTAACAAATCAAATAAGCCCGCCTTTAGCGCCAGTTTTCTCACCACACTGTTAAGAGAAATCCCCCCAGCGGCGCAGGTAAACACCGCAAGCCAAACCGATGCTAATACCATGAAGCTGAGCCATTAACGACCGCGACTATCGCCAATAACGCAATAAAAAAGCACTGATTACTCAGTGCTTTTTTATGAATAAATGTCCCGTCCTGAAATACGTTGACATAAAGAGGACTTCTTTATGACAACATCAATTAACTCAAGCCGTAAGCGCACACAACGAGATTACACCTTAGCCTTTAAATTAGGCGTTGTAGAGCGTGTTGAAAAAGGCGAAATGACGTACAAACAAGCCCAAGGCCGTTTTGGTATTCAAGGCCGTTCAACCGTACTCGTTTGGCTTCGAAAACATGGTAGACTCGATTGGTCGAAACCTTTTCAGCATCCCCTTATGCCTAAGTCAAAAGAAACCCCTGCCGAAACGATCAAGCGCCTTGAACGTGAGTTAGCAGAAGAGAAACTGCGCAACCAAATCCTCAATGGCATGGTTGATATCATGGACAATGAATATGGAGCTGGCCTCAAAAAAAAGTACTTATCCGGTACGTCTGGCAAGCAAAAGGCAACGGAGAAATAAACCTCGCAGCCGCATGTCGTGCTGCGGGTATGTCGAGGCAAGGTATTTATCAGGCAGTTGCTCGAATGGAACGTCGTAGAGCTGAGCTATCGGTCATCAAAGACTGGGTCCAGTACTGGCGTAAATATATGCCAAGGTTAGGGGCCCGTAAGCTCTACTCGTTGATAAAATCCAAGCTGGTTGAACACGATATTAAACTCGGGCGAGATGGGTTCTTTACCTATTTGAGAAGTGAAGGTTTGCTGGTTAAACCGAAGAAAAGCTACACAAAAACCACGTTCAGCAAACACTGGATGAAGAAGCATTCTAATCTGCTGAAAGAGGAAGGACTACATGATGCAGGGCATGTACTGGTCAGCGATATCACCTATCTTGAGTCAGACCAAGGTGTGCACTACCTGTCACTGGTCACCGATGCGAGTTCTCGTAAGATAGTCGGTCATCACGTGAGTAAAGACATGAAAGCCGAGAGTGTGGTGAAAGCGTTAAAAATGGCCATAAAAGATAAACGCTATATTGGCAACGCGGTGCATCACTCAGACAGAGGCTTACAATACTGCTCAGCAGTTTATCAGAATGCGCTTCAGGCGAGCCAAATCCAGCCGTCAATGACGGATGGTTATGATTGCTACCAAAATGCATTAGCAGAAAGAGTGAATGGCATACTGAAGCAGGAGTTTTTACTGCACCGATGTAGGACATTTGCGGAGCTGAAGATACTTGTTAGAGAATCGATAGCAATATACAACGATATGAGACCGCATCTGAGTTTGAATATGGCAACCCCTAATCAGGTGCACAATAGAAAAGGCCAGCTACTGGAGCTGGCCTAAAAACTGTCAACCTATCTTAGGACGGGACAAAATGAAAAATTAGAACAAGACCGCAGGCATCGCCATAGTGCTTGTATCCCCAGCCCGCACTTGAGCTAAGTGATAATCCGCTTTAGGCAATAACTTATCAAAATAGAACTTAGCCAAATAGGTTTTCTGCTCGGCGAAGGTTTTATCCTCATGGGCAGCGGCTTTATCAACCATAGCCAACCAATAGAAACCATAGAGGGTATAACCAAAGGCATCTAAAAAGTCGACCGCGCAGGCATTGATCAGCGCAGGCTGAGCCACTTTGTGCTCATTGACTGACTCGGCGACGATCACTAATGCATCTAAACGCGCACATACTGCCGCCACTTTCACCGCATCAACTTGGGTGAATGAGCGCATTTGTGACTTCAAGTCCGCCACAAATTCCTTCAAGGCGGCAAGATTATCACCCGTAACTTTACGGCCGAGGAAATCGATGGCTTGAATACCATTGGTGCCTTCATAAATCTGTGCAATACGGGTATCACGGACTAATTGCTCAATGCCCGTTTCACGGATATAACCATGTCCACCAAAGACTTGCTGTGCCATGATCGTCGCATCTAGACCACGGTCGGTTAAAAATGCCTTTGCTACTGGCGTTAATAGGCCCACATAGCGCGCCGCTTTGGCCTTCACTTCATCTTGGGCATATTTAGCTAGATCCAACTGTTGTCCAGTAAACACAGACAAAGCACGACCTGCCTCTGTCATCGCGCGAATGGTCAACAACATGCGGCGTACATCACCGTGAACGATAATAGGATCAGAATCGCTGCCCGTCGGCGAACCGCCAGCGGCAACACCTTGATTTCGCTCTTTCGCGTAATCGGCTGCCATCTGATATGCCGCCTGCGCACTGCCTAACCCTTGAATACCAATCGCTAAACGCTCGTAGTTCATCATAGTAAACATACATACTAGGCCGCGATTGGGCTCGCCAATCAAGAAACCTTGGGCATTATCAAAGTTCATCACGCAAGTTGCTGAACCTTTAAGGCCCATCTTGTGCTCGATAGACCCCACTGATACTCCATTGGCATTGGCTAAGCTGCCATCGGCATTCACCGATATTTTAGGCACAAGGAAGAGTGAAATCCCTTTGCTATCCGGTAACTTGGCAAGCACTAAGTGGATGACGTTTTCAGTTAAATCATGATCGCCACCCGTAATAAAAATCTTGCTGCCCGTGATGGAATAACTGCCATCATCCTGCGGTAAAGCACGGGTGCGAATATTACGTAGATCAGAACCCGCTTGCGGCTCTGTCATATCCATAGCGCCCGCCCATTCGCCGGAATATAACTTAGGCAAATAAGCTTGTTTTAATGCTTCACTGCCGTGGGCATTGATACATAACGCCGCACCTGCAGTTAAGGAGCCATACAGCGTAAACGCATTACAGGCACTGTAGGCCATTTCATCGACTAAGATCCCCAGCATCTTCGGCATCCCCATGCCGCCAAATTCAGGATCGCCACATAAACCAACCCAACCGCCCTGGGAATACTGCTCATAAACGGCTTTGTAGCCATCAGGGGTAATCACTTGATTATCTTGATGCAACACGCCCTGCTCATCGCCCGTCCGGTTCAGCGGATGGATCAACTCACTGCTGATCTTGGCGGCTTCTTCAAGAATGGCATTAGCCGTGTCAATATCGACCATTTCAGCAATTTCAGGCAATTGTGCCCAAGTGTTAGGGGCATCAAATACCTGTTCCAGTAGGAAACGCATATCCGTTAACGGGGCTTGATAAGGGTTCATTGGTAGACTCTTAAACGTAGGATTAAAACAGTTGTTTTAATTTATACCAGTTCACTGTAGAACACAATCTCATTACAAATACAGCCGCGAATAATATGAAGGTACGTGAACAAAGTACAAATTCAACCCATAAAAAACCCTTAAGCTTGAACTTAAGGGTCTCTATTTTATAAGCTTTACCACAAGATTGTCGCGGCGGTAGCTCACAGGCTTGGAGCAATTACCACATTAAATCGTCGGGGATCGCATAATCCGCATAGGGGTCATCTTCAACCACTACAGCTTTAGATTCATCCTGTTGCCACAGATAACCACACCACTGTGGCACCAGCAGTTTGACCCGTTCGGCTAACTTATGGGGCACTAAGTAACTCTTATCTTCGTAACGCACTATACCTAACTGCCCTTTGAGCAATTCAGCCTGTAGTTTTTCATCTATGTACAAAGAATAGATTTTATTATCAAGGGTATAGTTAAACTTCACTTCGGCATAAGTTGGGATCTTAATCGCAGACTTAGTGAACTCAGTGATTAAACCGCGCACCTGTCCACGCTCGGATGCCTCTGCAAAACGTTGCTCGTTTAGCGCTTTATCTTTTTCCGCCTGAAGCCGTTTTTGCTCGGCCACTTCTTGCTTAAAAGCACTTGAGCCATCGTCTATTCGGGATTTTTTGTCACGGCGTTTTTGGGTCTTAACGTCGCGAACCTTTTGTTTACTGGCAAGCCCAGCTTTAAGTAGCTGCTCTTGTAATGCGTTAGCCATGGATCATTACCTACTTAATCTATCTATAAAATCAAAGTGTTAAATTTTAATATCAAATATCTAAAACCAAACTACATTTTTGCGGCCAATTCGCTAAGCTCTGTCATCGCGATACTGGCACCGCCAAGTGACCAACCGCCATCAACTGGCAGCACAACACCCGTAATATAGGATGCTAATTCAGAGCCTAAGAATAACGCGGCATTGGCAATATCCTGACCTGCACCATTGCGTTTTAATGGAACGGATTGGGCAACCTTTTGCTGTAATGCGGCGCTGGGTGCAAGGCGATTAAAGCCTTCAGTGTTCGCGATGGGGCCAGGCATAATCGAATTAATCCTTAGCCCCTCACAGCCCCACTCTAAGGCTAAGGTTCGCGTCAGCATATCCACACCCGCTTTTGCTGCACATACATGTACTTGCATTGGCATAGCAATCGAAGCCTGCGGCGCCGAAATCTGGATAATATTGCCATTGGGGCGACGCAGCAAAGGGTACGCCTGCTTTAGCACTTGAAAACTGCCAAGCAAATCAATGTCCATCACCGACTTAAATCCATTGGCCGAAAGCTTAGCCGCGCTGGCGGGGAAATTACCCGCCGCGCCGCTGACCAACACATCGATAAAACCAAACTCAGCAGCAATTTTATCAAAACCGATTTCAAGGGCGCTAAGATCGCGCACATCAAAACTCACCCCTAAATGAATACCGTCAGGATTAGCCTGTTGCAACTGCAATACCGCGGCATCAATTTTATCTTGGCTGCGACTCGCGACTGCGACATTGGCGCCAGCCTGTGCGAACGCAATGGCAATCGCCAGATTTATCCCACTGGTACCACCGACAACGACAACATTCTTACCCTGATAGTTAAACATCGTAGCATTAAACATGGGCGTTCTCCGTGAACAGTGAGATAAGCACTCTAGGAGTGATTTATTATTCTATGCCAATGATTGATAAATCGCTTGCAATGCTGCTAATGGATCGGCGGCTTTGGTGATGGGGCGGCCGATGACTAGGTAATCAGAACCGGCAGCCAGCGCCTCTGGTGGTGTCATCACTCGGTGTTGATCGCCAGCATCACTGCCCACTGGGCGAATACCTGGGGTGATAAGTTTAAAATCTTGACCTAATAATGACTTAAGTACACTCGCCTCTTGAGCCGAACAAACCACACCATCAAGGCCTGCTTGTTTGGTCAGCTTAGCTAAACGCTGAACATGCTCAAAGGCAGGCACATCGATGCCTATCAATTTAAGATCCTCATCGCTCATAGAGGTCAATACCGTCACGGCGATCAGCATTGGTGCATCTTTACCGTAGGGAACTAAAGCCTTTTTTGCCGCTTCCATCATGGCTAAACCACCGCTAGCATGCACGTTTGTCATCCAAACGCCAAGCTCAGCGGCAGCCGCTACGGCTTTAGCGACAGTATTGGGAATATCGTGAAACTTCAAATCGAGGAACAAATCAAAACCGCGATCATGGATATCTTTCACCAGTTGCGGGCCAAACAGAGTAAACATTTCTTTGCCGACTTTAAGGCGGCACATGTTGGGATCGAGTTTGTCTATCAGTTGTAAAGCGTGGTTTTTATTATCGTAATCAAGCGCTACGAGGATAGGTTTAGTCGTCATCATCTCTCCAACGGGGTTACACTAACTAGGTATTTCAAAAGGTTATTCGCCGTCTAAACCTCTGATCCGTTTAATACTGCCCCAGTTTTTACAGGAAGGACAATGCCAGTAAAGCGCATGGGAAGGAAAACCACACTCCTTACAACGGTAGCTTGGACGGAATTTAATTTGTTGCTCAACCAGCTGCTCTAGCATAGTTAAACTTTGCTTAGCCTGCCCTTCTTCGGCCTGACGCAAATGCATCTGCATCAGATGCTGAAAGCCTTTCATCGTCGGATGACGATACAGCGCATCGAGGACCATGTTTTCGGCAGCTTTTAGCTCATCAAGGCTTATCATATGTTGGGCTAGCGCCACCACCACAGATGCGCCAGCGCCTTCAGCCATGGCGCCCGCCAGTAATTCCTGATAGCCCTCTTTATCTTGGGTATCGCGGTACACTTGTTTCGCCGTCGGCAGGGCATCGGCAAAGAGTTCAATATCCGCTTTTTTAAGTGCCGCTAGCATGGCTTTGCACTGTGGATAATCTTGAATATCGAGGAATTTTTTGGCGAGTGTGAGTAAGGCCCGGCCACACTTAGGATCTTGTTTAAGTGCTTGCTGTAGCAGTTTAATCTTCTCTACATCATCATTGGCTTCATCGGCGAGCTGGCAATAAAAGTGGGCTATGATGGGCTTTAACGTTTGCTGGCGTTTGCGGCTTAAGCGCTTAGTGATATCGATAGCCTTTTGCCATTCCTTAATCACTTGATAGATAGCGATTAGCTGGGTTTCAGACTCTTCACTGTGATCGTCTTGGCTAACCAAGTTGATAAAAATTTCTTCCGCCCTGTCGTAAAATCCCGCCGCCAAATAATCTTTGCCCAATTCCATCATGGCAATATCGCGCTGCTCATTGGTGAGCGTTGGCCTAGCGATCAGGTTTTGGTGGATACGGATGGAGCGGTCGACTTCGCCGCGTTTACGAAAAAGTGAGCCTAAGGACAGATGAGTGTCGATAGTTTCATCGTCAACATCGAGCATGCTGATAAATAAATCAACCGCTTTGTCTGACTCGTTAGACAACAGGAAATTAAGGCCAGTGAAATAATCACGGCTTAGTTGCTTACGCTGATTAGTTTGATTTTGCCTTATGCTCCGCCGCCCCATATACCAACCGTAACCGGCAGCAATCGGAAGCAGCAGAAAGAGGATCTCAAGCATATTAGGCGTCTACGTCCTGGGGCATTTTAGCAAGTTGCACATTTAACTTCTTTTGGGTTGCTGCTAAAGTCAGTTTCAGTCTCACAATATAATAGCAAGCAAATAACCAACTCAGCATAAAGCCAGCAAAGAAAACAATCGCTAATACTACGGGTAGACGATATTCACCTTGGGCCACAAAATAGCTGATCGTCACCATTTGCTCATTACGTGCACCAAAGATTAATGCCAGAATAAATAACAGTGCCACAAGGACAGTCACCACAAAAGATTTCACGCTGCACTCCCTAAACGCGTTTCAATTTTCTGATTATCCAAGAAATTCACTGGGCTGACCAGCTTTGCCTTGCAATAGATATAAAAAAGCCCCCTAACGGAGGCTTTTCACTATGCGGTCAATCACACATTAACGGCGTCAACGCGCTCGCGCAGTTCTTTGCCTGGCTTAAAGTGCGGGACGTATTTGCCTTCCAATTCGACAGATGAACCTGTCTTTGGATTGCGGCCAGTACGCGGCGCACGATAATGAAGCGAGAAACTACCAAAGCCACGGATCTCAATACGGTCACCGCTTTCTAATGTTGTTGCCATTTGCTCCAACATCTCTTTGATTGCACTTTCAACTTCCTTCGCCGACAGCTGCGACTGCCTGGTGGCGAGTTTTTCGATCAGTTCGGATTTTGTCATCCTAGCTATCCCCTATTATCAAGCCAAACACAGTCACCTATAAAGGGTGGCGAACCACCCTCTAACAACAGGCGATTATTTGCGAGCTGCTTTAAACGCTTCAGCCATTGCATTACTAATAACAGCGTCTTCTTGTTTATTCAAGGTCGCCATTACTTCTTTTTCTTCAGCTTCGTCTTTCGCTTTGATTGACAGGCTGATAGAACGGTTCTTACGGTCAACACCCATGAACTTAGCTTCGATAGCGTCACCTACATTGTAAACAGTAGATGCATCTTCGATGCGCTCACGGCTGATGTCAGCTACACGGATGTAACCTTCAACAGTGTCAGCCAGTTCCACAGTCACACCTTTAGCATCAACAGCAGAAACAGTACCGTTTACGATAGTACCTTTCTTCTTGTCAGCTAAATAAGCGTTGAATGGATCATCTTCAGTTTGCTTAACACCTAAGCTGATGCGCTCACGCTCTGGGTCTACAGACAGAACCACTGCGTGGATTTCATCGCCTTTCTTGTATTCAGAAACTGCGTCTTCGCCAGTACCGTTCCAAGAAATGTCAGACAGGTGAACTAAACCATCGATACCGCCGTCAAGACCGATAAAGATACCGAAGTCAGTGATTGACTTGATCTTACCAGAAACCTTGTCGCCTTTGTTGTAACGAGTTGCGAAGTCATCCCATGGGTTGGTCTTACATTGCTTCAGACCTAGAGAAATACGACGACGCTCTTCATCGATGTCCAGAACCAGAACTTCAACTTCGTCACCTAAGTTAACCACTTTAGATGGGTGAATGTTCTTGTTAGTCCAATCCATTTCAGAAACGTGAACCAGACCTTCAACGCCTTCTTCGATTTCAACGAAACAACCGTAGTCAGTCAGGTTAGTTACGCGACCAGTTAACTTAGTGTTTTCTGGGTAGCGCTTGCTGATTTCTAACCATGGATCTTCGCCAAGTTGTTTCAGACCTAAAGACACACGAGTACGCTCACGGTCATACTTCAGCACTTTAACGTTGATTTCGTCGCCAACATTGACGATTTCAGATGGGTGTTTAACACGTTTCCACGCCATATCAGTGATATGTAGCAGACCGTCAACACCACCTAAATCTACGAATGCACCGTAGTCAGTCAGGTTCTTAACGATACCTTTAACTGCTTGACCTTCTTGCAGGTTTTCTAACAGTGCATCACGCTCAGCGCTGCTTTCTGATTCGATAACTGCACGACGAGAAACAACAACGTTGTTACGCTTCTGGTCAAGTTTGATAACTTTGAATTCTAATTCTTTGTACTCTAAGTGAGCGGTGTCGCGAACTGGGCGCACGTCAACTAGAGAACCTGGTAAGAAGGCACGGATACCGTTTAATTCAACAGTGAAACCGCCTTTCACTTTACCATTGATGATACCGATTACAGTTTCAGCATCTTCGTAAGCTTTTTCCAGAACGATCCAAGCTTCATGACGTTTCGCTTTTTCGCGAGACAGTTGAGTCTCACCGAAGCCGTCTTCAACAGAGTCAAGAGCTACGTCAACTTCATCACCAACGGCGATTTCTAAAACGCCTTGAGCGTTTTTGAATTGTTCAGCTGGGATTGGGCTTTCAGACTTCAGACCTGCGTCAACCAGTACCATACCGTTTTCGATGGCAACAACAGTACCACGAACGATAGAACCTGGACGGAATTCCAGAGTTTGAAGGGATTGTTCAAATAGATCAGCAAAAGATTCAGTCATGTTTAGGTTACTTTCTTTAATAAACCACAGCCCGTCCTGGACGTGGAGTCAGTCTAATTATCCGTATCGTCCATAATACGAATACCTACCCAGAGAATAACCTTAGTTAGCACTGGATAACTTTTGGTTGATGTGATTGAGCGCGAGCTCAAGCACTTCGTTGATGCCTTTTCCGCTAGTATCGATAACGAGCGCATCCTCGGCGGGGACTAAAGGAGCCACCGGACGATTCATATCACGTTCATCACGTTCGATAATTTCACTTAAAAGGCGCTCGATATTAACATCGAAGCCCTTGTCCTGCAACTGATTATAGCGTCTTTGAGCCCGCTCCTCTGCCGATGCAGTTAAATATAATTTTGCCGGTGCGGTAGGGAAAACCACAGTCCCCATATCGCGGCCATCGGCAATTAATCCCGGTGCCGTTCTAAAGGCACGTTGACGGCGTAATAATGCTTCCCTGACCCGTGGGTATGCTGCGACTATAGAGGCAGCATTAGAGCACTCTTGGGTGCGAATCGCACTCGTGACATCTTCACCTTCCAATATCACTTGAACTGGATCTTTCTCATTGCCCGTTAAAAATTTCACATCAAGATGTGCCGCGAGCAGTGTGACGGATTCTTCATTTTCCAATTCAACATTGTGATGAATTGCGGCAAGCGCAAGAACTCGGTAAATAGCGCCACTATCAAGCAGTTGCCAACCTAAATGCTGTGCCAATAATTGGCTTATTGTTCCTTTACCAGCACCGCTTGGGCCGTCGATTGTGACTACAGGAGCCCGTTCAGACATACATTCCTCCGCAAAAAATAATCATCATCCGTGAGTTCATCAAATGAGCCCCGAAAATGAGCGCGCCGCATTGTACAACAAAAGATAAACAAAATCCGTGGATTTTTTATGAAGATTAGAAGCCGCACGAATACGGCTTCATCTTCGAAGGGAGACAAATTTGGTTTTAGTCAGACTGGGCAAGTTAGGATTGAAGGCTTGCAAATTGCACAAAATAATCCGGAAAGGTCTTAGATGTGCAACCAGGATCATTGATAGTAATACCGCAATCGGCAAATGCGAGCATAGAAAAACACATGGCCATACGGTGATCGTTATAGGTATCAATTTCAGCCGTATGTATGACGGCAGGTGGCGTAATTTTGATGTAATCGTTACCCTCTTCTACCTCAGCGCCCACTTTTCGCAGCTCCGTTGCCATCGCCGCTAACCGGTCTGTCTCTTTAATGCGCCAATTGTAAATATTGCGAATAACCGTCGTGCCTTTGGCAAATAACGCGGCCGTTGCAATGGTCATGGCCGCATCGGGAATGTGGTTCATGTCTAAATCGACTGCCGTTAATGGCGAGCCTCGGGCGATAATATAGTCATCGCCCCACTCAATATCGGCGCCCATTTTCTCCAGCACATCGGCAAATTTCACATCGCCCTGAATACTCAAACGGCCAACACCAGTGACTTTGACCTCGCCGCCCTTAATCGCCCCTGCGGCGAGGAAATAGGATGCCGATGACGCATCACCTTCTACCAGTACTTTACCCGGTGATATATAACGCTGACCTGCAATAATCTCAAATCGGGCATAATCATGGTTGATAACTGTTACGCCGAACTGCGCCATCAAGGCGATGGTGATATCGATATAAGGCTTAGAGACTAACTCGCCTTTGACATGGATATTCACGCTGCCCTTGGCAAGCGGCGCCACCATCAATAAGGCCGTTAAAAACTGACTTGATAAATCCCCTGCTATTTCAACATCACCGCCATTAAGGCCTGTGGCATTAATGGTCAGTGGTGGAAAACCGTCATTTTTAAGATACACAACATTAGCACCGAGTTGCCTTAAGGCATCGACTAAGTCGCCAATCGGGCGCTCTTCCATACGCGGTTCGCCCGTGAGGGTAAATTCACCTTGGCCTAAGGTTAAAGCAGCGCACAAGGGGCGCATTGCCGTACCCGCATTACCTAAAAATAATTCCTGTGCAGATGCCGCAGAAATAGCACCGCCTAACCCCTCTAACTCACACACAGTGTTATTGGCAGATAAACGAAAGTTCACCCCTAACTGTTTGAGGGAGGCCAACATATGGCGAATATCATCTGAGTCGAGCAAATTGGTGAGTGTGGTCGTGCCTTGGGCTAAGGTCGCCAATAAAAGGGCACGATTGGAAATACTTTTTGAGCCGGGAATGTTGATTTCACCGCGGACTTGCACAACAGGTTCAAGACGTAATTGCTTCATGAATAAATCTTCTTTCTCAATGAGGGCGTCATCATCACGATCACGCAGACTGAATAGGCAAAATGGCAACTTCACGCTACGGCGCGTCAAGTTAAAATTACAAATAAAAGGAGATTGGGGCCCTGTTGGTGCTTCGTTGTTATAAAATTACCGATTGTCGCTAAGGATTCAACCGTTTTTTCGATAAAAATGCCTTTTGGGTGGCTTTATTTACTTAAGTCAGTGCCAAAATAACAAAAATGCAAAATTTAAGCGGTTAATTTATGATTTAATCGCACTTTTGGCAGGCTTTTTTGCCAAGCTCACTGGCGTTTAATCACAGTTTTCACTTTAAAAGCGTTACCTTTCCACGCTATTCTAGGCCTCAAACGATAAATAATGCAGATCTGAACCGAAAATCACGATTGCTATACAACCAGAAAGGTAGATGGAGCTATGTTTAATAAACTTACCGCAATGCCTGCAGATCCTATCCTTGGCTTGCTGACTCAGTACCGCGAAGACACTCATCCACAAAAAGTGGATTTAGGTGTAGGGGTTTATAAAGATCCCGCTGGCCATACTCCCATCCTTAACTGCGTCAAAAAAGCCGAAAAATTCCGTCTCGATACCGAAACCACCAAAGTGTATATCGGCCCAACGGGTTCACCACAATTCAACACCTTAATGACTGAATTAGCCTTTGGTGCTGGCCACAGCGCCATTATCGCTAATCGTATCCGCACAGTTTCTACCCCAGGTGGTACAGGCGCTTTGCGTGTCGCGGGTGACTTTATCAAACGCTGTAACCCGAATGCGGTGTTATGGGTGAGCGACCCAACGTGGGCAAATCACACAGGATTATTCGAAGCGGCGGGGATTACCGTTAAAACCTATCCTTATTATGATTACGATAGCAAATCATTGAAATTTGATGAGATGCTCGCTGCATTATCGCAAGTGAGTCCTGATGATGTGGTATTATTCCACGCCTGTTGCCATAACCCCAGCGGAATGGATTTCACCACAGAGCAATGGGATAAAGTGGTTGCCCTGACCAAAGATCAAGGTTTTACCCCACTGATTGATATGGCCTACCAAGGCTTTGGTGATGGCGTAGATATCGATGCCTATGGCGTACGCCAAATGGCGGCAGCGGTCGACAATATGATCCTCTGCAGCTCATGCTCGAAAAACTTCGGTTTGTACCGTGAGCGTATTGGTTCTTGCTCTGTGATTGCTAAAGATGCCAATACCGCCAATATCGCGCAATCGGTACTGCTTTATGTGGTTCGTTGCCTCTACTCTATGCCACCTGCCCACGGAGCCGCCATTGTTGAGACGATTTTAGGATCAAAAGAATTAACCCAAGAATGGCTTGATGAATTAAAAGTCATGCGCGATCGTATCAATGGTAACCGTTCCATTTTAGTGGATAAACTCAAAGCCAATGGCGTGGACCGGGACTTTAGCTTTATCGCCCGCCAAAAAGGCATGTTCTCCTTCCTCGGGGTGAATCCAGAGCAAGTGGCGCGCCTGCAAAAAGAATTCAGCATCTATATGGTAGGCTCAAGCCGCATCAGCATCGCCGGGATCAGTGAAGACAATGTTGACTATTTAGCCCAATCAATCGCTAAAGTACTTTAAGTCTTGTCAAAAAATAGACTGACTTTATCGGTGTAGCCCAATATTTATTGGGGCTACACCGATAGATCCCATAGCAGAATATCACCTACTCTCCCAATCAAAATTCGAGCGATTATTTTATAAATCGCTTTCTCATACATACGAACTAAAAACCGAAGAATACCTTTACTTTAATTCCATACAAGCTTTGGATTTTTATTATTAAATTATTAAGTCACTCTGTTATTTGAAGAGTAAAAATCTGCTGATTTTGCTGTAAAAAAGGGATTGATGGGACGGAGAACTAAGGAACATGAACGTACCAGAGTCATCGTACTTTTGGGTCCTATAAAAGCGCCAAATAAAATATTCAATCATGTTTGGCTCAGCTGAGCAGGGCGTGAAGCAACGGGACAATATCACCAGCAGGCAAGAAAGCATCCGTTTGGTTTTCCTGAACGGTAAAAGTAATGAACCGTGGTATGACAATTCCGTGCGCCGCTGGTTTACCAGCATACTTAAGCACGCCAAGTTGCGACACCGTGGGCCCAATCAAAACCGCCACACTTTCGCTAGTCAGTTACTTTCAAACTACGTTCCACTTGAATGGGTAGCGCGCCAACTTGGTCATAGTGATGCCACCATGATCAAGAAGCATTACGGCAAATGGATCCCCAAAGACTCGCAACGCATGGCAAGTCGTATATCTGAAATGATGGGCTTTATGCGGACATAAGCGGACTAAAAAACGCTGAAATGGTCCCCAATTGGTCCCAAAACAACAAAGGGAACCAGTAAGATACTGATTCCCTTTGCTTTAATTTGGCGGTGAGAGAGGGAGTCCACTTCACAACTTAATCTATTGATAATAAAATATAAATATAAAGTTTAAAATTTTAGCATTACAATTGGCATTACCTTAAGCATTACTTTATTCCATCATCATAATCCGTATGGAGAACAATAAGATACGCCTCCAAGCGGGTTCCTAATCAAAGAACAGGATTGATTTATTAACTCTTTGTATTTAAAACTAATTATCATTAGTTGAATTTTCCGTTAATTCAACAAAATTTTTCAAGTTTGGACATTAATTGTAACTTTATCTCCGTTCTAATAAAGATAAATGGCATAAGAAATGACCTAAATTTGAAAAGATGTTTGCAAAATTAATCCGCAACATTGATTCTGATAGCAAAGGAATAAAACAACAGACTAATCACCGTGACCCAGCAATTGAAAAGTGAGATATCACTTCAAACGCTAAATGAAAAACTTGATGAATACTGTAGCCATTACTATCGATTTAGAGATTTATTTCACTGTGGCGAAACCTGGCACAAGGCCAAATGCGATAACCTGCCCATGCAAACACAAAGCTGGGAAGCCTACCAAAAACTCGCGCAAGATATACTCGACCCCATTACCGACCACTTTGGCCCAGTACAACTCACGTTTGGATTTTGTGGGCAACAACTTAGAAGTTTAATCCGCAAAAATGCTTCCCCAAGAATCGCCCCAGCGTTAGATCAACATGCTGCCTATGAGCTCAATTCCAAGGGCAAGCCTATCTGCCCTCGCCTCGGTGCTGCAATGGATTTACGGATAAACAACACCTCATCGCAAGCAGTCGCTATTTGGGTCGCGAGCCATTTGCCCTTTGATCGACTTTATTATTATGGCGATGACAAACCCATCCACATTAGTATTGGCCCAGAAAACAGCTCGCAAATTGTTTGGTTAAATATGATTAATAACAGACTTATACCTAAAAAGCTCACCCTAGAAGCACTAATAACACTCCCCCAAAAAATGAGGTAAAAATGATAACAGCAACCGCATTTTTACAGGATGTCGAAGCCTTATCTGTGGGCAATATCTAGCGTCAATTATCTTGGCCGGTTTTCCGACAATTATCTTGGCCGGTTGATACCGAATTTTAATCGCCCTTACTCAGGGCCGTTTTACGACGATAACTTTCACCTTCGCAGTGAATAATCGT